>DATGLL010000099.1:0-90316 GCA_035294145.1 Candidatus Dormiibacterota bacterium | reverse complement strand
GGCTCAGTTGGAGCCTTCGCGAAGCGCAGAGCCGCGGTAAGACCCGGGCTTCCCGGGCACGCGGCGGGGAAGCGCGAAGCCCGCAAGGGCAACCCCGTGAGGGGTGCCGCGTGAGTGCTATTGCGTACTCGGCGGCAACGGGAGACAGGTTTAGCCCCGGCCTGCCCGCTCCTCGGCGTGTGGAGGCGGGATATGGAAGACCCGCTCCGCGTTGCCGCTGTAGATCTTCGCTCGGTCCTCCTCGGAGATCGGCGCCGAGTCCATGAAGGCGACGGCCGGGGCGGTCGGCTGGTACGGGTAGTCGATGGCCCAGAGCACGTGATCGGCGCCGAGCGCCCTGATCGAGTACTCGAGCGCCACGTGATCCTCGACCCCGCTGGTCGCGATGACGAAGTTCCGTCGCAGGTACTCGCTGGGCCTCAGCTCCAGCCTCGGCGACCGCCCCATCGCCTGGGCCGGGCCGTGCATGTGGTCGATCCTCCAGCTCCAGAAGTGGACCGCCTCGCCCATGTGGCCGATGCAGATCCTCAACCTCGGGAAGCGGTCCAGCACCCCGCTGACGATCAGCCGCACCACATGCGTGCCGACCTCCACGCCATAGCCCCAGAGCGCGCCCTCGATCCCATAGTCGCGAAAGGGGGCGGCCATCCCGTCGGATGGGGAGCGAGGATGGAGGTAGATGCAGGCATCCAGCGACTCCGCGGCCTCCAGGATCGGCCAGTACTTGGGGTCGTCGAGGTACTCGTTGGAGGTATGGGAGTTGATGACGACGCCGTTGAGCTTGAGGTCCTCGATGGCACGCTCCATCTCCCGGGCCGCACGCTTGGGCGCCTGGGGCGCGATGCTGGCCAACCCCGCGAAGCGCGAGGGATGACGGCCGACGACCTCGGCCAGCCGCTCGTTGGCAAGGCTGGCCAGCTCGCAGGCGGTGTCGGCGTCGAACATCTGCACCCCGGGGGAGGTCAGCGAGAGCACCTGGACGTCGACCCCATGCTCGTCCATGTCGCGCAACCGCTCCTCCTCCAGGTCGAGCAGGCGCTCGAGGATCTGAGCGCGACGCCTCCCGGGCCAGGTCCCGGCGTAGATCCCCCTCAGGAGCTGCAGGTCCAGGTTGACACCGGGCGCTCCGGCAACCTCCTTGAGCTTCTCCGCGACCTCCGGGATCGAGAACGCCTCCTCGACGGCGATCCTTCGCTGGGCCATGACCACCTCAATCGCTCCTTGGTTGTCATCCTGTGCCGCGACCTCGAGCCGAGGCGCCCCTCCTCGGCCTCAGCGGACCGCGTAGTAGGTGAAGAGGGTGTAGTCCTCGGGGGAGGCGTGTCGCTCGCCGGTGCCGATGATCAGCGTCCGCGTGAGCCAGTCGTGAGGGCCGATGGGGGCGTCGAAGGTTGGGCAGATGCGGAAGTAATGCGGGGCATCGCCACCCCAGGTGGGGTCATCGAGCGGCGTGTCCTTCCCGTCCGTTCGGTAGAGGTAGCCCCGATTGTGCAGGTAGATGAGCGACCCATCGGTAGCCTCCAGCATGTAGTGGGCGTTGAGGCCCGCGGGGCCGGCGTAGTCAGCGCCGCTGCGGGGCACCACGCGACCTTGGAGGCGCGGTCCCCAGACCTCACCCCCCTCGATGGGCACGTAGACCCGCTTCCCGTGCGGGCCTTGGAATCGCCTCCGCTCCTTGAAGGTGATGCGGATTTGAAAGACGTACTCCAGCTCGATCTTGGGCACCGGCATGGTCGGGCCGCTGGTCGTCATCTCTCGCCTCCTCCTCACAACTCCCTGCCCATCCCCTGAGATGGGCAATTCGGTGAAGACGTCGCCTACGGCAACTCCGCCATCGGGACCCAGGTGCTGTGGAAGACGGGGCGCAGGAACAAGGGCACCCGCACGGTTGCCACCGGGCCCGCGGCGAGGCGGGCCGTGTCGAAGACCACCATCTCGCCTCGCGCCTGAGGGAAGCGATTGATGACGGTCAGCAAGTAGCCGTCCCCCTCCGGCGCATCCAAGCTGCGGGGCACGAACACCGGCTCCTGGACGGCCGCGTCCTCCCCCACGTAGTAGGTCTCGACCTCCCCGGTCAGATGGTCGATGTGGGCGATGGTGTTGTAGGAGAGCCCGACCGCGACCTCGGGATTGACGGGCCGGGAGCGATCCTTGGCGATCATGAAGCCGTGCCGATAGGCTTGCGTCAAGACCCGACGGTCGACCTCGGGGAAGTCGCTGTGCATCCCCCCCCACAGGATCCGCTCCTCGAAGCTCCCCCCTCCCCGCGCCAGGTCACAGGTCCAGCGGGTGAGGTACTGAGCGGTCCGCTCGGGGTCGGGCGATCGCCCCTCGTGGTCGGCAAACGGGGCGACCTCGCCCACGCAGAGATCGATGCAGACGCGGGTGCCGCTGGTGAAGGCGTTCATCACGTGGAAGGACCAGCGGGGCGGCCCCTCGAAGTACACGATGTCGGCGGCGGTGCCCCGCCGAGGCATCACGGCCAGGTACGTGCGCTTGCTCGGGTCCCACGCCCAACGCGGACCGCCCCGACGGAGACGATCGGGGTCCGCAGCCAGGGGCATGATCGGGAAGATGACGTGCTCCTGGGTCACGCCCCAGTCGTGGATCATGCTGGAGTAGGGCGGCTGGAACCATTCCTCCAGCAACAGCTCACCGTCGGCGTCGGCGGTGCAGAAGGCGATATCCGTGGACAGCTCGTCACCCTTCGCGGAGTAGCCGAAGAACACCAGCTCCCCGCTCACGGGGTCGACCTTGGGATGGGCGGTCATGGTTCGGGATCGCAACTGGCCGTCGAAGCTCCACTTGCCGCGCGTGTCCAGGGTCCAAGGATCGAGCTCGTGAGGGAGCCCGTCCTCCTTGAGCGCGAACAACCTGCCCCCGTGCCAGAGCACGTTGGTGTTGGCCGTGGTGCGATCCACCCCCCGGACGCTGGGGTCATCGGTATAGGGGTTGCGATAGGCCCCGAAGAGCGCTCGCCGGGCCTGGCGCTCGCGTAGGAACTTGTCCGTGCGCACGTAGCGCATCTTGAAGTCCACGTGCCCGTCCTCGATCCGGAACATGGAGACCATGCCGTCGCCGTTGATGTAGACGTCGTCGCCAGCTCGAGGCGGGAACTGCGGATCGGGACCACAGCGGTAGTAGACGCCGTTGAGCGCGGGCGGCAGCTCACCCTCGTACTCCAGCTCGAAGATGTCGCACTCCGTCCGAACCGGCTGGTTGAGGCCACGGAAGGAGTCCACGCTGGGAAACTTGGTCGGAGCTGCGCTCTTGTTGGCCATCGCATTCCTCCTCAAGACCTGACGCTGCTCGCCGGTCGGCGACGGGCTGGGGGCGCGCCCGTCACGATGCGGTGGGCGTCAAGCGCATCACGTCGCCTGGGGGTGGTCACCGACCGCCGAGCGCCCCTGACGCAGGCGCCTGGCCATCAACTCCGCCAGCGCGATCACGGTCAGGTTGATGTTGGCCCGGACGACCTCGGGCATGATCGAGGCATCGACCACGCGCAAGCCTTCGACGCCCATCACGCGGCACTCCGGGTCGACCACGCTCGCCGGGTCGTGTGGCGACCCCATACGGGCCGTGGAGCAGAGGTGCATGACATCCTTGACCTGCCCCAGGATCTCGGCGCGCGAGCGCGGGGCCATCGGCGGGCCGAGCGCGATCTCCATGAAGGCGGGGTGCTGGATGAGCTCCTGGACCCGCTGCAGGCCGTCCTCCATGCGGATCAGATCGCGCTCGTCGGACAGCAGGTTCAGCTCCAGGTGGGGATCCTGGATGGGGTCAGCGGAGGCCAGCGTCAGCAGCCCTCGGGAGAAGACCTGGTTCATCTGGACCGCGACCCCCGCCGTCGGTCGCCCGAACCAGTAGTTGTGGTTGGTGGCCAGCAGCATCATGTCGTTGACGCCAGCCCCAGCCAGGCCTGAGCTGTAGCGGAGGACGACGTTGGTCGGCCGGTTGCCGACGCAGCGCATGGCCTCCACGGGCACGGGCAGCTCGACGAAGACGATGGCATGGTCCTGGGCGCCCTCCCCGACCGGGAGGTCCGCGATCGCACTGAGGCCCAGCCGGCGGAGCAACGCGGCCGGCCCGATGCCGGAACGTATGAGGATGGCCGGGGAGTGCACCGCCCCGGCGCAGAGGATCACCTCGCCACGCTCGTGGACCCGATAGACCCGCCCGTCGAGGAGACGGACGCCGCGGGCGCGCTCGCCCTCGATCACCACCCGATCGACGTGGCTGTGGCCCCGAATGGCGAGGTTGGGGCGACCGCGGGCGGGCTCGAGGTAGCCGTCGTTGGTGGAGACGCGACGGCCGTCACGGATGTTCATCGCGAACCGTCCGAGCCCGGTGCTCCCGGGGGCGTTGGTGTCGTCCTGGTACGGGTGGCCGAGGTCGATGGCCGCCTCCATCAGGGCTCGATCGGCACCTCCCCAACCTGACTCCGGCTCGCGGTAGACGGGGATGGGGCCGCCACGTCCGTGGTACGGGAGGTCGCCGTAGTCGTGATCGTCCTCAAGGCTCACGAAGGCCGGGAGGAGATCGTCGAAGGACCACCCGACCGCCCCGGCCTCGACCCAGCGCTGGAAGTCCTCGGGCAGGCCACGAATGGCGCAGAGGCCGTTCACGGTGGAGCTGCCCCCCATCCCCCGGCCCCGACGATACGGGAGCGCCTCCTGGGAAGGGTTGCGCCGGGCCGAGATGGCGCTCCAGAAGAACTCGGGGTGGTCCGGGGGTTGGGCCGCGTCCAGCGAGAGCTCCCGGCCCAGGCTGCGGTCCCGGAACGGCCACGGGGTCTCGGAGGAGCGGTAGTCCGGCCCGGCCTCGAGCAGCAGCACCGACAGCCCCGGGTCCTCGCTCAGGCGGGAGGCCAAGGTGGCCCCGGCCGAGCCGGCGCCGACCACGATGTAGTCCCACCCCCCGACGGGGACAGCTCCCTGCGGATCGCGTGAGGGGAGATGATTAGACATCTCATTACCGATCCTAGGGGCTCCCTCCCTTGCCGTCAAGCTCGCTGGCCCCGAAGGCCGACGACGTCACGCCTCAGCGCCTCGGGGCAGACGGGCCAGGCCGCGCCCCGCGCCGCCGCCGCAGCGGCCTCGGCCCGGGATTTGATCTACCAGACGCGATGATTAGATATCACAATATGTGGTGTCTAACCTGTCTCGGTCGTCTCGCCAGCGAGGCGTGACCCACGACCCTCCCGGAGGGGAGGGCATCGGAGGACATCGAAGGAAGGAGGAAGAGGGAGATGCGCGACGTTCCCGGCACGACGGCGCGACCCAGGGGCATGGTCGTCGCGTTGTGCACGATCCTGATGGCTGGGCTGGCCGCCTGTGGCGGCGCCGCCAGCGGGCCTCCCAGCGGCAGCGCCTCGACGTCCACCTCCGGCAACGGCTGCGGGACGGTCGGCTACGTCACCCCCCAGGACCCTGACGGTGTCGTGGCCAGGCTGCCCGCATCCGCCCGCCAGGACTACAACGGCTACGACCATCCCGTCCGCGCCAGCGCGTGGTCGAGCTGGAAGCCTACCCACACCCCGGTCACGATCGGCCTGAGCTGGAACCAGCCGGTGAACGACTTCGCCGCCGATGTGCTCAACACGGTCAAGAACGGGCTGCAGGCGACGCCGGGCGTGGGCAAGGTGATCGTGATCGCCGGGGCCAGCCCGAGCGACACGTCGGCGCAGGTCCAGCAGTACAACGCCCTGCTCCAACAGAAGCCGGATCTGATCGTCGCCGACGTGACCGTTGGCACCCCGTTCGTGCCCCTGGTCACCGACGCGGCCCGACAAGGCATCCCCACCGTGTCCGTCCTCAGCACCATCTCCTCACCGGACGTGGTCAACGTCGTCCCCAACACCTACCTCGCCGCGGCTCAGACCCTGGCCGCGGCCATGAAGGCCATCGGGGGCAAGGGCAACATCCTCGAGGTCCACGGCATCCCTGGCATCTCGATCGACGCCGACTCCTTCCGTGGCTTCGCCCAGGTCCTCGCCCGCTGCCCGAACGCGAAGGTGATCGGTCAGGTCACCGGGAACTTCTCACCCGCCCAGGCCGAGGCCGCGACCCTGCAGTTCCTGGGCACGCACCCGCAACCGATCGCGGCGGTGGCCGCAGCGGGAGGGATGGCGACCGGCATCATCAACGCCTTCATCAAGGCCGGACGGCCGGTCCCGGTCGTGACCGACCAGGCCGCGCTCAAGGGCTCGCTCGGGTACTGGCGTCAACACCAATCGAGCTACAAGGGGACCGCGACCGGCGGCGGTGCCGTCGGGTTCGGCGATCTCGTGGTCAGCGTCGTGCAGCGCATGCTCGCGGGCGACGGGGTCAAGGTCAGCGACATCGTCCAGCCCCAGCCGCTGATCACCAGGGGCAACCTGGACCGCTGGGCGCAGCCCGGCTGGAACCTGTCCACCCCGGGCACCGCCCCCGACCCTCCCGGCGCCATCGACACCCGGGCGCTGCTCGACCCCCTCTTCGCCAGGTAGGCGACCGTCGGGCCGGGGCCGCGGCGGCCATGGCGCCGCCCCGGCCCGAGCCCCGGGGGGCCGCTCTCCCTCCAGCCACGGCGCGCGAGCTGGGGGCTGGCGTTGGCGTGATAGCTTGAAGCCATGTCGCCGAGACCTCTCGACCCTCAGGCTGCCGAGGGGGTGAGCTCGCCGGCCGCTCCCCTGGACGAGGGCCCCCGGGGCGTCGACGTCGAGGGCTTTGAGGTCCGGGCTCGGCAGATCGCGCCTCGTCTGACCCCCGACGCCGATCTTGAGTCGATGTCGGTCATCTTCGGGCTCATGCGGGCCGCCGCCCGCATCCAGCAGGACCTGGAGACCCACGTCCATCGCCCCGCCGGGCTGACCTGGGCCGGCTTTCGCCTCCTCTTCTTGGTCCTCGCCACCGGCCCCATGTCCCCGCAGGACATCGCCCGCCAGCTGAGCGTCACCCCCTCCAGCATCTCCGCCGTCCTCAACACCCTCCAGCGCTACGGGCTCATCGAGCGCCGACGCACCTCCAGCGACGGCCGGGTGGTCACGGTCGACCTCACCAACCGGGGCCGGCAGGTGACCTCGAGCCTGTTCGTGCGCAACAACCGCCGGGAGGTCGAGTGGGCGGCGTCCCTGACCCCTGACGAGCGGGCCACCCTGGTCCGCCTCCTACGCAAGATCCTCCTCCACCGACCGGGCCCACCGGCGGCCAGCAATCGGTTGATCACGGGCCCAGGGTCCACCGGGGCCGGCGCCCCCGGCCGGGCCAGGCCCAGCCTCGACCCGCTGGCGCCTCGGCAGCGGGGCAGCCGCCGGACGGGCAACGGCGACACGCCCACCGCCACCTAGGGACAGCCGTCCCATGCCGCCGGGCGACCTCACGCTCGCGCGGCGACGGGCCGCGCCCGGGGATCGGCCTCGTGCACCTTGTACCGGGCCACGCGAATCCGCCGGAAGCGATCGCCGACCAGGTCGTAGTGGACGAAGTTCGTGCAGCGAAAGACCTCGCCCGCGACCAGCGGCTTGAAGGAGAAGGTGGGCAGGTCGTGCAGGCAGCGGAACTCGGTGTAGAGCTCGGTCGCGATCCGGTCCCGCCCCACCAGCAGGAAGTCGATCCTCAGCCGCTCGCGCACGAACCGATGGAGGTCGCTGTAATAGCGACGAATCCCCTCTCGGCCCCGCGGGCTGCTGGCCGGGAGCTCGAGCTCGACGTCCTCGGTGTAGAAGGTGATCAACCGCTCGTAGTCGCGCGCGTTGAAGAGCGCGATGTAGTGGCGGAACATCGCCTCATCCACGGCCGGTCCTCCCCGGCTCAGAGCTGGTCACGCAGCCGTCGATCACGCCCATACCCGATCACCACGACGAGGATCACCACGCCGTAGAGGATCTGCTGAGCCGCATCGCTGAGGCCGTGTCCGACCAGCACGGTGGTCAGGACGACCAGCACCAGCGCCCCCAGCACGGTTCGCCAGTAGTCCCCCCTGGCCCCGAAGGCGGTGCCACCGACGATCACCGCCGCCAGCCCCTCGAAGAGGTAGGGATCGCCGATGCTGGTGTCGCCGGGAGCGAAGCCCGCCAGCAGCACCCCGGTCAGCACGGAGAAGAGCGCGCTGGCCGCGAAGGCTCCGACCCAGACCCCGCCGACCGGCACCAGGGCGAGCCTCGCCGCCCGCAGGTTGGCCCCGGTCGCGTACATCCAGCGCCCGGGGACGGTCCGCTGGAGGATCACCCCGACCACGACCGCGAACGCGAGCCAGAGGACCGGCAGGGGCGGGATGGGCAGCCCGAGCGTCCTCGCCGACGGCGAGGCCAGGGCGCCCAACCAGCCGGGCACCGTCCCCGAGATCGTACCTCCGGTCCAGACCTGGAGGATGCCGTCGACGACCGCGCTCATCCCCAGCGTCACGATCAGGGGCTGGATGCGGAACAGGTGGCAGATGAGGCCGTTCATGCTCCCGAGCACGACGGCGACCGCGACCGCCAGCGCCAGGGCGGCCACGAACGGCCACCGGTCAGCCCCCGCCAGCTCGACGATCATGGTCGCCCCCAGGAGGATGAAGGCGGGGATCGACAGGTCGAACCCCCCGATCAGGATGACCAGGGTCTGGCCCAGCGCGGCGAGCCCGAGGAAGGAGGAGAGCACCAGGATGGAGTCGACGCTGGTCGGGGTGGCGAACCCGTCGACGGAGACGACGCCGAGCAGGCACACCATGGCCAGGCCGAGGAGCTGAAAGAGCGGGAACCGACGCTGCCAACCGGCCAGGTGGTGACCGGCCCCGGCCGCCAGCGAGCGCAGGCGCCGGTCATCCATCGCCGCCATCACCCCGCAGGCGAGAGGCGATGGGCAAGAGCGCCGATGGCCCGAGGGAGGGCCGAGGCGCCCCGCTCGGGGCCCGGCCGGGGCCGGCCGGTGGGCCCGCCATCCGGGGAGCCGGGGGTGACCCCCAGGGACGCGCCTCACCCCCCCGTGCCGGCCTCACGACCCGGACCCCTGGAGCCGTGGCGGCGCCGTCATCACCGCGCTGAGGACGACCCCCACCAGGAGCAGCAGGCCGTAGACGACCTGGATCCAGGCCACGGAGACGGCGGTGGCCAGGAGCAGGTTGCGGATCAGGTAGATCGAGGCGGCTCCCAGCAGGGCGCCCAGGAGCCCTCCCCGGCCACCGCCCATCGGGATCCCGCCCAGGGCCACCGCGGCCAGCCCGATGAGCGCGTACTGGCTGCCGTAGGTGGGGTCGGCCGACTGCGCGAGCGCGGCCAGGGCGAGGCCGCCCACGGCGGCGAAGAGGCCGCCCAGCGCGTAGGTGACGACCCGGACCGCGACCACGTCGACCCCGGCAGAGAAGGCGGCCACGTCGTTGCTGCCGACGGCGAGCAGCATCCGGGAGTAAGGAAGGCGTCGCACCAGCATCCAGCACCCCAGGACGGAGCCCAGGCTCACCACCCCCCCAGGGACAGGGCCGACGCTCCCGGCAAGGTGCTGGGTCCAATTGGGAGGGGCGGTCTTGGGGGTGGGAGCCAGCCCCAGGTTGATCCCGCTCAGGATGAACAGCATGCAGAGGGTGGCGATGACCGGCTGATACCGGAGCACCGCGACCAGCGTGCCGTTGATGGCGCCCACCGCCGCCCCCAGCGCGAGCACGATCGGGATCGCCACCTCCGGCCGACCGAGCCCCCTGGGGAGCAACAGCAGCACGAAGACGATGCTCACGAAGTTCATCAGGGGGCCGATGGAGATGTCGATCCCCCCGCTCACGATGGCCGGCGCGCTGGCCATGGCGGCCAGGGCCAGGGGCGCGAAGACGGCCAGCTCCGGAGCCCAGCCGGCGGGGCGCAGGAAGCGCGGCTGGGCAAGGGCGTTGGCCGCGACCAAGGCCAGGGCCAGGGCCAGCGCCAGCAGGTGGGGGTGCCGACGGAGCCGGCGTCGAACCCCCCTCACGGCGCCCCCTCGCCGAAGAAGCTGGCCACCAACGCCTGGCGGGAGAGGGCCGATCGGGGCAGCTCGGCGGCCAGCTCGTGCTCGCGAAAGACGAGCACCCGATCCATCAACCGGACGTGCTCGTCGAGCTCGGTGGAGAGCATGACGACGGCCACCCCGGATCGGGTCAGCTCGGCCAGGAGCCGGTAGATGTCACGCTTGGTCCCCAGGTCGACCCCCCGCGTGGGGTCGTCGAGGAGGAGGACCCGTGGGCCGGCGGCGAGCCAGCGGGCGATCACGACCTTCTGCTGGTTGCCCCCGCTCAAGGTGCCGATCAGGTCGGTGCTCTGGGCGAGCTTGATGCCAAGCTGACGCACGTAGGTGGCCAGGCGACGCTCGGTGCGGGCGAGCCAGATCAGGCCCCCGCGCGTGTCCTGGGCCACCGTGGGCAGGCCGAAGTTCTCCCGGATCGTGAGCGTGGGGAACAGCGCGTCGGCCTGGCGATCACGGGGCACGTACGCGATCCCGAGGGCCGCGGCCCGGGCGGGCGAGCGGACCGGCGCCCACCCTCGCTCGGTCTCCACCTGCACCTCACCGCCGGCCACCTGGCCCGCGAGCGCGGCCAGGAAGACGTCTTGACCGTGGCCGTCCAGGCCGGCCAGCCCGACCAGCTCGCCGGCCCGGAGCTCGAGGTCGACAGGCGCCGCGCCCGGCCGCAACCGCAGGCCAGCGGCTCGCAGCACCACCCGACCGGGGAGAGGACGGGCGAGCTCGTCCGATGAGCCCGACCTCCGCTCGTCGCCGCTCATGAGACCGACCAGCCGGGCGGGGGAGGCCTCGGCCCGGGCCATCGTGCCGACCGTCGATCCCGAGCGCAAGACCGTGACCCGATCCCCGACGCGATCGATCTCGTCCATCCGGTGGGAGATGAAGACGATGCTGACCCCCTCACCGCTGAGCCGGGTGAGGATCGCGAACAACCGCTCTCGGACGGCGACGTCGAGGGCTGAGGTCGCCTCGTCGAGGATCAGGACCCGGGGCCTGCGCACCAGCGCCCGGGCGATGCAGCAGGCCTGGCGGGTGCTCAGGGAGAGCTCCTCCACGGGCGTGTCGAGGTCCGGGGCCTCGCCCAGCAGCTCGGCGAGCGTCGCCCTCGCCTGCTCTCGCTTGAGCGCGCTCGAGGCCCGGCTGCGGAGGAGGCGGTCGGCGCCCAGCCAGACGTTCTCCAGCACCGAGCGGGCGCCCACCACCAACACCTCCTGGAAGACGGCGACCACGCCGGCCGCGATCGCCTCCCTCGGGGAGGCGAACCCGCTCAGGCGCCGCCCCTCGACCTCGAGATGCCCGCGATCGGGGGCGAGCACGCCGGCCAGGATCTTGACCAGGGTGCTCTTGCCCGAGCCGTTCTCGCCGACCACAGCGTGGATCTCCCCCGCCCGCAGGTCGACCGAGCACGACCGCAGGGCCTGCGTCCGACCGAACGCCCGGGCCAGGCCCACGGCCCGCACGACGACGGGCCCGGCGGCGCTCGCTGTCGCCGCCGCCCGTCCGCGATCGGCGTTGGGCGCCGCCACCCCGGCAGGGCCCTGGCGCCCCCTCATGCATCCCCCCAGACCCGGCGCGCGGTCTCGACCACCAGCTCGAGCTTGCGGCGCTGGTCGTCCTCCCCGAGGAGGTTGCCCCTCGCCGTGGAGGCGAACCCGCACTGGGGGCTCAGCGCCAACCGCTCCACCGGCACGTAGCGCGCGGCCTCCTCGATCCGACGCAGCAGCCAGTCCTGGGACTCCAGGGTCGGGACCTTGGTGCTGACCAGGCCGAGGACCACGACCTTGTCCTTGGAGACGAAGCGCAGCGGCTCGAACCCGCCCGCCCGCTCGCTGTCGTACTCGAGCAGGAGACGGTCGACCCTCAGCTCGCTGAAGGCCCGCTCCGCAACCGCCTCGTAGCTCCCGTCGGCGGTCCACGCGCTCCGGTTGTTGCCTCGGCACATGTGGAGCCCGAGGCAGAGGCCGGGCCGGGATCGGGCCGGGGCGAGCACCGCGTTGTCGGCGGCGATGGCCTGCTCCAGCAGCCAGTCGGGATCGACGCCGGCCTCGACGAGCCGAGCCCGGTGAGCGGCGTCCGCGAGCTGGATCGTGTAGACCAGGGAGTCGAGCTGCAGGTACGACACCCCCTCCTGGGCCAGGGCCTCGACCTCGGCCCGCAGGATCCCGGCCAGGTCCGAGATCAGGTCGCCCAAGGTCGGGTAGGCACGATCGCTCAGCCCCGGCCGGTACCAGCGAAGCGCCTGGGAGACCACCCCCGCCAGGGTGATCTTGAAGGGCCCAGGGGCATGCTCGCGGAGGAACGCGCACTCCTCCTGGGCCAGGCGACGGAGGGGGCGCACGCGGTCGACGACGGCATGCGAGGTCCCGACCTCCCCCAGGGCCACCCGGGCCAGCTCGCGATGGGGGCCACGCCAGCCGGCTGGCCCGGCCGGGGCCGGGCGCTCGGCCGGGGCCAGGCCCCCGATCGACTCGCTCCACGCCCCAGCGAACCAGCTCCGACGGAACTCGCCGTCGGTGAAGATGCCAAGGCCGACCTGGCGCTGGAGGTCCAGCGCCCCGAGGATGGCCTCGTCCTGGACCCTGCGCAGGGTCTCAGGGTCGATCAAGCCCTCGCGGGCCCGGCTCATGGCCTCGAGCAGCCCCGCGGGGCGCAGCAGGCTCCCCACGTGATCGGCCCGGCAGCCGAGGGTGGGCATCGAGTTGGCCGTATCGCTCTGTGACTCCATGGTGACCCCATAGCGGGCGCGGACGGCGCCAGGCGCGGTCGCCCTCTACCTGGCGCCGGCCACCCCTCGACCTACCGCTCCCCGAGGGCCAATCTCCTCTTGCGTCCCAGGCCCTCCATCGCCTCCTGTCGATCGCTCCGTCGCGCGTCAGCGACGGCGTCAACCCTGGTCAGGTCCCGGCCCGGCCTCGCCCGGCGACGTGGAGGGCCTCCACGGCCCCACCCCTGCGGGGGGTCCTCACGACCCCGCCGCGCCGGGGGGATCGGCTCAAGCGCCTCCTCCCTCCTTCCATCGTCAGCCGTGTCCGGGATCGGGCCGTCTCCCCGACCGTCCCCCTTCCTGGCCATCCCGCGGAAAATGCTAAGACATCTGATTTGTTTGTCAACGACCCCGTACAGAGGCTCGGCCCCGGGCCCCGGTGCCCCGGGGCAGGGTGCGGTACCTCGTCCGGCCAGATTGCCTGTCGAGCCTCGGACCCCGTCTACATGGCCACGGTGGTATCTCCCTCGCTGGCCAGACGCGCGAGCGGCGGCGTGGGGGTGGGCGGGCTCAGCCGGCCTTCTCGGTGGGGACCAGGACCACCCGACCCAGGTTGTCGCTGGACTCGAGGTGTCGATGGGCAGCGGCCGCCTCGGCGAGCGGGAAGGTGCGATCCAGGACGGGACGGACATGCGGGGCGACCTCCCGCCAGAAGGCGGCCACCCCGCGCTTGGTGGCCGTCCGCACCCCGATCACCCGCTGGCTCTGCTGGTAGAGCGAGCGCAGGTCGAGCGGCAGCCGGTCGCCGATGAAGGCGCCCGAGGAGATCACCGTCCCCCGCCGGGCCAGGGCTCCGAGCAGGTGGGGCCAGGCCTCGGCCGAGCCGATGTTCTCGACCACGATCTGCACGCCCGCGCCCCCGGTCAGCTCGCGCACCTCCTCCTCGAAGCCGGGGGCGGTGGCGTCGAGGGCCGCCTCCAGGCCGAGCTCGAGGAGGAAGGCCCGCTTCCAGGCCTTCCGTGAGGTCCCGATCACCCGGGCGCCGAGGTGCCTGGCCACCACCGCCGTCATCGACCCCAGGCCGGAGGCGGCACCGTTGATCAGTACCCAGTCCCCCGGGCACAGGCCGGCCATGTCCAGCTGGGTCCAGGCGACCGGGCCGGTCAGGGCCATGGCGGCGGCGACCGTGAAGGGGAGGTCCTTCGGGATCACGGTCGCCATGGAGGCCGGCACCTGGACGAGCTCGGCGTCCGCCCCCGGCCGGTGCACGCCGATCAGCTCCGTCTCCGGGCAGGCGTCCTCCCGGCCCTCCTCGCAGAACCGGCACCGACCGCAGCTCACCGAGCTGAACACGGCCACCCGATCGCCCACCTGCAGGTGGTGGACGTCGCGACCGACCTCGACCACGATCCCGGCGTGCTCGCTCCCGAGGATGTGGGGCAGCTGGCCGCGAAAGTACCGGTTGGTGCCAGCGCGAGTGCCGAGGTCCAGCAACCGGCCGACGCTGACCGCCCCCACCCTGACCACGATCTCGTCCGGACCAGGCGGCCCCGGGTCCGGCCAGTCCTCGTAGCTGAGGACGTCGGGCGGGCCGAAGGCATGGAGGACGACCGCCTTCACCTCCCCCCACCCTCGTCGACGCCCGCGTTGGGTAGGCCGTCCTCGATGAACTCGGGCGTGAAGGACGCACCCCAGAGGTTGGCGGCCCGGCGGTCGTGGAGGTCCCAGGTGCGTGGGGGCCGGTCGTCGTAGATGCGCTCCATGTCCGCGTAGTACTCGACGATGGCCCCGGCTGGGTCGTGGTGGTAGGTGAAGATGTTGTCCCCGGCGCCGTGCCGGCCGGGCCCCCAAAGGAAGCACCGTCCCTGGGTGTCCAGCAGGTCCCCGAGCCGGGCCAGGTCGGCGATGCTCTCGACCTCCCAGGCGTAGTGGTGGTGGCCGTCCGCGCCCGCCGCGATGGCGAGCCCGTGGTGGTCGGGGTTGCAGCGCAGGAAGACCAGCACCCCCGGCCCGATGTCGTCGGAGAGCTTGAAGCCGAGCACGGAGGTGAGGAAGTCCTGCAGCTCACGGAGGTTCGAGCTCTTGAGCGTGATGTGGCCGAACTTCCGAGGCCGCACCCCGCTGGGGACGTACGAGGGTTGCCCTCCCTCCATGCCCGCGTAGACCTCGACCACCACCCCCGACGGCCCCAGGAAGCGCAAGGCCTGGGCCAGGCCGGGCTCCTGCGGGGTCTCCGAGAGCACGCGTACGCCGGATCGGGCGAGGGCGTCGCGCAGGCGCTCCAGGCCGGCGGGACCGTCCGCCTCCAGGGAGATGTGGTCGAGCGCGGCGCGCGGGCCTTGCACGTACTGGAGCGAGTGGTGCATCGCCCCGTGCGTCAGGAAGGCGCTCCCGTCCCGTCGCTCCACCTCCCGGAGCCCCATCATCTGGACGGCGTAGCGCACCGACTGCTCCAGGTCGGGGACCTGGAGCGCGACATGGCCGATGGCTCTGATCATCTGGCAGCCTCCCTCGGGATCCGTGCGTCCACCATATCGCCTCCCCGTGCCCGAGGCAATCTCGGCCCCATCGGCCGAGGGCCCCCTCCCGACGCGTCCCCGCGACGCATGCGTCACCCCGACCGGCCCGATCGGGAGGGGACGTCGAGGCGGCCCTGGAGACGTCGGCGGGGCAGCGGAGGCGCAAGGAGACGGCTCAGCGCTGGCGGCGCGCGCACCCCAGCTCGGGCCGACCGGCGACCGGCGCCCCCGTGTCGGATGAGGCCCGGCGGAGGAGGGGGCGACCCCAGCTCCAGCCAGGCGACGAGCGACCCTGGACCTCGTCCATCAACCGACCATCGGCTCGCGCGACCGAGGGGTCAGCGCCCGGGCGCGGGTGCCTCCGACGCCGTCTGCGGCCCCCATCCCAGCCACTCCAAGATGGCCTGGCCCATCACCAGGGCGACCTCACCCTCGCTCAGGCCAGCCGATCCTTCGAGCACCATCGAGACCGCCTGCCGATAGGAGCAGGGCAACCGGCCCAGGTCAGAGCCCCAGAAGACCCGTCGAGCGCCGAAGGCGTCCACGACCTGGCGCACGAGCCGCTGGGCGCTGGGGTAGGGATACGTCTCCTCGGGAGCCAGGCAGGGCAAGGCCGAGGCCTTGACCGCCAGGTTGGGGAGGTCGGCTAGCGCGCACAGCTCACGCAGGGCCGTGGCTCGCTCGGAGGAGGTCGGCCCCATGCCCAAGTTGAGGTGGTCGAGCGTCACCCTCAGCCGAGGGTGACGGCGCAGGATCGGCCCGAGATGCCGGAGCTGGCCGGGCATCCAGAGCATGAGCGGGACCCCGGCCGCCTCGGCGGCCGGCCACAGCCAATCGGCGCTGCCGTCCTCCAGCCGGGAGCGGACGCCGGGCGGGAACATCTGACGCAGGCCGAGCACACCCGGCCGCTCCATCCAGCTGCGCAAGGCGGCGGCATCCAGCGGGGAGCGGAGGTCGGCCACAGGGAAGGCGGCGAAGCGCTCAGGGAAGCGACGCGCCGCCTCCTCCACCAGCTCGTTGCCGCGCACATCCCAGGCCGCCGGGATGAGGATGGCTCGCGCGACCCCTGCCCCCTCCATGGCTCGGGTCGCGTCCTCGACCTGGAAGCGGGGGCCATGGGCGTGGCGTGCCCACCCCGGCCGCCAGGGGGTCGCGTGCGACACCGCGTGCCAGACGTGGAGGTGGGCGTCCACCACCACCGTTCTCTACCCGTGGAGGGGATCCGACCGGGGGACGCCGTGGATCTTGGCGTCGAGCACGACCAGGCCATCCGCCCCCGGCACGACGGGGTTGAGGTCCACCGCCTCCACCCAGGGCGCGCCCTGGAGCCAGTCCTGGAAGGCCAGCAGCAGCTCGGTGACCTCCTTCCACCGGTCAGGGGCGTGTCGCTCGGCGAAGGCGCGCGCCTGCTCGGGACGGAGCGGGGCCAGACGCACGTCAGCGTCCTCGGCCTGGGCCCCGCCCGCCCCGAGCAAGATCAGGGTCATGGCGGCCTCCCGGTAGGCGCCCAGGAAGTACTCCTCATCGTGCGGGACGAGCTGAGCGATGGAGATCGGCCCTCCGAAACGGTCGAGCAGGTAGCGGACGGCGTTGCGCAGGTCCCGCTCGCTGTCGATGCCCGGCAGCACCCCCCCTAGCCGTGCGCGGTGGGCCAGGCCCGCCTCCGTCTTGACCACCACCGGGAACGGGATCCGGGGGCCGGTATCGAGATCGGCCAGCGTGCTGAGCCAGGTCTGCGAGGGCCAGGCGACGGGCAGGTCCCGCAGCAGGCCCTGGGCGGGCCGGCCGGAGATCACGGAGGCAGATGCCCTCCCAGGCGCCGCCGGGGCACGGCGGGGCCGAGGCACGGGCGGCGCCGACGACGCCGCGCCCCCTCGGGCCCAACAGGCCAGCGCCCGGATCTTGGCCGCCGACTCCAGCGAGCCCAGGCCGAGCAGCGCACGCCGTCCTTGGAGTGGATCAGGGTCGTCGGCGGCAAGCGGGACGGGGCTGGCGATCAAGGGGAAGCGGCCGAGGCCCTCCACCGTCGCGGTGAACTCATCGATCTGGGCGACGTGCACCGACTGCTCGGCGGTAGCGAGCCCGATGGTGGAGGCGAAGGCGAAGACGCCGTAGCGCGGCTCGGACGCCACCGCGCGCACGTCCTCGGCCTGCTCACGAACGTGGCCCATGCTCGCGCTGCCGAAGTCGAAGGGGTTGAGGGCCGTGCCGAAGCGTGCCCCGATCCGATCCCTGGCCTCCCCCTCCGGCTCGACCAGCCCCAGCCCCTGGGAGGCGAGCGCGTCAGCGAGCGCGATCGCGCCTCCCCCCGAGTCGCTGAAGACCGCCACCTCCGACCCCGGCGGTCGCTCGTAGCCCACCCCGTGCAGGGCCTCGATGGACCACACCAGCTCGTCCAGGGTGTCGACCAGCAGGGCGCCATGCTGGCTGGCCAGGCCGCGCAGGACCCGGCGCGGCGTGACCGCCATCCCGCTGTGGGACGCGACCGCCCGACGGGCCCCGTCCGAGAGACCGGCGATCATCGCCACCACCGCCTTGCCCGCCCGCTCGGCCGTCTCCAGCACCCGGGCGAAGCCATCCACCGAGGCCAGCCCATCGGCGTAGAGGGCAAGGAGGCGGACCTCGGGCCTGCGCAGCAGGGCCATGGCCAGCTCCTCGAGGCCCAACATGCAGCCGGTGCCGTACTCCAGGGCCGCGTGCAGCCCCACCCGCCGCTGGGCAAGGGACTTGACCAAGCCGCCCAGGACCCCGCCGCTCTGGGCCAGGATGGCCACCTCCCCGGCGGCCAGCCGCTCCGCCACCGGGATCAGCAGCCCGTGCACCCGCCCTGGGAGGGAGACCAGGCCGTTCGACTGCGGGCCGAGGACGCCCACGTCGTGCGCCCGCCCCCAGGCCGAGACGGCCTCCTCGTACCCACCCGGCTCGTGACTGGCGTCGGGGAAGAGGATGACGCCGTGGGCCCGTTCCCCCAACGCCTCGAGGGAGGGGAGGCACGCCTCGGGCCGGACCAGGAGGTAGACCAAGCCGGGCTCCCCCTCGATCTCCGCAGGGCTGCGGAGGCAGGGGCGGTCGAACAGTCGCGCGTAGGCGGGGTTGACCAGATGGACCCGGCCTCCGAAGCGGCAGGACCGGTTCTCCAGGTTGCGCAGGAGGTGGCTCGTGATGTGCCCGTTGGGCGAGGCCCCGACGATCGTGATCGCAGGGGGGAGGAGCAGACGCTCAAGGAGGAGCGGGAGGTCCGCGACCCCGCTCACGCCTCGCCTCTCCCCGGCGCCCGACGTCGCCGGATCAGCTCCTGCACCCGCTCCTCCTTGCGTCGGGCGAACTCCTTCGCCCCCAGCTCCCGGAGCTCGGCGTGGATGGCAGCGCTCTCGAGGCTGCCATGCCCGACCGCGTTGCTGAGGGCGCCGGTGAGCAGGCTGGTCCGGAACCCTGCGGCCTCGAAGACCCGGTTGATCGCTGCCTTCTCCAGCTCCACCAGCCCCGGTGGCTCGGCGGCGATCCGGGTCGCCATCTCCGCCACCACCTCCGCCAGCTGATCGGCGGGGACCGCCCGGTTGGCCCAGCCCCACTCCGCCGCCACGGCACCGGTGATGGTGGCGCCGGCGGGGAACCCGAACTCCTTGGCCCGCTTGGGCCCGATCGCCAACGCCCACGTGGGCGGGATGAGGCCGGCGCCGGCCCGCATGGCCGCGTACTGGATGCGGGTATCCTCGGCCACGTAGGTGAGATCGCAGAGGAAGGCCAGCTGGGTCGCACCGCCCATGCAGTACCCATGGACCTGGGCGATCACCGGCTTGGGGAACTCCCAGACCCTGAGCCAGCGCTCGACCAGCCTACGGTCGTCACGGTACTCAACCAGCGGGTCCCGCCGCCCATCGGCATCGGCATGGTCACGCCCGTCCATGTCGTAGCCGGCGGAGAAGCCCCGTCCCCGGCCGTAGATCACCACCACCCGTACCTCGTCGTCCTCACGGGCGCGCTCCAGCGTCTCGTCGAACTGGCGCAGCATCTCGGCGTTCATCGCGTTGGCCTTCTCCGGCCGGTTGAGGCCGAGGTAGAGCACCGGGCCGGCTGGCTCGGCCAGTATCAGGCGCGCACGTCCCGTCATGTCCATCTCCTGATCGTCTGCGGGCAGGCCGTGGAGCCCACGAGCGGGCGGCCAGGCGGGCCTAGGGCCCACACAGCCGCTCCAGCCAGCCGGTTGCCTCCAGCCGGCGCAGGAACTCAGCCTTTGCCTCCTCCGAGAGCGGCTTGAGCGGCGGTCGCACCGTCCCGCCTCGCATGCCCATCAGGTCCATCCAGTACTTGATGGTCGCGATCGGATGCACCGCGGCATCCTGATCCCAGAGGACCTGATAGATGGAGCTCCAGACGTCACGGAGCGGCTTCAACGCGTAGTAGCGATCCCAGGCTTCGGCGACCTTCCCCTGGTGGATCAGCTCGACGTACTCCTGGATCGGCCGGAGGCGGGGGCTCTGCATCAGGAACACCGACGTCGTGCCCAGCAACACCTGTTGGTTGGTGTAGAGCAGCATCGCCGGGAGGTACTCCTCAAGGGGGTTGCTGACGACGATCTGATCGCCCACCGCGCGGAGCGCCTCCACCGTGTGGCCGAAATCGTTGACCGCGTCCTTGAGCGCGACCACGTTCTCGATCTCGGCGATCCGCCTGATGGCGGGGATGGAGTAACTGAGGCCGGCATGGTACGTGTTGTAGGCGAAGATCGGCATCCGGACCTGACCGGCGACGTACTCCAACCACTCCACCGCCAGGTCCTCGGTCTTGGCGAACTCCATCGGGGTCCACAGCATGACCGCGTCGGCCCCGATCCGCTCGCAGTGACGGATCAGGTTGATGGTCTCAGGCACGCTGTAGTCAAGCGCGTGAACGTAGCAGGGGACCCGCCCCCCCACCGCGTCCACGAAGACAGAGAAGGCCTCCATCCGCTCCGCCAGCGTGAGGTACCAGGGCTCGGAGAACCCGAAGCCTATGCCTCCAACGCCCAGGGCCAGGATGTACTCCACGTTGTGGCGGATGCCCTCATGATCGATGGAGCCATCCGCACGCATGGGGATCATCGGGGTCGTCCACAGACCCTTGACGTGCTGGCGAGCCCATGCCTTCGCCTCAGGGTTCCCTACCGGCATGGCCATCCGCTCCTGGTCACCCCTTGTTGCATCCTTCACCTCCAAAACCCCTGCTCCGAAGGCCGGGCGAGCCGCGCCGTCCCACCCCGCCTCCGCCCGATCACGTCCGTGCCCGATCGCCCTCCTCGTCGAGCGCCAAGGTGGCGATCCAGGCCGCTATGGCCTCGGCGATCGTGGCCTCGCCCCCCACGTAGCCATGACCGACGCCCTCCAGCACGTGGCCCTCGGCCCGCGGCGCTGCCCTGGCCAGGCGGATGACGAGCCCGATCTCCTCCTGCCCCCCAACGTCGGCCGACCCGTAGAGGACGAGCAGGGGACAGGTGATGCCCGCGAAGTGCTCGCCCCCAGGGCCGAAGAAGCCGGGCGCCACCCGCCACCAGCTGGCGTAGGTCTGAGCGCTCACCGTGGTGGTCCCGAACCCGTGCGGCCAGCTGCCCTCGGGCAGGAGCTGCTCGCCTCTGCCCTCGGCCACCAATCGTGCCGCCAGCCTCGCCGTCTCCGGGTCCAGGGCCCGCAAGCCGAAGCTGAGAGAGACCGTGACCAAGGCGGCGACCCGGGGGTCGACGCACCGAGCGAGATAGAAGACGGCGCGAAGGGCACCGAAGCTGTGGCCGGCGAGCACGACCTGCCGGTGGCCGAGCGCCACCGCATGCTCGACCCAGGCGGCGACATCCCACGCCGACTCCTCGAAGATCTCCCACCAGCCTCCGACCCGGGCCAGCTCGACCCGGTGGTCGCGATAGCGCCAGCCGGTGACGCCGCCATGCTGCCCACGCAGGCCAGCGGAGACGAAGGCGATCCCACGACGGGCCAGCTCCCGGCCCAGCCGGGCGCACTGGGGGAGGTCGTAGCCGACCCCGAAGCCGGGCACCCAGACCAGGCAGGCGCCGGCCGCCTTGCCGGGCCGCATCTCCATGCCGGTCAGGGACAACCCGTCCTGCGCCCTGACCTCGACGAACCGCTCGGCCACCGACCGGCCCGAGCGAGGTCCCGCTCGATCCCGCCCCTCAGGCACCGGCGCCGTCCCCCGATCGGGGCCGCGCCCTCGGCCGCAGGACCAGCCACCTCCGCCCCGGCGTCCGGCGGCACCAGGAAGGTCGATTTCGGCCTCTCGGTGGTCGCCGCCAACTGAAGGCAGCCCCCAGAGGCGAGCCGGCGGTCGGGGACGCACGCCCGTCCCCCCTCGGGAGGGCCACGACCGTGGCCCAAGCTTCCGGAGCCGACCGCCGCATCCGACCGCCGAGCCCCTAGCTCACCTCACCGGGGGGGTCGGTGGCGACGACGTGGTCCACGCTCGGCTCCAGGGGCACCGCCTGGACCGCCTCGCACCAGGCCTCGAGGCCCCCCTGGAAGGCGACCACGCCGGCCTCGGGGATGGCGATCTCGATCGCCTCCAGGATCTCGGCCGGCGTCATCCCCAGCTCCATCGCCACCTTGATGTGGCTGACGATGTGCGACTTGGCCGCCCGCATCACGGTCAGGCTCACGATGAACAGGAGCTCCTTGGTACGCCGGTCCAGCAGCCGGGGCTTCAGGTAGACCGACTCCACCAGGTTGTTGGTTGCCATCAAGACCGGGTAGTCGGCGTTGGCCATGTACTTGTGGTAGTCGAGCACGTAGCCCCGCTTGCGGACCATCTCATCTATGTAGGCCTGCTGGGGACTTGTCGCCTGTGCCTCCCCCGTTGCTGACCGACCGTCTCCAGAGGGGATCGACGCAGGAGGCTGATCCGGCATCCTCTCACCACCCTATGTGTGCGGCCCGCCGTCGGCGAACGGCGATCCGTGTCCGACTGCATCCACCGGCAGGAGGCTCCCCGCCTCCCGCCGGAGCGCGAGGCAGGCCTCGACGGGAGGAGCCACCATGCCCCCCTTCCCGAGCGGGACTCGTCGCGAGGGTCACGTCCCTGGCCCGGCGGGAGGACGAGGGCTCCGCGCGAAACGCCCGTAGGGCGATGGCGGGCGCAAGGTCGCTCAGGGCCTCCATCGCGCCCGCACCCACGACGTCACCGGGCGCGGGCGCCGTGCCCATCACTGGCCAGCCGCTCGGGAGCCCGCCCTTCGAGCTCTGCCAGCCGCTCAAGGGCGGTGGATCCGGCGTTCCGCACGTGCGTTGCGGCGCGCTCGGCCGCCCTCTCGCCGTCCCCCTCCTCGATCGCCTCAAGGATGAGCTTGAGCTCCGCCAACGATCTCTGGGGCCGGCCGGGGGCGCCCAGCGAGAGGCTGCGGAGCATCTGGACCCGGGTCTGGATGGTCCGGAGCATGGAGGCGACGACGGGGTTCTTGGCGCCCTCGCAGAGGATCCTGTAGAACTCGTCCTTGGCCTGCAGCTCGTCGGCCAGGGAGCCCCTGGCGCAGGCCTCCTCGAACGCGGCCACGGCATCTGCCAGCTGCGACTTCTGGGCGGGGGTGGCCCGAACCGCGCAATAGCGGGCGGCCAGCGACTCCAGCGCCTCCCGCACCTCGTACATCGCCCTGACCTCGTCGTAAGAGAGGATGGAGACGATCGGCCCACGGTTGGCCACCACCTCGACCAGGCCCTCCGCCTCTAGATGACGGAGCGCTTCCCGGATCACCGTTCGACTGACGTCGAAACGCGCGCAGAGGTCGCGCTCGACGAGGCGTTGGCCAGGCTTGAACTCAGAGGAAACGATCGCCTCACGAAGCAGCTCGACGACCTGTTTGCGGAGCGGCGCAGCGACGATGCTGACCCGTCGAGTCCGCCCCCCCGTGATAGCGTCGCCGTCGTCCTTGGAACGCCCAGGCACAGGAGTCTGCGGTGTCCTCGAAAGCATAATACTATGTTATCATCCCTGCTCACGATAATAATATGGCTGGCGATGTCGCCCAGCGGATAACGTCGCGCTGAGGCCGACCGTCGGCCCCCAGCTCGCCGGAAGGGGCCGGTGACGCCGCGACCTCCGACCGGGGGGCGCCGACCGGCCGGAGGCGAGGGGCCGCGGGGTCACGGGCCGACCCCGCCGCGGCCAACCGTCAGGAGCGCGGACCTGGTGACCTCGTAGCAGCGGCGGACCTGGGCCGGCCCCATCGTCCACAGGCCATGCCCGGGAGCGATCGCCCGCACGTCGAGCCGGGAGAAGATCGCGTCCAGGCAGTCCACCAGCGGCGAGGTGTCGGCGACCTTCAACCAGTCGAACTTGGCCAGAAGATGGGCACGGACGTGGTCGACGGCGGCCTCGCCGGTGGGGGTCCATGCCTCCGCCTCGGCCACGTGGACATGGCCGAAGAAGTCGGAGGTGAAGAGAACGCCCGATGCCTCGTCGTGATACCAGAGCGTGGGCAGCGTACGCACCGCCGGGTTGACCACGAGCAACCGTCGGCCGGCCCCAAAGGTGATGCGGTCTTCGGGGTGAAGGCCGTTGTTGATGGCGACCCCAGGGTAGCGGCCCGAGATCGGCCCCAGGTAATCCAGCGGGATCACGTTGGACTGGCTCGAGATGCGCACCAAGCACATGCGCTCGGCGATGAGGTCCAGGTTCCCGAGGCAATCGGGCTCGACCCGGGTCAAGGCGACGTGGAGAGGCATCGAGGGAGGCACCAGGGACGAGAGCTGGCGGATCAGGGTCGGCCCGCAAGCCCGCAGCCCGGTGTCGATGAGGTGGGCCTCGTCCCCGTCGATGATCAGGTAGCAGGTGGACGGGTCGAAACCGGAGGTGCCGGGCGCCACCCAGCTCACCGGCTGTCGGAGGTCGACCAGGCAGCTGAGCGCGAAGACGCCATCCGCTAACTCGGCGATCCTGCCCAGCTCAGCCTCTGGCACGAACGCGCACCTCCTTGAAGCCTCGGGGCAACAGCTCCATCATCACCTCCGGATCGAGAACAAACGAGCCGTGGGCGGGGGCGATGGCCCTGATCGGATGCTCCCGGGCGAAGGCCCGGATCCGCTCGAAGATGGCGTCGATGTCGTCGACGTAGCGGGCCCAGTGGAGGGCGGAGCTGATGGTCATGGCCACGTCGTCAAGCCTGGCCGGCAGCTCGACCGACGTCAGGGCGCACTCGCCGGCGTTGTGGGCGTGGGAGTAAGCGAAGGCATCCGAGCTGAACAGCGTCTGGCTGCCCGTGTCGTAAGCCCAGAGCGAGTTGGGCAGGTCATGGATGATGGCCTCCACGATCAGCAAGGCCCGGTCACCCAGGTCGAGCACGTCGCCCGGGCGGCGGAACTCGAACCGGTCCGTCAGCTCGGGGTAGAAGAGGTGGAAGTTGCGGAGGTCGCCCACGACGCGGGCCCGCGGGTACCTCTGCAGCCAATAGGGGAGGAGCCCAAAGTGCACGTACTCGGGATGGGTCGGCAGGATGTAGTCCAACGGCCGGTCGCCTAGCACCTGGGTCAGCTGTCGCTCCAGCACCGGCCAGTGCTGGGGCTGGCCGGTGTCGACGATCGCGGTGGCCCGGGAGCCCACGATCAGGAAGAACGACTGATGGGCATGGAGGATCTCCTGGCCGGCGTCCTTGAGGTATGCCTGCTGGATCCTCGGCAGGATCTCCAGGCACGAGCCAAGCCAGTGCAGCCCGGGCAGGACCTCACGCGGCAGGGTGACGTGGGGAGGATCCTGGGCGGCCGGCGGCGACCCCGTCTCGGGCCCACCGGCGCGGCCTCGACCACCCCCGGGCCGCTCGCGGCCACCCCTCCTCTCCAGGAAGACCCGACCATCCGCGACCGTCACCTCGTAGGTGCGGACCCGGACGCGCTCGGGGTCGGCCGGAGACAGCCCGGTGTCGACGTCGAACTCGTAGTGGTGCCAGGGGCAACGGAGCACCTCACGCTCGGGAGAAGGGCGGTAGTCCCCGACCCGGTCTCCCTCCTGCATCGGCTCGAGCCGCCCCCCCGAGAGGGGACCTCCCTGGTGGGAGCATCGGTTTCGGAGGGCTCGGTAGGTGCCGTCGGCCTTGCGCACCACCACGATCGACACCCCATCCACCTGGACCTCTCGCATCTGCCCCGGGCGGAGCTCCTCGGCGCCGAAGAGCTCGTGCCTCATGACGCGACCTCGACCCCGAGCTTCGGGTACACGCGGACCGCGTTCAGCCCCATGACCTTGGCCCGGGTGCTCTCCGGGACCCCGTGCGGGAGGGCCTCGCTCACCATGTCCGCGTCGTAGTGAGGGTAGTCGCTCGAGAACGCGATCATGCCGTCGCTCCCGATCTCGTCGATCAGGTTCATGAACTGCCGGGCGGTGAGGAACTCCATGGGCTGCGTGGTGAGCAGCACGTGCTCCCGCAGGTGATCGCTGGGCTTCCGCCTCACCCAGGGGACCTGGTCGCGGAGCGAGACGTACTGCTGGTCGAGACGGCTCATGAAGTAGGGCAGCCAGGTGAACCCCGCCTCCATGGCGACCACCTTGAACTCGGGATAGGCGTCGAACACCCCGTTGAAGATCAGGCTCGCGAGCTGGGACATCATGGCCTGGGAGGGAGCCAGCGCCTTCCACTCGATGTGCTGGCGGGGGTAGCCGAGAACGGTCCGAGTGCCGTACCCGTGGTGCAAGCCGAGGACCAGGCGCTGGCGGAGCATGGCCTCCCAGATCGGCCGGTAGCGGGGATCCCCCAGCTCCTGATCGACCACGGTGGGCAGCGCGACCTGGACGATCTGCGGGTGAGGGCCGACCCGATCGATCTCCCGGGCCGCCCGAGCGGGATCGTCGAGGCTGATGACGATCGAGCCCCGCAGGCGCGGCTCTCGGTCCAGCCAGCGCTCGATCAACTGGTCGTTGTAGGCAGAGGCGAGGGCGATCCCGAACTCATGCGAGCCACGCATGAAGGACACCTGGACCTGCAGGTTGTTGGTGATCGCGACCGTGATCCCCAGCTCATCGAAGAGGTTGCGGCTCATCACCTCGAGGTCCGACCCAAGGTCCCCATAGTCTCGGGGACGCCACTCCCGGCGCGTCTCCCAGGTCCACCGGACCAGGCCGCTGGTGTAGGGGAAGCCAACGTCGATCCGGCTGAACCCCCACTCGCTGATCGGGCGGCGCCAAGCGGGCGCAAGGTAGGGCAGGAGCGCCTCGAAGCCCTTGAAGTACTCGTGCACGTCGGTGTCGACGATCAGCATCCGAGAGGAGACGCCATCCGCACCTCCCGCTCGAACCGCGCGTTCCGAGCGTGCCATTGACGGCTCACCTCCCATGTCGCAATGACGTCCCGTCAGCGGAATCGCCGGGGTCGTCTCAAGCAGCATCCGCTGGTATGATAATACCATATGATTGCATGGGTCGCCTGGAGGCCCGGCCTTGACGCCGATGAGGGGACCGGGGGGCGCTGGCGATGGCCAGGGCAGGGCCTACCCGGGCCCCATCGCCTGCGGGCCGCATGCCTCAGCCCTCTCAGGCGCAGGTGGGCAGGTCGTGGACCGGCCTCCGCGCCCACGGCCCCCCAGCCCAGCTCCAAGGCCCCAGGCCGAGCGACCCTTTCCGGGCGGGGCCAGGGGGACCGACCCGGGGCGGAGGCGCCCCACCCTCCCGGAGCGCAGCTCGGCCATGCCATCCCCGACGGCCCCTTGCCTGCCCCGAGCCCGCACGGGGGCCACGAGCCCGCCCCCTCCCGGTCACCGTCCCCGGCGACCGGTGGGTCGTGGCCTCCCGTCCACGGGCCGGCGACGAAGATCGGGGTCGGTCCCTCCCCCTCACCGCAACCGGCGTCCTCCACCCCCCTCGAGGGTCGACTGGCCGGCCGGTGGGCCTGATCGCCAACGGGCCCTTCGAGCGGCGTCCCGGGCGCGCCGGGTCGCGCGGGACGCCCCGGCATGGCTGAGCGCCCACAGGGTGGCGTCCCGCCCCGTCGCAGCCGGCGACCTCGATCGTGGGGGGCCCAGGTCCATCGGTGGCTGGCGGGCGCGACCGCTCGCCGATGGCCCGCCCCCCTCCGGGGGTCGGCCCCGGGGACGGCGGGACCGACCCCATCGACCCGGGTCCCCCCGACCGCGCGCATGGGGACAGCCGCCGCTCCGCATCGCCTCCGGCTGGGAGCCGAACGGGCCCCCCATCATCCGGCGGGCAGGGCGCGGACCCGCGAGCCCCCGGCCGCGTCTCGGCCCCCTCACCCTGGGACGTCGTCCCCCGCATGCCCCCGCAGGCTGAAGCTGAACAAGGAGCTCCGTCATGTCCGACGTCACCCCCGAGGCCTGGCGCTCCGCGGGCGAGCTCGAGGAGATGGCCCGCCTCCGCCTCTCGCCCGCCGCCTACGACTACATCGCCGGCGGGGCGGGCGAGGAGCTGACCATGGCCGCCAACCGATCCGGGTTCGAGCGCTGCCGACTACGGCCGAGGGTCTTGACCGGCGTCGACCAGGCGAGCACGACCTCCACGGTGCTGGGGGCGCAGCTGGCCGCGCCCATCTTCGTCTCCCCCATGGGCGGGCCGGCCCACCTCCTCGCCCACCCGCGAGGCGTGGCCGAGGCCGCGGCCGGGGCCGCCGACGCCGGCCTCGCCTACATGGTCTCGGCGGGCTCGGTGCCCAGCCTGGAGCTGCCCGGCGCGGCACGCATCTGCCAGCTCAACCCGGCCGACCGGGGCCTCATGGCCGAGCTCGTCGCCCAGGCTCGTGACCTCGGCTATCTGGGCGTCTGCCTCACCGTCGACGTTCCCGTGCCGGCGCTACGTCGACGGAACCTGCGGCATCAGCGGGGGGTCCCATCCCCGACCGCCGGGCCGACCCAGGAGGGCTTCGCCAACCCCGCCTACTTCGCCCGCCCCGCGACCTGGGCCGACGTCGAGTGGCTGCGCTCGATCTGCCCCCTCCCCCTCCTCATCAAGGGCATCATGACCGCCGAGGATGCCCGCATCGCGATCGAGGTGGGGGTCCAGGGGGTGGTGGTGTCCAACCATGGTGGCCGCCAGCTGGACCACGCCCTGGGCACGATCGAGGTCCTGCCCGAGGTGGCCGAGGCGGTCGAGGGCCGCGCCCTGCTCCTGATCGACGGCGGCGTTCGGACCGGGGCCGAGGTCGCGATCGCCCTGGCCCTGGGCGCCGATGCGGTGGGGGTGGGCAGGCCGGTGCTCTGGGCCCTCGCCGTCTCCGGCCGCGAGGGGGTGGCGGCCTTCCTCGGCTCGCTGATCGAGGACCTCGCCAGGACCATGGCCTTCCTGGGCGTCGCCAGCGTCGCCGACCTGGGCCCGACCCACGTCGACCGCCGCCACTGCCGTGAGCACTAAGGCGGTGGCGAGCTGATCGTAATATGGTATGAGAGGATACGGACGGAGGAGGGGCAACCGATGCTCGACGAGGACGTGGTGCTGTACGAGCGACGAGGGGCGGTGGCCTGGGTGACGCTGAACCGCCCGCGCTATCGCAACGCCCAGAACTCGGCCATGCTCTACGCGCTGGACGGCGCCTTCCATCGCGCCGCGATGGACGACGAGGTGCGGGTGATCGTCCTGGCCGGCGCCGGCCCCTGCTTCTCGGCCGGGCACGACATGGGCAGCCCCGGCCAGGACCTGGACGTGTCCTACCCCCGGATCACCATGTGGCCCGACCACGTCGCCAAGCCCGCCATCGAGGGTCGCCTGAACCGTGAGGCCGAGGTCTACCTCGAGCTCTGCCGGCGTTGGCGCGACCTGCCCAAGCCGACCATCGCCATGGTCCACGGGGCCTGCGTGGGTGGCGGCCTGGCGCTGGCCTGGGTCTGCGACCTCATCATCGCCTCGGAGGACGCTTTCTTTGCCGATCCTTCGGTCGGGCAGGGCGGGAGCGGGGTGGAGTGGTTCGCGCACCCCTTCCAGATGGCACCTCGCTTGGCCAAGGAGTTCCTCTTCCTGGGCGAGCGCGTCGACGCCATCCGGGCCCGGGAGCTGGGCATGGTCAACCGGGTCGTCCCCCGAGCCGAGCTGGAGGCGGCGACCATGGAGATCGCGGAGCGGATCGCGGCCAAGCCCGCCTTCGGGCTCGCCATCGCCAAGCGCAACGTGAACTTCGCCGAGGACGCCATGGGGCTGCGCCAGGGCCTCGAGCACAGCTTCGGCTGGCACCAGTTGGTCCACGCCCACCGAGAGGCGCTGGCAGGCCCACCGACCGCCCCCCCGCAGGAGCCGCGACCGACGGCCGGGTGACGCTAGCCGCGCCCCCAGGGCGTCGACCGGCCCTCGTCGAGCACGACCACGGCATCGACCACCACCGCCGCCGTGGACGTCGCGATCACCGGGTTGAGGTCGAGCTCACGGAGGCCCAGGCGCCCGTCCGCGGCCATCTCCGCCACGGTCAGCAAGGTCCCGGCGAGCGCCGCCAGATCGGCCGGCGGAGCCCCCCGCGCCCCTTCCAGGAGCGGGAACCCGCGAAGCTCGCGGAGCATCTCCTCTGCGTCCTCCGGGGTGATCGGCAGCGGGCGCACGCTGACGTCGTCGAGCACCTCGGCGAAGATCCCCCCCAGACCGACCAGGACGGCCGGGCCCAGGACCTCGTCCCGGGTCACCCCGATGATCATCTCCACCCCTGGCCCCACGTGCTCTTGGAGCTGGAGCGGCGGTGAGGTGCCCGGGGCCAGCTCCCGGCCCCGCGCCTCGAGCTCCCGGTAGGCGAGCTCGACCTCAGCGGCCGAGCCCAGGCCGGTCCGCACGAGCCCTGCCTCCGACTTGTGGGGATGCCCAGCCGGGAAGCACTTGAGGACCACCGGGTAGCCGAGCTCCTCCGCCGCCGCCCGGGCGGCATCGACCGAGCTCACCATCCGCTGTCGCGGCAGGCACAGCCCGCGGCTGGCCAGGAGCTCCGAGGCGGCGGCCGGCCCGAGCACCCACGGACCGGCCCGGCCCATGCCGCGGGGGGCCACGGACACCGGTTGCCGACGGCCCGCCCGGGCCAGCCGGCGCTGGCGCTCGAGGAGCCTCGATATGGCACGGAAGCAACCGCGAAAGCTGCGGAACACCGGCACCCCGGAGGCGACGAGGGCGGCGAAGGCGGGCACGTCGGCCTCCCAGGAGTTCCACGTCGCCACGATCGGGACCGGCGCCGTCTCGACGAACTCGACGAGGTCGGCGACGAAGTTGTCGATCAGGCCGGGGAGGTAGGCGGTGAGGGCGACCACCAGGAGATCGACGGCGGGGTCGGCGCAGATGATCTCCAGGGCCCGGCGCCGTTCCTCCGGCGATCGGGAGCGGGGCAGCTCACCGCCGTTGTCGATCGGGTTGGAGACGTTGAGGTGGGAGGGGATCAGCTCACGGAGCCGGCGCTGGGTCTCCTCGCCCAGCGTCGGCACCCTGAGCCCCTGGGCCAACGCCAGGTCGACCATCATCGCGCCGGCCCCTCCCGAGATCCCGTAGAGGGCCACCCCGGGGCCGGCCGGCGCCGGCGCCTTGGCGAGCAGGGCGGCGACCTCGATCAACTCGTCGAGGTCGTCGACACGGATCACCCCGTACTGCTTGAAGAGGCCGTCGACGACGGCGTCGGCACCGGTGAGATGGGCGGTGTGGGTGACCGCGGCGCGGCCCACCACGGGGCTGCGCCCCACCTTGATCGCCACCACCGGCTTGCCCTGACGGTTGGCCGCGGCGAGCGCCCGGCGCAGCTTGGCCCCGTCTCGAAAGCCCTCGAAGTAGCCGGCGATGACCGCGGTCTCATCGTCGTAGGCGAAGTACTCGATGAAGTCCGCCACCTCCAGATCGGCCTCGTTCCCGGTCGGGACCCAGCGGGAGAAGGCGACCCCGTAGGGCGCCGCCTGGACGACGACTCGGCCCAGATGCCCGCTCTGGGTGACCAAGCCGATCCTCCCGATGCGGGGGGTGCTGGGCGGGGGCATGGGCTCGAAGAGGTTGGTGTTGGTGTTGGGGCCGAGCAGCCGCATCCCGTGCCGACGGACCAGCCCGAGCAGCCGACGCTCAAGCTCCGCCCCCTCGGGACCGATCTCGCTGAAGCCGGCGGTGCGCACCAGGAGGTTGGCGATCCCACGTCGGCCGCACGCCTCGGCCGCGGCCAGGACGAGCTCCCGTCGGACGCTGATCACGGCCAGGTCGACGGGGTCGGGGACCTCGCCCACCGTCGGGTAGACGGGCACGCCCAGGATGTCGCCGCCCGAGGGGTCGACGAGATGGAAGCGGTCTCCCCAGCGCTCCGACTGCGCGCGCAGCCAGGCCTCGGCACCGGCCCCACGCGGGACCGGCCCCAGCAAGGCCACGCCGCGGGGGTGGAGGAACCGCTCGATGTCCGCACGAACCTGCATCCATCCCTCCTGGCCGGGAGCGAGCGTGGGCGGGCCGTGACGCCTTCAGACGACGACGACGCTCCGGACCACCTCGCCCGCCTCCATGGCGGCGAAGGCGGCGCCCAGGTCCTCGAGCCCGATGCGCCGCGTCACAAGGGCGCCCAGGTCCAGCCGCCCGGCCTCCGCGAGCGCGATGAAGCGGGCGAAGTCGCGTCGGACGTGGGCCGAGCCGTTGCTGCAGCCGACGATCCGGCCCTCCGTGTGCAGATCCCAGGCGGAGAAGGTGACGAGTTCCGACCTGGGCGCCGCTCCGATCAGCACCGTGGTGCCGCCGCGGCGGGTCATGGCCCGGGCCTGGAGGATGGTGGCGGCGCTGCCCACGACCTCGAACGCGTAGTCGGCGCCCCGTCCCCCGCTCAGCGACCGCACCGCCTCGACCGCGTCCGTGCCCTGGGGGTCGACCGCGTCGCTGGCGCCGAGGGCGAGCGCCATCTCCCGCTTGCTCTCGACCGGGTCCACGGCCACGATCCGGGCGGCGCCGGCGATGACAGCACCCTGGACGCAGGCGAGGCCGACGCCGCCGCAGCCCAGCACCGCGACGATCGACCCCGGCTCCACCTGGGCGGTGTTGAACACCGCCCCAAGCCCGGTGGTCACGCCGCAGCCGAGGAGGGCGAGCTGCTCGTCAGGGAGCTCACTCTCCACCTTCACCAGCATGGCCTGGTCGACGTTCATCTCCTCACGGAAGGTCCCCAGCCCCGCCATGGCGTGGATCGGCGTGCCATCCGAGGCTCGGGCTCCGTGTCTGGCTCGGAGCTCGGCCGTGCGCTCGCAGAGGTTGGGCTGCCCGTGAACGCAGTACCAGCAGCTGCCGCACTCGGGGCTGGGGGTCGATACCACGCGGTCACCGGGGCGCAGGCCGGCGACCTCGGGCCCCACCTCCAGGACCCGCCCGCAGGCCTCGTGACCGAGGATCATGGGCAGGGGCGCAGGGATGGCGCCGCTGACCCGGTGCAGGTCGGAGCGGCACACCCCGGCGGCACGGACCTGGACGCGAGCCTCGGTCGGCCCGAGCGCCCTTGGGGTCACCTCCCAGACCTCGAGCGGCGCCCCGACCGCGGTCAGGACCACCGCCCTCACCGGATCTTCAGCTCCCCTTCACGGCCCGCCGCGGCGGGGCCGGTCGCGCCTCCGTGGAACCGCCCGCGCCAACCTTCGACGCCGGGGTCGAGGAACCTTGCCCTGATCATGGTATTACGGTATCATACGGGCGTTTACTCTGGAAGGCGCGCAGCGACAGCACAAGCAAAAAGAGGGAGTATGGATGGTGAAATGTGATCCGATCTCGACCAGGTCGCCGGCACCTGGATTGGGGCCACCACCTCGCCTTGGTGCCTTTCGCCCTAGCCTCTTGAGGTCGGTACGGTGAGCGTGGGGGGAAAGAGCGTAGACCTCGGTGACGGTGCCCGAGATCCGGCGGCAACCGGAGGTGGCATTCCCCCATGGATAGTAGATGACCAGGACATTGATCGCTTGCTGGCAGGCTCGGTCTCGTCGCGAGGCAGTTACCCATATCCATCCGTGCGATTAGGCACGATGGCTTCGTGACCCCTCAAACTGGGCTGCGGCATCAGGGCCAGGGTCTCTTTTCGACAAGGCAACAAGAAGAAAGGAGGGAGGAAAAAATCTCATGATGAGGAGCTATCGACGGGCGACTGTCGCCGCGGCGGCATTGTTGCTCGTGGCCTGCGGCTCCGCCTCGTCGGCGCCGCCAGCGAGCAGCAAGATCCCCTTCAACGTGCTCGTGGTCGGAGCGCTCTCCAGCGGCGCTGGGCCCGCGAACCAGGGCTTCGTGAATGGCATGCAGGCTGCAGCTTTGTCGCTGAACGAATCTGGTGGGATCCTCGGTCACAAGATCACCTTCAAGATCGAGGACACCGGTGGCAACACCACCCAATCGGTGACCTTGGTGACACAGCTGCTCCAATCATCGCCGCCGGGCGGTGGGACCTGGAACTTCATCGAGTCAGGCGCCACGAGCGACGAGCAGCTGGCGGAGCTTCCAACCGTCACCAAGTACAAGGTGCCCGGCATCGGCGTCGAGAGCTCGCCGCAGCTGGGCAACCCCTCGGTGTTCCCTTACCACTGGATCCTCGGCGTCAACATCCAGGCCATGGACAAGACCATCGCCGACTACATGAAGGCGCAGGGCTACCACCGCATCGGCTTCTTCTACCAGAACAACGCCATCGGTGAGAGCTCCGCGCAGGCGATCGGGCCAGCGCTTGCCGCCGACGGCCTGACCATGGTCGAGGTGTCCTACCCGGCCACGGCCATCGACGTCACGCCGCAGATGCAGGAGATGCAAGCGCAGAAGCCGGACGCCGTCATCGCCACCGCCCAGAGCGGCCCCTGGATCGGCTACGTGCTCAAGGCCCGTACCGCGCTCGGCTTCAACGTCCCCTTCGTCGGAGACGCCAGCTTCTCCGGGGCGGACGCCTACACCATCGCTGGAGCCTCCAACTTGAACGGCGTCAAGTACTACACCTGGAACATCGACGTGTATCGGCCGCCCAGCGAGCAGACCCCCGCGCAGAAACGCTTCTTCAAGTACCTGTCGAAGGTGACCACCAACCTCACCCAGCCCTTGCACCAGTACGCTGCAGGATGGGACTCCCTGTACTTCATGGACCTGGCGGCTCAGCAGGCGCACTCATTGAACCCGGATGCGATCAAGTCGGCGCTGGATCATCTCAGGATCCCCAAATCCAACCTGCTGGTCACGTCACCCACGGGATGGGGTTGGACTGACACGCCCGTCACCGGGCACCTTTCCCACCCCCCGACGGGCGCCTTCGTCATCTCACCGATCGGCCCGCTCAGCGATGGGCAGATCAAGGTGAACCTCGCCGACGTCTATCCCAGGATCGGGGCATAAGCTCATGCATCGATGAGCAGGTGTCGTGGTGGTGCATGCTCTGCATGCACCACCTAGGTTTCTCAAGAGGAGAGGGCCAGTGAGTAGGGAAGGCCGCATCGAGATCACCTTGTCGCCGGCAAGGCCGACCAAGCGATGCCGCTCGTGAGCCCGTCGACGGCAGCGTGCGGGAAGCTGCCCGCTCGGCCTCTTGTGGAGCGCTAGCCGCCGCATGATCACCACCATCTACTCCGGGCTGACCCTGGCCGCGATCTACGCCATCGTCGCGGTCGGCTTCAACATCGTGTTCATCGCGACCGGCACGATCAACTTCGCGCAAGCCCAGTACGCGATGCTCGGGACCCTCGCGGCATGGCTGGGGCTTCAGCTGTTCCACCTGAACCTCCTGCTCGTGATCCCCATCGGGTTCATCTTCGGGGCAGTGATCGGCCTGATCGAGGAGCGAGCGGCCATCAGGTTGCTGCCCGGGCACAGCGTGCACGGCGAGCTGGTGACCACGGTCGGCTTCTCGATCCTGATCGAGGGGTTGGCCATCGCCCTCTTCGGCACCAACCCTGAGCCCGTGCCCAGCCCGGTCACCTCCAACCAGGCGATCTCCCTCCTGGGCGGCCGGGTGTACCCATATCAGCTGCTGCTGATCGCCACGGCCGTCGCCATCGTGCTCGGCGCCGAGCTCTTCTCCCGCCGCACGCTGCTCGGCCTCGCCAGCCTCGCCACCGCCGAGGACAAGGTCGCGGCGATCGTGCGCGGCATCAACGTCCGGCGGCTGCAGATCGGCGCCTTCATGCTGGCCGGGGGCCTGCTGATCGCGGCGGGGCCGTTCATCGCCCCCGTCACCTACGCCACCTCGACGATCGGTGACACCCTCAACATCAAGGCCTTCGTGGCGATGTCGATCGGCGGATTCGGCAGTCCCAAAGGGGCCCTGGTAGGGGGGGTCGCGGCCGGCCTGTTGGAGGCGTTCGTCGGCCGCTACCTGAGCTCCAACTTCGAGAACCTGGCTCTGCTCCTGCTGCTCCTCGTGGTGCTGATCCTCCGACCGTACGGGCTCTTTGGCGAGCGGGTCGAGCGCGCGGTATGAGAGAAGGCAGCCGAACGTTCCGCGCGCTCCTCAGCCACAGGCGCCCGCCGGCGGTGTTGGCGCCGCTTGCGCTGGCTGCGTTCCTGCTCGTCCTCCCCCCGTTGGCCGACGGCGGGCTCGCCCTGCCGACCCTGGGCACCGGGCCGAGCCTGGTCCATGAGGTCGAGATCATCGCCCTCTACTCGATGGTGGTGGTCGGCCTCAACCTCACCTACGGCTATGCGGGGGAGCTGGCCCTCGGCCAGGCGGCGATCTTCGCCGGCGGCGCCTACGCCACGGGCATCCTGGCCATGGCCACGATCTACCACCATCCCGTCCTCGACCTGGCCATCACCCTGCCCGTCAGCGCACTGGTGGCGGCGCTCGTCGGCTTCATCTCGGGGGCCCCGGGCCTTCGGGTCGCCGGCTGGGCGCTCGCCTACATCTCCTTTTTCCTGGTCCTCCTCATCCCCGACATGGCCTCAGCCTTCCCCGCCGCGACCGGCGGGCTCATCGGCCTCACCCCCATCCCCAACCCCTCTTTCCTTGGGATCCAGCTGGACTCCAACGGCGTCTACTGGGCGATGATCGGCTGCGCCATCGTCGTCTTCGCGGTGTTCCGAAACCTGATCCGCTCCCGCCATGGCGAGGCGCTCCAGGTGCTCCGGCAGAGCCCGATCATGGCCTCGTCGCTCGGCATCTCGGTGTACCGGCTGAAGCTCATGGCCTACGTGATCGGCGCCATCCCGGCTGGCATCGCTGGCGGCCTCTACTGCTACCTCAACAACTTCCTGAGCCCGGGGCTCTTCGACATCTACACCGCCATCGGCTTCATCGCCGCCTCGGTCCTGGGCGGGTCGCGGACGATCTACGGCGGCATCGTAGGGGTCGTCATCCTCCAGGAGATCGGCCCGCTCCACACCTCCTCCTTCACCCAGTACGCGCTCCCGGTCTATGGGGCGCTCCTCGTGACCTTCGGCGTGGTGCTCACCGGCGGGCTCACCGGCAGCCTGGGGACGGCCATCGACCTCTTCCGGAGGCGCTTCCTTCGCGACAAGCAGCCCTCGCTCGAGCCCCAGGAGTTCTCCGGGGATGTCGGCCACTTCGAGGGGGCGGAGCTGGTCGTGACCGGGGTCAGCAAAAGCTTCGGCGGGAACCAGGCGCTGTCCGACGTCAGCCTCACCGCGACGCCGGGCAAGGTCACCGCGATCATCGGCCCCAACGGCTCCGGCAAGACCTCTCTCCTGAACATCGTCTCCGGCTTCTACCGACCGGACAAGGGAACGGTCAGGCTGGGAGACCAGGACCTCACGCTCAAGGCTCCGAGCAAGGTCGCGCTGGCAGGGGTGGCCCGCACCTTCCAGACCCCCTCGATCCCAGCCGGGCTCACCTGCCTGCAGGTCGTGAGCTCGGCTCGCTACGCTCGCGACACCTCCGGCCTCATGGCCGCCATCCTCCGCCTGCCCTCCTATCGACGCAAGGTGCGACGCGACATCGAGGAGGGCGAGCGACTGCTGGGGGTGGTGGGGCTCAGCCACCTCGCCAAGGCTCAGGCGACGACGCTCCCCCTGGGGACCCGACGCCTGCTGGAGGTGGCCCGAGCCCTGGTCGCACGGCCCGCCGCGATCTTGCTCGACGAGCCGGCCTCCGGGCTCAGCATGGACGAGGTGCGGCGGCTCTCACGCCTCATCTGCCAGATCGCAGCGGCAGGCGCCACGGTGGTGGTCATCGAGCACAACTTCCAGATGATGCTGGAGGTGGCCGACGTCATCAACGTGCTCCGCGAGGGCAGGCTCATCGCGACCGGCAGCCCCACGGAGATCCGCAGCAACCCCGTGGTCATCGAGAGCTATCTCGGGGAGGAGACCGAGGAGGACACATGAGCGACCTCCTGCAGGTCGAGGGCATCTCGACCGGTTACGGCGACATCCAGGCCCTGTGGGACCTCTCCTTCGAGGTGGAGACGGGCAAGGCAACGGTGATCCTGGGTCCCAACGGGGCGGGCAAGACGACGGCCATCTCCGCCGTGATGGGGCTCCTCCCGCTCTGGCGGGGGAAGGTCCGCTGGAGGGGCGTCGACATCTCCCGGATCCCTCCCTACGCTCGCACCAAGGTCGGCCTCGCCCTGGTCCAGGAGGGGAAGCGGGTCTTCAAGAAGCGGACGGTCGAGGAGAACCTCCTGCTGGCAGGCTACACGACGTTGCGCCGTCGGCAACGCATGCGTGCGGCGATCGAGGAGCAGTACCAGCGCTTCCCCATCCTGCGGGCACGGCGCAAGCTCCCGGCCTCGACGCTGAGCGGCGGCGAGCAGCAGATGCTCGCCATCGCCCAGGCGCTCATCCCCAACCCCGGCATCCTCATCCTCGACGAGCCGACGGCAGGGCTGGCCCCGGTGATCGTGAAGCTGATCTTCGAGGTGATCGCAAAGCTCAAGGAGGAGGGCAAGGGCATCCTCCTGGTCGAGCAGGTCGTGCACCAGGCGCTGGGCATCGCGGACGACGTGATCGTGCTCAACGTGGGGCGAGTCGCGCACCGGGTCAAGGCGACGGAGATCAGCGACATGACCGTCATCGAGGAGGTCTACTTCGGCACTCAGGCTGGGACGCGTCAGGGGTAGGGGCGGGGTCGCGACCACCAGCCGGAGGGGGTCGAGCTCGGCCCCGAGGGGAGAGCCTGCCCAGGCTCGTATCGGTGGCAAGGGCGGGCGCTCACCGAGGCCAGCCACGGCCACCCGCCCTCGGACCGCCCTCGCGGCCCGGTGGCCTCCCCTGCCGGCGGCGATCGAGCCACCGATCCGCCGCCAGGGCCCGCCGGTCGGGGACGGCGACGGACCCGGACGGCGCGGCACGGGCTCGGAGGACCGGTAAGGAGAAGCCAGAGCGCCGAGGTGGCGGCAGCCCTTCTGAGGACGGGGCAGCGCCCACCTTCGGGGACGCACCCGGCCGACCCCGGGGGCCGAGGACCGGGCGCCCCGGCGGCAAGGCTCGGACGGCCCCGGACGATCGGCGTGCCCCCGCTCACGACCTCTCCCCCACCAGGGGAGCGCGCTCCTTCGGGAGGGCAGAGGGCCGGGCTCACCGGGGCACCTTGCGGGCGCCGGCGACGCAACGAGGTCGCCCGTGCACCCGTCGGTGACCGTCTCGCCGGGGGCGCTGACCTGCCGCCGCGCCGGATGGCATGGCCCCGGGCAAGGGGAGCGGGGCCTCGCCAGGCGCCCCAGGGTCGGCCATCGACCTCGTCCGCCGGCCCGCCGGCGTCGGGGTCAGGTCCCGGCCAGGGCCGCGACCACCGGGGCGAAGGCCTCCACGTCGTTGCCGGCGACCAGCGTCCAATAGCTGATGCCCCAGCGAGACCTCCGCTCGCGGAGGTCGGCCACCATCTCCTCGACGGTGCCGACCAGGTAATGGGGGGAGGCGAGGATCTGCTCCGCGGAGAATCCGATGGGACGGCCCAGCTCGGCCGCCACCCGGAGGCGGTGGTCGGTGACCACCGCCTTCAGCAGGAGGGCGTGGAGCTCGAGCTGCTCGAACCGCTCGCCGGCGCTCGACCGGACCCAGCTGACGCGCTCCGACATCCCGCTGTCAAAGGGTCCGTGATCCCGTCCCTCCGCCGCCCAGGAGGCCGCCAGGCCGTGCTCCAGGTTGCGATGGAGGCTGACGATGTCGGCGCACCGGGCCGCCAGCTCGAGGATCCGCCTCCCGCCCCCACCGACCAGGAGGGGGATGGGGGTCGGGGAGACAGGCCAGGGGTCCCCTCCGTCGACCCGGTAGTGGGCGCCCGCGAACCGTATGGGCCGGCCAGCGAGCGCCTGGCTGAGGATGGCGATGGCCTCGCCCAAGCGCTCGATGCGCCGGGCGGCGGGCTGCCGCTTCAAGCCCATGGCGCGGTAGTCAAGCTCGTCCCAGCCAGCGCCGATGCCGAGCTCGAAGCGACCCTCGGTCAGGACCTGGGCGGTGATCGCCTCGCGCGCCACCAGCACGGGATGCCAGAAGTCGTTGTTGAGGACGATCGTGCCGACCCGCAACGACGGCGCCACCTCCGCCGCGGTGATCAGCGACGGCCAGATGCCCCCAGAGCTGCGGAAATGGTCGGAGACGGTGATGGCGGAGAAGCCGGCCGACTCGGCGCGTTTCACCTCGTCGATCCAGACCTGCCGCTCGGACATCACCGGGAAGAGGGTCAGGCCAAACCTGAATCGCTTCGGCATCACGTCGTCATCCTTTTTTCGATGTGCCCGCGATCCTCGGGGCGAGGATCGGCCGGCCCCCGATCATCCCTCCAAGGGGACCCAGCCATAGCCGCCCCGACGCCGCTCCACGCGGCCCCAGCCGGGGAAGGCGGCGTGAGCCCACGCCACGAGGGCGCCCTCCCGCGCCGCCACCTCCCACAACCGTCGCCGGGAGCCCTCGAGGGCAACCGGGTCAGCGCCCGCCGGCCCCCAGGAGGGATGGGCGAACTCGAGGTGGTGATGGAGGAGGTCACCGAGCCAGTAGAAGGCCCTTCCCGCCGAGCTCACCCGCAGGCTCAGGTAGCCCGGTGTCTCGCCCGCGGTGTGAAGCAAGGTCAGCTCCGGGGCGATCTGGTGGTCGCCCTCGACGAGCTCGACCAGCCCCGCCGTCTCCAGCAGCCGCCGGACCCTCCCCGCACGGCCCCGGTCCAGCTCCAGCGCCTCCCATTCCAGGCGGCTCATCACGTGCCGGGCGCGAGGGTAGCTGAGGGTCGTGCCCGCCTCGTCCAGGACGACGCCGGAGAGGTGGTCGTCGTGGCGGTGGCTGATGATCACGTGGGTGACCTCGGTGCGCGGGATGCCGAGCTGCCCCAACGCAGCCAGGACCCCCGGGGTGAACACCGCGTCACCGGCACGCGCTCGCAGCTCGGGCGTCGCCCGGCCAGGGTCCACCACCACCGAGAGCCTGCCCAGGGAGACGTGCAGGCTGGTGAAGTCGATGGCCAGGCGGGCCCGCTCATCGGCCTCCTCGGTCGCCGCCCGCAGCGCGGCGTCGGTGACCGGGTAGGGGACGCGAAACCGCCACCCCTGCATCCAAGCGATCAGGGTGATGACGGCGTCCCCGCACTCGAGCTGCCGTGCGAACTGGGGGACCATCCTCACCTCCCGTGCAACGCCCGTGCGGCCGAGCCACGCCCCGGGCGTCACCTCCGGGCGAGCCCGGGGCCGCTCGGCCCGTGGGAGCGGCAGGTGCCGGTCGTCAGCGGTCACGCCGGGCCTTCCCCTGGCCAGCGCGATCGGACCGAGGCTCAGCAGGCTCCCTCCGACCCGCCCTGGGACCCTCCGGCATGGAACCTCGCGATCGCCTCCTTCAACCCGTGCGCACGGATCGAGGCGAAGAGCTCCTGAACCGCGGCCGAGGAGTGGAGCAGCGCGTCGGTCTCGGCCCCCATGGGCACGATGGTTCGGAAGCCCATCACCTCGGCCGCACGGTTGATCGACATCTTCTTCATGCGCAGCGTGGAGGCGGGGATCTTGGCGATGTCCCAGGCCAGCCGGCGCACGTTGTCCTCCAGCTCCTCCGCCGGCACCGAGTAGTTGGCCCAGCCCCACTCGGAGGCCGTCCGTCCCGAGATCTTGCTCCCGGCCACGAAGGACATCTGCTTGGCCCGCTTAGGGCCCACCAGAGGGACCCAGAGCGGCGTGATGTAGCCGCCGCCGAGCGGGATGGAGGGCAGCCCGATGACGGCATCGTCGCTCACCACGGTGATGTCGCAGAACACGCACATCTGGGTGGCGCCGGCCAGGCAGTAACCGTGCACGCAGGCCAGGATCGGCTTTGGGTGATCCCAGATCCGCATGAAGCGGGAGAGATGGGCGGCGTGAGCCACGTAGTCGTCGACGATGTCGTGACCCTCGGCCACCGCCGACTCGTCCCGCTCGATGTCATAGCCGGAGGAGAAGGCGCGGCCCGCGCCACGGATCGCGATCACCCTCGTCTCCTCGTCAGCGGCCAGGACGTCGAGCGCGTCGCTGAACTCCTCCAGGAGCGTGGCGTTCATTGCGTTGAGCCGCTCCGGCCGGTTGAGCGTCAGCCACGTCAGCGACTGGTCCCGCTCGAGGAGGATCGTGGTGTAGGTGGGAAGGGATCGCTCGGTCATCGCGCTCCTCGTTGGAATTCCTGGCCGGCCTCATGGCGACGATCTCCAAGACGGCGGCGGCCGGCTCGGTCACCATGGCTCATCCCATAATATAGTAGTATGGTAAGCGTGGTTGGGCGGTGAGTTCGGCCGCCATGCCAGACCTCGGGTCGCTGCTCCGGCCACGATCGGTGGCGGTGATCGGGGCGAGCGAGGACATCCGGACGTACGCCGGGGCACCGATCCACAACCTCCTCGGCCACGGCTTCGACGGGGCCGTCTACGCGGTCAACCCGAACCGCGACCGGGTGCAGGGCCTCCCGTGCTACCGCTCGGTGCTCGACATCCCTGGCGAGGTGGAGACGGCGGTCGTCGTCGTCCCGAGCCCGGCCGTCCTCACCGTCCTCCGCGAGTGCGTGGCGAAGGGCGTGCGGTCGGCGACGGTGGTCAGCTCCGGCTTCGGCGAGGCGGCGGCGGGCGAGGAGGGCCAGCGGCGAGCGGCCGAGCTCCAGGCGTTGATCGACGAGACCGGGATTCGGATCCTGGGGCCCAACAGCGTCGGCCTGGTCAACCTCCTCGACGGCTACGTGCCCCGGGCCGCTCACAACCAGATGGACCCGGATCGGGTGCGGCCGGGAGGCGTGGCCCTGGTGACGCAGAGCGGCGCTTGCGGCAACATCGTCTACAACCGAGCCCAGGCCCATGGGGTTGGCGTCGGCGTCTCCGTGGCGACCGGCGACCAGATCGACGTCGACGTCTGGCAGCTCTGCCAGTTCCTCCTCCAGGACCCGCGGATCACCATCCTGATGACCATCGTCGAGACCTTGGGTGACGTGCGCCGGTTCGAGCAGCTCGCGCTCCAGGCGGCCCTGGCCTCAAAGCTGCTGCTCGTGCTGAAGCTGGGACGATCGGAGGCCGGGCGTCGGGCGGTCATGACGCATTCCGGCTCCCTGGCCGGGGACGCGGCCGTCCAGGCCGCCGCCATGCGCCAACTGGGCGTGGTCGAGGTCGACAATCTCGACGACCTCTGGCAGCTGGCCGGGCTGGTGGAGCGGTGGGGGCCTCCGCCCGCCCGCCCCGGCCGCCTCGGGGTGGTCGCCTTCTCGGGAGGGGAGGGAGCGCTGATCGCCGACCATTGCGCCCGACTCGGCCTCGAGCTCCCTCCGACCTCGCCAACCTTCGCCGAGTTCGTCAAGGCGCACTTCGCCTACGCGATGGCCTCCAACCCGCTCGATCCCTCAGGTGAGATCGTCGGCCATCCGGAGAAGGTGAGGCTGGTGCTGCGCGCGTTCATGGAGCAGAACAGCTTCTCCGAGGTCCTCATCGCCTCGCCCGTGCTGCGGGCCGAGCAGACCGAGCGCCAGCTCGGCGAGGTGGGAGCCATCCTGGACCCACCCCGGCCCCACGTCTGCTTCTCTTACTGGCCGGCGGGTGACCTGACCCGTGAGCAGGAACGGATCCTCTCCGCCACCGGTCAGCCGGTCTTCGCCGGCTCCATGGCCGCCCTCCGCGCCATCAGCCGCTATCGCGAGGCGGGCCAGCGGCGACGCCGGGTCACGATCCGGCCCGAGGCGCCCCCGACCGAGGGAGGGCTCGGGGTGGGGGCCCGCTACTTCGAGGTCCGGGCTGCGCTGGAGTCGGTGGGGATCCCGTTCGCCCCGGCGGCGCTCGTGAGCGACGGCGAGGAGGCGGAGCGGGCCGCCCTCGCCGTGGGCCTCCCGGTGGTGCTCAAGGCCAACGTGCCCAGCTCCGTTCACAAGCTCGCCAACGGCCTGGTCGCCCTCGACGTGCGCAGCCCTCACGACGCCCGCCAGAGCTTCGCGAGGCTGGCCGCGGCCGGCGCCGCCTTCGGGGCCGAGGGCGTCGTGGTGGAGGCGCTCGGCGCCGGCCAGGTCGAGGTCCTGATCGGCGCCCACCGCGATCCCGACTTCGGGGCCATCCTGCTCTTCGGCGTCGGGGGGATCATGGTCGAGCACCTCGACGACGTGGCGCTGGCCGTCGCCCGTTACCTCGACCCGGAGGGGGCGGCGGCCCTGCCTCGCTCGACCCGGGTGGGCCAATTCTTGTCGAGACGATCCCCGGCCGCGCTCAAGCGCCTGGAGGAGGTGCTGCTGGCGGTGGCCGAGTGGTTTGCCGCCAACCCCCAGCTCGGTGCGCTGGACCTCAACCCGCTCCGGGTCGAGCTCTCGAGCGGCCAGGTGACCTGCGTCGATGCCCGCATCGGCTGATCCCCCCGGGCCCACTGGAGACGAGACGCCAAGGAGGTGGAGGGCCAGGTGAGATACGACTACGTGGTGATCGGGGCCGGCTCGGCGGGGGCGATCCTCGCGGCCCGCCTGACCGAGGACGAGGCGGCGACCGTGCTCCTGGTGGAGGCAGGGCCGGATTACCCGGACCTCTCCAGCTTGCCCGACGAGCTCAAGTACGGGTTCGCGACCGCCGCCTACACCGCCACCCATGGCCACCTCTGGGGGTATCAGGCCAGCGCGACCTCGCAGCAGGGGCCGACCCCGCTGCCGAGGGGCAAGGTGGTCGGAGGCACCAGCGCGGTCAACGGTCAGGTCTTCCTCCGCGGGTTGCGGGACGACTTCGACAGCTGGGCGGCGGCCGGGAACGAGGGCTGGGGGTTCGAGGCCGTGCTCCCGGCCCTGAAGCGGCTCGAGACCGACCTCGACTTCAGCAACCGGTGGCACGGCAGCGACGGGCCCATCGCGGTCCGACGCTATCCACCGGCGGAGTGGCTGCCGCCCCAGTCCGCCTTCCGCCAGGCCTGCCTGGACGCCGGCTTTCCCGATTGCCCGGACGCCAACCAGCCGGACGCCACCGGCGTCGGGCCCATCCCCTTCAACAACGTGGGGGGGATCCGGGCGAGCACGGCGCTCGCCTACCTGGCGCCTGCGCGAGGACGTCGCAACCTGGTCATCAGGGCCGACACCACCGCCCGCCGGCTGCACATCAGGCGCGGCCGCGTGACCGGCGTCGCGCTCGAGCGCGACGGGCAGATGGAGGTGGTGGAGGCGGGGGAGTGCATCGTCTGCGCCGGCTCCATCGGGTCACCACACCTCCTCCTCCTCTCCGGCCTGGGGCCGGCCGAGCAGCTCCGCCGGTTGGGGATCGAGGTCCACGCCGACCTGCCCGCCGTCGGCCGCCACCTGCAGGACCACCCGGTGGTGGACCTGCTGTGGCAGACCACCGCCGCCTACCCGATCCCCTCACCCTCCTCGCCGCGGGTGCAGGTCGCCCTCCGCTACACGGCGACGAGCTCCCCCCTGGCCGACGACATGCAGATCACGCCCCGCACCCACCCGGCGGGCCCGGAGGCGGAGGGGCGCGGCGTGGTCGCGCTGGTGCCCTGCGTCGAGGGGCCGCGGAGCGAAGGGGAGCTCCGTCTGGTCTCCTCCGACCCGTCGCGGCAGCCGGCCATCGAGCTGCGCCTCCTCGAGGACACAGCCGACCTGCGCCGCCTGTTGGAGGGGGTGCGCCTGGCGCTGGACCTGGCCCGTCATCCCGCCTTCGCCCCCCTCCTCGCCCGACGCCTGACGCCCGGGGACGACGTCGTCTCCTCGGACGCCCGGCTGCGGGAGTGGCTGACCAAGACGGTCCGAACCTCGCATCACTCCTGCGGGACCTGCAAGATGGGGCCCGACCGGGATCCGATGACGGTGGTCGACCCCACCACGCGGGTCCGGGGCATCGAGAACCTGCGCGTCATCGACGCCTCCATCTTCCCCACGGTGGTACGGGCCAACACGAACGTGACGGTCATGGCGGTGGCCGAGCTCATGGCCGAGCGGATCCGCCAGGGACGAGGCTGAGGGGCCCGGCCATCAGGCGCGGCGCGAGCGGGAGGAACCGAGGAAGGCCGCCACCAGGTCTCGATGCTCCTCGGTGGTGTAGCAGATGGCGGTGGCCTCGGCGCCCAGGGCCAGCACCTCGGGCAGCTCTAGCTCGAGGCTCCGATCAAGGATCGACTTGGCCAGGCCAAGGGCGGTGGGCGGGCGCTGGGCCAGCTCCTGGGCCCAGGCCAGGGCGGCCTCGGGGAGCTCCGTCGCGGGCACCAGCCGGTCGGCGATGCCCAGGGCGAGGGCCTCGCCGGCGTCGACCCGGCGGCCGCTGAAGATGAGCTCCTTGGCCCTCGCCAGGCCAACCCGGCGGGGGAGGAAGTAGAGACCGCCGCCGTCGGGGATGAGCCCCCGCTGGAGGTAGCTCATCGCGAACGCGGCCCGATCCGAGGCGAGGACGAAGTCGCAGCACAGGGCCAGGTCCATGCCGAAGCCGAAGGCAGGCCCGTTGACCGCCGCGATGGTGACCCGGTCCAGGTCGTGGAGGGCGGCGATCAGCCGGCTCACCCGCCGGATCCGCCGCCACCCGGCGCCGGCCACCCGTCCCGACGGGGCCGCCAGTCGCTCGTGCATGGCCGAGACGTCACCGCCGGCGCAGAAGGCCGAGCCCTCCCCGGTCAAGATCACTGCCCGCACCTCATCGTCCCGGGCGATGGCCTCGACGGCCGCCAGCAGCTCCTCGCGGAGCGCGTCGTCGATCGCGTTTCGCTTCTCCGGGCGGTTCAGCCGCAGCTCCCGCACCGCCCCCATGGTCGAGACCCGGAGCCGGGCCCCGCTCGCCTCGCCCGGTTGGCCGTCCTGTTGGGTCAAGGTTTCACCTCCGAAGCTCAGACGTCGCCGCCAGCGGCGCCGGCGCTCGCCTGGAGCAGGATCGCCACCAGCCGGGCCCCGGCGTCCTCGTGCCCGGCCGATCGCTCGGCGAGCCAGCTGGCCCGGCCGTGGCCGGGGAGCATCTCCCTGGTCGCCTGGGCCCCGGCCTCGGCCGCCACCGCCGCCGCACGCAGGGCCTCCCCGATGCCCGCCCCCCGGCCTGCGGCGGCCTCGGCCGCCACCACCGCCGGGGCCAGAGCGTCGAGCATGGTCTTGCCCCCGGGCCGGGCCTTGCCTCGCTCCTGAATCCCCTCCTGGGCCGCCCGAAGGGCACGGGCCAGGGCAGTCGCACCGGCCTCCTCGTCCACCACCCGGGCCGCGCGCAGCAACGCGGTCGCGACGAGGGTGCCGCTGGTGGAGGGAGCGCGGCGGGCAAGCGCCGCGCCGCAGGCCCGGAGGACCGCGGCCGGCGGCTGGCCCTCCAGGCCAGGGAGGAGCTCGCGCACGACCCGGGCGCCGATGGTCATGGTGACCCCCAGATCCCCGTCACCGGCCTGACCGTCGAGCCGGTTCAGCCGGTCGGCGCTGGCCTGCACGGCGTCGGCCGCGGCCCCGATCGCGCGCAGGAGGCTCACAGGCGGGCCAGCAAGGGGGAGCTGGCGGGGGCGTCCATGAGCTGGGCCAGCTCGTCGTCGAGACGGAGGAGGGAGATCGAGGCCCCGGCCATCTCCAGGGAGGTGGCGTACTCGCCCACCCACGCCCGGCGAGCGATGAGCCCCGCGTCCTTCAGCCGCATCGCCGCTCGCCGGTAGAGGATGTAGAGCTCCTCCACCGGGGTCGCCCCGAGGCCGTTGACCAGGACGTCGACGCGGTCCCCACGCTTGTGAGGGAGATCCGCCAGGATCGCATCCAGGAGGTGGTCGGCCACGGCGTCCGCCGCCTCCAGTGGGCCTCGCCGGACCCCGGGCTCGCCGTGGATGCCCATGCCGATCTCCATCTCCCCGGCAGGCAGCTCGAAGGTCGGCCGGCCGGCCGAGGGCACCGTGCAGGGGGCCAGGGCCACCCCCATGCTGCGGACGTTGGCTGCCGCTCGCTGGGCCACCAGCCGGACCTGCTCGAGGTCGCCACCGGCCTCGGCGCACGCGCCGGCCACCTTGTAGAGGAAGAAGATGCCGGCGATGCCGCGCCGGCGGCCCGCCTTGTCCCCGGGGGCAGAGGCGACATCGTCGGTGCCGAGCACGGTCGCCACAGCGATCCCCTCCGCCTCGGCCAGCTCGGCGGCGAGGTCGAAGTTCATCACGTCGCCGCTGTAGTTGCCGTAGACCTGGAGCACGCCCCGACCGGCGTCGACCGCGCGCATCACGGCCAGCATCTGCTCAGCGCTCGGGGAGGCGAAGACGTTGCCGACCGCGGCCCCATCGGCGAGGCCGGGGCCCACGTAGCCCATGAAGACCGGCAGGTGCCCGGAGCCGCCCCCGGTGACGATCCCCACCTTGCCGCTCACCGGGGCCTCGGCCCGGACGATGGCCCGAGAATCGCCGGCTTGACGCAGCTTGCCCGGGTGCGCCATCAGGATGCCCTCCAGCATCTCCTCGACGAAGTCCTCGGGCCGATTGATCAGCTTCTGCATCACCTGTCTCCTGCGCTGGTTATCCGTCTTCGCCTGCCTCCCTCGCGGACGCGTCGCGGTGCTCGGCACCCCGCCACGGGGTTCGCAGCAGGCTGGCCTTGGCGGCCGCGAACTCCTCGGCCGAGAGGGCGCCCGAGCGGGCGAGCGCGGCCAGGCGCTCCAGCGAGACGACCAGCCCCCCGCCATGGCACGGGCAGGCGGGGGCGACCAGCGCCGCGTCGACCTGCTCGACGTCGGTGACGCCACACAGGGTCATGGTCGAGTCCAGCTCGTCGCGCAGGATCTGGAGGATGTGGCGCACCCCCGACTCCCCGTCGATGGCAAGCCCCCAGAAGATGGGACGGCCGATCAGCACCGCCCGAGCGCCCAAGGCGAGGGCCTTGAGCACGTCGGCGCCCCGGCGCACGCCACCGTCGAGGTACACCTCCATCCCCTTGCCGACCGTGTCCACGACCTCTGGCAGCGTCTCCAGGGTGCCGCGCGCGTCGGGCGAGGCATGCCCCCCGTGATTGGAGACGACGATGCCGTCGACGCCGTGCTCCAGGCAGAGGCGGGCATCCTCGGCGGTCTGGATGCCCTTGATCACCAAGGGCAACGAGGTCCTGGAACGCAGCCAGGCGAGGTCCGACCAGCAAAAGTCCTGGTCGAAGTTGGCCCGATAGGCGTCCCCGCTCGGGATCGAGGTCAGGCCCATCCCGGCCAGGTTGCGGAGCACCCGACGGGGATCGATGGTGCGGACCAGCCGGTGCTCGCTGTGGCGGCCGAAGTCGTACCGGAGCTCACGCTCTCGACTTCGGCCCAGGTGATCGACGGTGACGACCAAGGCCCGATAGCCCGCCTCCTCGGCCCGGGCGATCAGCCGCTCGTCGAGCGCCCGGTCCTTGAAGACGTAGAGCTGGAACCAAAGTGGCCCGTCCGTCACCGCCGCCACCTCCTCGATGCTGTAGGTCGAGGCGGTGGCGACGGTGAGGATGGTGCCAGCGGCACGGGCCGCCCGAGCGGTGGCCAGCTCGCCTTCGGGGTGGGCGCGCTGATGGTAGCCGGCGGGGGCGAGGAGCACGGGAAGCTCAACCGGGACCCGAAGGACCGTGGTCGACAGCTTGCGGGCGCCGACCCCGACCATCACCCGGGGCCGCAGCCGGATGGAGCGGAAGGCGGCGATGTTGTTGGTGTTGGCCTCGAAGCCAGGAGCGCCCTCGCTCCCGAAGAGGACGTCGAAGAGCTCTCGAGGGAGCACCTCCCGGCTCCGTGCCTCGTAGTCGGCGACGGTCAGCAGCTGGTCGCCACGCATCCCACCCTCTCAGCTCCGATCGGCCTGGGGGGCCAAGGCGGCATCGTGTGGCTCCTCCGGCCAAGCGGCAGGGAACCCCGCCACCGCCGCCGCGGCCCCCTCGGGCAGCGTCGGGTCCCAGAGCCGGGCCAGGAACCGGCGGCCGGTGACCCCATCCGAGGCGGGCGACACGAGCCAGCGGATGGGGGGGATCATGATCTCGGCCGGCCATCTGGGGCCCGGCCCCCGCTCCCATGGGGCAGGGGCGCCGGTAGGGCCCCCGGGCAGGAGCGCGTTGACCGTGACCCCCGTTCCCGCCAGCAGCCGCGCCCAGCTCAGGGTCATGGCCTCGATCGCGGCCTTGGAGGGGCCGTAGGGGAGGGCGGTCGCGCGGAGCATCGTGGCCTTGCTGGTGGTGACGTTGATGATCCGCCCCCACCGCTGGCGCAGCATCTGCGGCAGGGCCGCCCGGGTCATGAGGAAGGTGCCGTTGACGTTGGTGTCGATCACCCGCCGCCAGGCGTCAGGCGCCACCTCCTGCAGGGGGGTCCGATGACGCCGGGGAAAGGCAGCGTGGGTCAGGGCCGCGTTGTTGACGAGCACGTCAACCCGCCCGAAGCGCTCCAGGGTCTGGGCCACCGCCCGGCAGCAGTCGGCCTCGTTGGTGACGTCTCCCCAGAGCGGGTGGACGATCCCACCTCCGGACCCGGCCTGCAGGTCCTCCAGGTCCGGGGGGCGGCGGTGATGGAGCGCCGCCACCCGGGCGCCGGCCTCGGCAAGGCCGGCCACCATCGCCCGCCCCAGGCGACCGCCAGCACCGGTGACGATCACCACCCTGTTCGTGCCCATCTCCCTCCAGCTCCTCCCCTGGGCCACCGGTGACGCCTAGCGGGCGTCCATCTCGACCAGGACGTCGTCCCCCTGCTCGACCACGCGGTAGACCTTCACCCGCTTGCGCTCGGGATCGTGCAGGGAACGACCGCTGAGCACGTCGATCTCCCAGCCGTGGCGAGGGCAGCGGAGGACCTCGCCATCCCGCCCGTAGACGAGCTCGCCCACCGCCGAGGGCAGGTTGGTGCCGGTGAGCCGGCCCTGGGAGAGGTGAGCGCCGTGATGAGGGCAGAGGTCGCGCAGCGCGTGGAAGGCATCGCGCGTTCGGCAGAGCACGATCTGCACCCCCCCCACCCGGAAGGCGCGCATCGCGCCCACCTCGAGGTCCTCGCGATGGCAGAGGAAGTACCTGGTCGGCATGCTCACACCGCCACCGCCGACGGTGACGTCTGGGCAGGCTCGGGGAAGCCGTAGAAGTCGCGCGCGTTGTCCCACAGGATCTTGCGCCGAAGGTCGGCAGGGAGCCTCTTGGGTATGGCCGGGCCCGGATCGTCGAAGTCCCAATGAGGGTAGTCGGTGGCGAACATCAGCATCCGGTCGCTCCCCATCATGTCGACCAGCTGCAGGAGGTGCTTGGGGTCGGGCGGCTCCTCCATGGGCTGGGTCCCGAAGCGCACGTGCTCGCGCACGTACTCGCTCGGCGGGCGCTTGAGCCAGGGGACCTCGCGGCGCAGGGCCCCCCACGATTGGTCGAGCCGCCACATGAGGCCGGGGACCCAGGAAAAACCTCCTTCCAAGAGGACGATGCGCAGCTCCGGGAACCGCTCGAACACCCCGTTGCAGACCAGGCTGAGGAGCCCTGACTGGAACTGCAGCACGTACTGGCAGCGGAGCTCCATGTAGGAGGTCGCCCAGCCATGCACGCTGGGGGCCCCCAGGAGCCCAGCAGGGGGCGATACGTGCATCGCCACCCTGAGGTTGTTGCGGACCGCCGCCTCCCAGATCGGGTAGTACCGCTCATGGCCCCAGGGCAGCTGTGGCGAGGGCATCGGCAGGTTGACCTGGACCATGCTCGGATGGCCGCCGACCCGGTCGATCTCCTGCGCCGCCAGCTGGGGCTCCTGGGCGGCCACCGCCACCGACCCCTTGAAGCGTGGATCGAAGGACAGCCAGCGGTCGATCAGCCAATCGTTGTAAGCCGTGGCCAGGGCGGCGGCAAACTTGCCCTGGGGCATGGCGGTGAACTGGTGAACGTAGGTCCCGACCAGCATCGCGCAGGTGATCCCGTAGCGGTCGAGGAGCTGCTCACGCACTCGATCGGGGAACATGTCGTCACTGCTGTTGTCGGGATGGATGAGGTCGAGCCGGGTCCCGCCCTGCGGATGCAGGTAGGGGTGCTTGGCGGGGAGTCGGGACAGGCTGTCCCGGTTGAAGTACATGTGCCACTGCGGCGGCAGGTAGGGCAGGAGCTCGGTGATCGACCGCATGCCCTCGTGGACGTCGCAGTCGGCGATCGGCTGGGGAGCTGCGCGGCCCGGATACTCATGCTCTGCCATCGTCGCTTGCCTCCTCCGCCTCTATGTGGAAGGCCGACGCACCGCACCAGAACCATTGGGGCAGCTCGGCGACCAGCACGGCTATCATACAGTATTCTCATCATAATGCATGCTCTAGGCCACCTCTTCGAACCGAGGAGGGCAGGCGGCAAAGCCCGCCGCTGGCGCTGATCGACGACCGCGCCGGGCTCCCCTCCCCGGGTGCGGCTTGAGCCCGGGGGACGTGGGTGGCTGGAGGATGAGCTCGGGGCCGAGCGACCGGCTGGGGGATCGTCGGCCACGGGGATGCCGGCGCCAGGCGGCGTCGTAGCCCAGGGCCGCATCTCGCCGAGCCGGGGATGCTCGCCTCGAAGGTCGAGGCGGAGGCCTCCACGAGCTGAGCCAAGGTCAGCCGGCGCTCGAGACGAGCGCGCCCTGCTGGCCACCACGGACGGGGCGAGGAGGCCCCCTCCGGAGCCGTGGGCCAGCGCTCAGATGCCCGCCCTGGCCAGCTCCCGAGCCGCCAGCTCGGCGCCCTGGACCAGCGACCGGAGCTTGGCCCACGTGACGGTGGGGACCACGGTGTGGCGACCGGCGAAGGTGCCGAAGCCGCAGTCCGACCCCCCCACCACCCGGTCTGGCCCGACCACCCGGCAGTAGTTGAGCAGCCGCTGGGCGACCAGCTCGGGGTGCTCGACGTAGTTGTTGGTGGAGTCGATCACCCCCGGGATCAGGTAGCGGCCCTCGGGGAGCCGGACCTCCTCCCAGACCCGCCACTCGTGGCCATGCCGGGGGTTGGCCGCCTCGATGGCGATGCCGGCTGGCTTGGCCCGAAGGATCACGTCGACCACATCGCGGAGCGGCACGTCGTAGTCGTGCGGCCCCTCGTAGTTGCCCCAACACACGTGCATACGCATGCGATCCGCAGGGATCTTGGCCACCGCATGGTTCAGGGCCTCGACGCTGAGCTCGGCCTCTCGTCGGAAGTCGTCCAGGGTCCGGTCGGCGAAAACGGAATGGCGGCTCATGGCCAGGTCGGGGCAGTCGATCTGGAGGACGATGCCGGCGGCCGCGATCGCCTCGTACTCCGGCCGCATGGCCTCGGCCAACGCGACCAGGTAGGCCTCCCGGCTCCGGTAGTACTGGTTGGTGAAAAAGTGGCTGATCACCCCTGGGGACGCCGCCGTCATGAAGAGTCGGTCGAGCGCCACGCCCGCTCTGGCCGCAGCCGCCTTGAGCAGGGCGATGTCCCTGTGCACCGCCTCCGCGTCCTTGACGCGCACCTCGCCGTTGCACGCCGGGGCGGTGAGGCTACCGCGATCCAGCTGCGCCTCCCAGCGCTCGGCGAAGTCGGGGTGAGCGTCCATCTCCGGCCGCCTACGCCCCGGCCAGTCCGCCTCCCCATCGAAGCCGGTCAAGCGATCCCGCACGTACCAGGCATAGCCGACCTTGCCCATCTCACCATCGCTGACCAAGTCGAGGCCGACCTCGGCCTGTCGGCGGACGACGTCCATCACCGCCTCCTGGACGGCGTCCTCCAACCCCGCCCGCTCGTCGCCCCGGTCCCGGGCGATGAGGAGCTGGGCAAGCCGGCTCGGCCTCGGCAGGCTGCCGGTGTGCGTCGTCAGCAGGTGCCCAGCGGGGCTGGGCAAGGAACCGGGCATCATCGTCGCTCCTCCTTCCTGGCAGGACCGAGACGGCCTCGAGGCCCCGGATCCCGGTAGGTGCGCGCGCCGGCCCCCCTCGTCCTCACCGTACGGCGATGGCGTTGGCCGGCGATCCCACGCCGCCGGGGAGATACAGCGGCACCGAGACGAAGAGGAACTCCCAGCGTCCATCCTCGGCGCAGGCCCGGGCGAGGGCGTCGAAGTCGAAGAACTCGCCCAGCGCGAAGCCGAGGAGGGGCAGCAGCCTGCGGTGCAGGGACCCGACCGTGCGATCGCCCGGGGACACCTCCACGGCCGGATTGTCACAGGCGATGGCGGCCAGGTGCCGATTCCACAGCCACCGGGCCATCGTCTCGTCGGCCGCCAGGCCAACGAAGTCGTGGGACGACGACGCGGCACGCCGGCCCGCCTCGTCGAGGCCTCGGTAGCGCGTCATCCAGCCCGTGCGCACACAGAGGATGTCACCGGTGCCAACCTCCACGCCCTGGCGATGAGCGGCACGCTCCAGGAGCTGGGCGGGCACCGAGCACGAGGTGAAGGGATCGTAGCCGGCAGACGCGGACTCCAGCTCCGGGGTCAGGTCGAGGAGCACGCCACGGCCCACGATCCCATGGCAGACCCAGTGCTCGATGCCGAGGGGCCCGGGCCCGGGCGTCGGCTCGAGGCCGGCGCGGCCGCCCCAGAACCCCGCCTCCCTGGCCTGCACGTGGCGGAGGCCGTCCCAGTGCGACGCCCCCTGGAGGAAGAAGTTGTCCAACCGATCATCCCAATAGTTGCGATCGACCCTGAAGACCGTGTGACGGAGGGGATCACGGCCGTAGAACGGTGGGTCGACCGCCCCCAGCGGCAGGACCAGGTTGTAGACGGTCCCCTCCCGGACCAGCCCCGTGGCCTTCCGGACGCGATCGGGGGAGAGGAGGTTGATCGTCCCCAGCTGGTCGTCGGGGCCGAAGACCCCCCACGCGTGGCGCAGCCCCAAGGACGGGACCAGCGGCAGCTCGTCGTACTCGGGGAGGACCCGGTCGTCCCCACCCCCCGCCTCGCCCATCCCGCTCACCCCCCGGCGGGACGCTCTGGCCGCCCACGCTCAGGGGCAGCCGAGGGATCGGGCTCGGGGCCATCGAGCAAGGGAAGGCGCCCACCGACCCGTTGCGCACCCCCAAAGGGCCCATCCCGCCAGGCGACGGCCTCACGGATGCCGTCCGACCTGATCTTCTCCAAGAACTGGCCAGCCCGGTCGGTGCTATGGGCGAGATGGTTGTAGACCATGGTGGTCTTGAGGATGGCCTCAAGGCCGAGGATCTCGAAGGCGGAGTTGACCGCCTCCTTTTGGATGGAAAGCGTCTCCAGGCCGACGTTGGCGATCCGGCGAGCCAGCCATTCGACGTACTCCTCAAGCTGCTCGCCGGGCACGGCCTTGGTGACCATCCCGATCGCCTCCGCCGTCTTGCCGTCGATCGAGTCGCCAGTGAACAGCAGCAGCTTCGCCCAGCGGGGGCCCAAGGTCAGGGCCCAAAAGCCCAGGAAGGGCTCGAAGCCGAGCGCCCGTGCCTCCGGGCTCCCGATCCGCGCCTCCTCCTCGATGACCACCACGTCGGCCGCGCCCATCAGGGAGATGCCCCCGCCGATGCAGTAACCATGCACCTGGAGCACGATCGGCTTCGGGTATTGCCAGAGCGTCCGATAGAGGAAGCGGCCGATGCGCAGGCTGTTCTGCCGATCGTCGTACCGCGTGCCGCCGAAGAAGCTGTTCAGGGCCTCCAGATCGCCACCGCTGCTGAGGCTGCGTCCGTTGCCCTTGATGATCACGGTCGCGATGTCGGTCTGTGGGCGCAGGAGCTCCAGCGCCGCCTCGAGATCGGCGCGCCACTCGTCGTTCATCGGGTTGTTCTGCTCGGGGCGGTTGAAGACGATGCGCGCGATGGGCGCCTCCCGCTCCACGTACATCGCCCCGTTGGGCATGTCTGTCCTGGACACTTCCACCTCGCCTGACCTCAATGCCGCTCGGGCGACGTCGCCTCGGCCGACCCGGCGACCGAGCTCAAGCCATCCCTTGCCGCGGCGAGCCTTCTCCAACCGTCGAGCGGAAACCCGCGACGTCCCGGAACGAGGACCTGCACACCGACATGGTCCGCGCCAGCCTCGAGGTGCTCCCGCACCCGCTCCAGCGCCGCCTCCGGGCCCCCCCAGGCAACCAGCGCGTCCACCAGGGTGTCGCTGCCCCCACCGCTCAGCTCCTCCTCCGGGAACCCCATGCGGGCAAGGCTTCGCCGGTAGTTGGGAAGGAGGAGCGTCGTGCCCAGGTACTCGCGAGCCAGGGCACGGGCCCGAGCCGGGTCGGCGTCGAGGACCACGTGTTGCTCAGGTGCGAGCAGCGCCCTCGCGCCCAGCAGCGAACGGGCCTTGCGAGCGTGCTCCGGGGTGACGAGGTAGGGATGGGCCCCCCGGGAGCGGGCCGCGGCCAGCGCCAGCATCCGTGGCCCGAGGGCGGCCAGGAACCGGCTGGCAGCCGGCAGGGGCTGGGGAGCACCGTCCAGTTGGTCAAGGTACCGGCCCAGGCTGACCATGGACCCCGGGGGACGGTGGCCGATGCCGAAGCCAAGCAGGAGCCGGCCGGGATGCGCGGCCTCGATCCGGCTCGCCATGGCCGCCACCTCGGTAGCCGGATGGGCCCAGATGCTGACCACCCCCACCGCGATCACCAGCCGCTCGGTTCCGGCCAGGAGCGCCGCCAGGCGGTGGCCCAAGCCTGGACCGCCACCGGGCATCCAGGCGACGCTGAATCCAAGCGCCTCGATCTCCCTCGCTGCCTCCACAGCCTCGGTCTCGGGACCGTGACGGAGTCCGCTGCACCAAACGCCGATCCGCCCCAGGTCCACGGTCGACCATAATACCGTCATTTCGGATATCACGACCGCTCCGCGGCGGTTGAGCCCGGCCGCCGGGGCAGCCGACGCCACGGAGCGCGAGGGGCATCCTCGGCCCCTGCTCCGGTGGCGCTCGCGCCACCGGACCTTCCGGCTCAAGCCATCGCCAGATCGTCCCTCGCCGACGATCCAGGGCCACGATCTGGCGGGGAGCCGACGAGAGGTCCAGCTGCAGGTCGGGAACGCGGTCCCGTCCCTGCTGGCCAGACAGGATGGTGGCCGAGGCGATCCGCGACCAGCTCTCAGGGCGACGAGCGGCCTCGCCCTTGCCGCGCCAGGTGGCCCTGCCCCTGGGATGATCGCTACCGGGCAGGGCCCGCCAGCTCGGCCATGGTCGCCCGCGCGATCTGGCCCAGGACGCGCCGGATGCCGTGACGACGCGGCTCAGCGGCCACCCAGCTCCATGGTCGCCTCTCCGCCCGCACCGACACGTGGACGTTCACCTCCGCCTGGGACACGCCTCGGCAGCCCTGACCCCGAGCCCCGGCAGGCATCGTGGCTCCCCTCGCATGGCGGCCAGGGCTCGCTGGGCGCTGATGGCGCGGTAGCTGCCGACATGGCCAACCACGGCCATCAGCTCAGGCCCATGCCGCCCGAAGAGGGCCAAGTTGCAACGGTCCTGGGCCCTCAGGCGCCCCTCTCCGGGTGCCAGGGGAGAAGCTGCCGGCCGAGGGCGAGCCCCCCACCTGGCCCATGAAGGCGTCCCCCTCTCATGCATCATGAGGTCGACAGGAAGACATAGGCAAGGCTCGGGACCGGCTTGGACGCGCCCCCAGCCCTATAGGCCCCACCAGGATGCAGCCCTCGGGGTCGAGCCGACGACGCGCCCGGTCTTGCGGAACACGGTGCTGGCGACCTTGATGTTGATCGGCTGCCCGAGCTCGTCTCGCCGGAGGCCGAACTCGCGGCTCTCGCCTCGTTCGTGGTCGTCCACCACGTGAAGCCGTCAGGTCCAGGACGGCGAGGTGCCGCTCGCGTCTGACGCCGTGCTCCCAGCCGTCCTCGATGGCAAGCTCGTCCAGCGCCGGAAGCACGGTCCGGGCAGGGAGGGCGCGGACCTTGCCGCGCGCTCGGAGGCTCGAGCATCGCTCCTCTCCTCAGGCCCCTGGGCTCGCCGCCCCGCTCCCTCCTCGGTGCTCGCGTCGGCGCTACGTGACCAAGCCCCCGACTGAGCTCAACCTCCCCGGTCGTCGACAACCAGCCAGCGCTTGCGAAGGCGCCGAGCCTTGCACGGGCGGGAGCTGATGACGACGACGGCCGGGTCGATCCCAAGGACGGATCGACGACCAGGCCGCCCGACCTCCTCACCAGCTCCTATCGCTCAATCTTGATGAGGAGGCCGAAACCGTTGTCCCCGCATGCGCGCCAGCTCCTGGTTCCCCAACGCCACCCGATCGACCTCGCCAGCGCCGGTGCGAGGCAGCTGGTCCAGGATCTCGACCTGGCGCGGGTACATGTGTCGAGGCATGCGCTGCTTGCAGAAGGCCACCAGCTCCCTCGGGGTGGCATGGGCGCCAGGTCGGAGCCGGACGAAGCCCTTGGCGATGAAGCCGACGAAGGGGTCGGGGACGCCGATCACCGCCGCCTCGGCCACCGCCGGATGCGCCTGCAACCCTGCCTCCACCGCCGCCGCTGAGACCTCGTTGCCCAGCACCACGAAGACGTCGTCACTCATGGGCGCCGGGGATGATCAGATAACCGGGTGGTGGTCGCCGGAGCAAGTCGAGCTCATCCACCCCCAGCGCCTCGGCCAGCCGGCCCAGCTCGAGGGGCTCCAGCTTGCGCTCGGCACGTTCGATGGCGACGATGGTGGCCTCGTCCAGGCCAGCCAGGGCAGCAAGCTGGGCCTGGCTGAGGCCGGCTGCCCGGCGGCGTCTCGCCACCTCCGCGCCCAATTGGGCCCGGGACACAATCACCGTTGGCTCGCCTCCTTCGTCTCCAAGCTCTGCTCCTCCAAGCTCTACTCCCTCCCGAACGGTCTCGCCATCGGGCGCGGGCGCGATGGGACCTCGGCCTGGGCGGTCGGGAGCAGCTGGCGCAGGTCCACCGACTCGTCGCCCAGCTGGGCGGGATCAGGTGCCACGGCGGCCTTGATCAGCGCCATGGCGCGGCGTAGGTCTCGCCCACGATCCATGGCAACCGCCCCCACCAGCCGGCCCCGCTCCAGGTAGAAGGCCACGAAGTTGCGCGCCTCCAGGCTTCCCCGCACCACAGCCGGCTCCAGCCCCACGCTGTGCCCCGCGCACTGGATGTTGTGTTGGTACTGATCCGACCAGAACCAGTGCACCTCGGCGTAGGGCTCGCCCCGACCGAGCATGGAGAGGGCTGCCGCCCGACCCTGGTGGATCGCGTTCTGCCAGTGCTCAACGCGAAGGTGACGGCCGTACAGTGGATGCAGGTGGTTGGCCACGTCGCCGGCGGCGAAGATGGCCTCGACGGTGGTCCGGCATCGTTCATCGACGACGATCCCGTCGTCGACCTTCACCCCGGCCGCGGCCGCAAGCTCAGCCACCGGCTCGACGCCGACGCCCACCACCACGAAGTCGCACCCCAACCGTGCCCCGCGATCGGTGAGGACCTGTCGAACGCGGCCCACGCCCTCGAAGGCCGCCACCCCCTCCCCCAGCACCAGCTCCACCCCGTGCTCGCGGTGAACCGCCTCAACCACACGCCCGATCTCCACGCCCACCACCCGGCTCAGAGGAGCGGGGAGCGGCTCCACCGCCGTCACCCGCACGCCCATCTGGGTCAGGGAAGCGGCCAGCTCACACCCGATGAAGCCCATGCCCACCAGGACTGCCCGCCGCCCGGGCACGGCCTCGGAACGGATGCGATCGGCGTCCTCGACCGTGCGCAGGCTCAGCACCCCGTCGAGATCGTGCCCGGGCACGCCCAGCCGCCGGTTGCGGGCCCCGGTGGCGAGGAGGAGCTGATCGTAGGCCAGCGTCCGGCCGTCGTCCAGCTTGACCCGGCCCCGATAGGGATCGACCTCGACCACCCGCCGGCCGAGGTGGCATTCGATCTCGTGCTCGGCCCGGATCTCAACCGCCTGGGTCAGCCTGGAGAGGGGAACCTCGCCCCGTAGGTATTCCTTGGAGAGCGGCGGCCGCTCGTAGGGAGGGTGTGGCTCCTCGCCCACCAGCACCACCTCGCCGCGGTAGCCGTGTTGGCGCAGCGTCAACGCCGCCGACGCCCCGGCCAGGTTCGCGCCCACGATCACGGCGCGGCGTCTCATCTCAGATCTCGCCCTCCTCGGCCGCCTCCGGCTCGGGGAGGCGACTCGGGTCGGGGAGGCATACCTGAATCATCCCATCGACGATCCGGCAGGGGAACTCGACCAGCCGGCTGCTCTCGGGGTTGATCCCCCGGCCGCTGAGGGCGTCGAACTCCCAGAGGTGGGTGGGGCAGGTGATCTTGGCCCCCTCCAGCTCACCCTCGCTCAGCCTCGAGGCTCGATGCGGGCAGCGGTCCAGAAAGGCGTGAACCTGGTCGTCGACGTTGACCAGCAGCACGTTGATCCCCGCCACCTCCACCCCTAGCATCTCCCCGATCCAGAGCTCTTCAGCAGGCATGATCGCCTGCCATTGGCCGTTCTCCTGCTCAGACACGGACCGCATCGGCCATGCCGCCCTCCATTTGCCGCATCTGCTGGGCATAGACACGAGGCGTCTGGTCGAAGTGACGTTTGAACTCGCTGACGAAGTGGGAGAGGCTGCAGTAGCCGACCTCGCTGGCCGCCTGGCTCACGCTGTACCCGCTCAGCAGCAACAGCCGCGCCTGCTCGAGACGGAGCTGCTTCAGGAAGCGCAGCGGGGGGCTGCCGGTGGTGGCCTTGAAGAGATGGGCAAAGCCGGACTCGCTCATGCAGACCGCGGCCGCGATCTCCGCCACGGTCAAGGGGCGCCGCATCTCCTGGCGCATGTACCGGATGGCGGCGGTCACCACGTTGGGGTTGGCCTCACGCACGGCGCTCTCCAGCAGCCGATCCCGCTGCTCGCAGCGGAGCAGGCGGTAGACGATCTCACGCAGGTAGATCCCTCCCAGGACACCTCGATCGGTGTCCGACTCCAGGCAGCTCAGGAATCGGTGCACGGCGTCCAACAGGCTGCGATCGAGTGGGCTGACGTAGGCTCCCGGTCGTGCCGGTGTCGGCTCGACGCGACAGACCTCCGGGGTCTGCTCCAGGATGGCGTCGTAGATCTCGGTCACCAGGTCGGGTTGGACCTGGAGCACGAAGGAGAGGAAGGGAGCCTCGGGCGAGCCTTGCAGGATCTCGGCTTGGAACCGGAGCCCCCGGGTCATGACCAGGTAGTGGAAGGGATCGTAGAAGTAGTCGACAGAACCGATCCGAACTCGCTTGCGACCCTGGGCGACCATGCACAACGAGAGCGATCGGACCTCGTCCCAGTGTGGGGTGACCCGGGACTCAAAGCGGTAGAGCGCCAAGCCGGGCCAGCGCCCCGGGTTGAGCCCGACCCTCACCGCGTGACGGGCCAGCAGCTCGACCAGCTCGGTCTTGATCAGCCTTCCCAGCTCCTGGTCGATCGCCATAACCGTCCCGATGCTCCCATCGTCGCGCTCAGCCGATCTGAGCCGCCAGGCCGGCGTCGGCCAGGACCCGCTCCCGGGCTGCCGAGGCCGCCGCCGTCACCACCGAGGCGTCCCTGCCCACCTGCGGCAGCTCAGCGAGCATCCGCGCGAGCCCCGCCGCGGCCGCGTCGGCCCTCGGCGCCCAGCGCTCGACCCAGCGCCTCAGCACAGCGGCGTTCTCCCGCCGTCGCCCAATGGCATACCGGACCAGGGCCGCGCTCCAGCGGGCGTTGCGATCGCTGTCCAGGGCCAGGTTGCCCAGGAGGAGCCAGGTCAGCTGGTCGCCGTTGGCATCGGCCACCAGCCCCAGCTGGCGGAGCAGGACCTCGTCCAGGGTCGGGCGCAGGACCAGGTTGACGGCGGACAGGCACTCGCCCCAGTCGTAGGCGATAAGCGCAGCCTCCAGCGCCCTGCGCGCGGGCTGCCAGTCAGGATGGTCCTCCCAGATCTCGCGCTCGCCGGTGGCGAAGCCAACCTCGGGATGGGCGAGCTGGAGCTGTCGGGTGCGGTAGGCGATCAGCGAGACCCGGCGCAGTAGGTCGGCGGCGGCGAACGAGGCGGCATTGGTGATGTAGGAGCTGGGCGCGAAACCGCCCAGGTAGGCCTGGGTCATCTGCAGGGCGTGGGTGGGATAGCGCATGGGGGTGAAGACGGTGGCCAGGACCTTGAGCCAGCGCGCCTCGAGCCGCGCGTCGTGATCGACCTTGGTGTACTCCTCCAGGATCCCCTCGACGACCGTCTCCTGCTCGTCCTGCAGGGTCACGTACTTGCGATAGGTCAGCTCGTCGGGGTCCCGGAAGCCGTTCCAGTCGTCGGCTTGCAGGGGGGAGCGATCACGGTAGGTGAGGAACCACATGTTGGCCGGGGTGGTCGGGTTCGACTCCAGCGCTGCCTCCCTCCCCTCGCGCATGGTGTAGTTGAGGTCATGGGTCAGGATCTCGTAATCGCTGGGCACTCGACGGATCTGGCCGAACCGGCTCCAGGTCCGCAGCCGACGCGGGGGTGCTTGGCTCATCAGGCTGGCTCCTCTCCTCGCGCGTACTCCCAAACCACGTCGTCCGAGGTGTAGGTGATGCGGCCGGCGAAGGCCGACAGCATCGGCTCAAGCTCGCGCATCTCGAAACGGCGCCCGACGTTGCGCTCAATCGTCTCCCGGCTGACCCGCATCCGCCGCTCGCACTGGACCCGTACGTAAGCGCCCCGGTCGATGACCTCGACCTCCTTGTCCGGGTTGTCCTCCCGGATCGCGTTCACGATCGCATCGATCTCGTCCGACATGCGCAGCACCGGCCCCACCGCGTTCCTCATGGCTCCACCTCCGGCGCCCAGTCGACGTAGACGTTCTGAAGTGGCGCGATGCCAGCCTGCGCCACCGTCATCTCCGGTGGGATCACCCGGCCCTGGTAGGTCACCACCATCTCGGCCTTGCGCGGCGCTATGCGCTTGCCCACCACGTGGGCAGCCGTCTTGGCCGCCACCTCTCGCATCGTGTCGGTGTCGAGCACCACCACCAGCTGGGTCACGAAGTCGTTGCCGAACTTGGCATTGATAGGTACGGGTGTCGGCTCGGCCATCCTCTTGTCGTCTCCCTACTCGCCAGCCGCGGCTCCGGCCGTCGCCCGGTACTCCTCAGCCCACTTGTAGTTGTAGGCGTCGTCGCCCATGACGTCCGGGGTGAGGCCCATCCAGGCCAGGATCCCCTCGACCGTCGGAGGCTGGATATCCCCGGTGAGGAGATGCTCGATCACCGTCTTCTGGTGCATGGTGTCTCGGTCCTCCCACCAGATCTGGCGGCAAGGCTTGGAGCAGAAGTGGTAGGTGTACCCGTTGTGCGTGAGCGGGTAGCTGCGCACCGGATATTTGTCGTTGTTGGGGGAGGCGGCGGTTCCGATCGGCAGATGGCAAAGGTTGCACAGCCAGGGCAAGGTCTCGGGCAGCGTCTTGTCGATCTCTCCCTGGATCACGTTGCGAATCAGCTGGTCCCAGATCCAGCCGAACTGCTGCTCCCACCGCGGGTACTTCTCCCTCAGCCACTCGCGCTCGGCCCTCGACACCCCGGCCTGCGGTTTCCACCAGACCGTTGGCCGCCAGAACCAGACCCCGAGGTGGAGGGAGTGGTGCCATGTCTCCAGCCCGGCCAGGAACTCGTCCCAGTACCACGGCCTCCTCAGACCGTAGTCCTCCAGCAGCCGGATGAACTCGGCGATGATCCACTCCTCCATGAACTCCTTGTAGGATTGCTTGCGGTGCTCGAGGGGGGTGTAGTAGTCCATGCCCGGCCCGGTCAGGATCGAGAACAGCCGGGCCGAGACCCAAAAGGTCTTGTCGATCACCCACTGGGCCCGCTTGGGATCGTGCTGCATCAGGATCTCGAGGGTGGGACCACCCTGCTGTGCGTGCCGGGCCTCGTCGGTCTGGGTCGACGAGATCATGTTGGCGAAGCTGATGTCGCCCGAGCCTAGAGCATCGGCGGCCAGGGCCACGAACTGCAGGTTGGTGAAGCCGGTCTCGAACGTGAACGGCAGCTGCAAGGCGATGTCGACGGCGTTCGGGTTCATCATCATCCCGTCGAAGGTCGCCCGGGCTGCGATCATGCCCCACTCGTTGGTGTGGTAGGCCTTGGTGGCCCAGTCGTACTGGGGATCCTTGCTCACGAACTCGTGAGCCAGGGCCAAGTCCATCTGCGTGTGCCGGATCTCGTCCAAGGCACCGTAGACAGCCATGTTCCGCCAGCGGGGAGAGAGCCCGAAGCGTGCCATCCGCATCTCGGAGAGGACCGCCAGGTACTCGATCAGCGACACGGCGCCGAAGTGCTGCTTGGCGGTCGACTTCCAGCCCTGGTCGAGCTGGTCGAACACGTTCGATTTCTGCAGCGCGGCCTTGACCGCGTAGACCGAGGCCTCCTTCTCACGCTGGGTGGCGACGTAGTCGTGGTAGGCGACCTTGTAGGGCTCGTCCCACTGCTTCCAGGCCTCTTTGGGAACCTTCCCAGCGCCCGACATCCACTCTGGGAAGACAGCCTCGTCATCCACGTAGGCGAGGCTCCACTCACAATCTCGCGCGATGTCGTACCACTCCTCGCGCTTCATCCGCGTCATGCTCTCCTCCTTCGTCCCGTCGGCCCGTCGCCCTCAATCGACCTCCAGGTGGCCGAGCTGGCGGTACCAGTCAGCTGAATCCCAGTAGGCGGTTATCTCCTCGATCTGGCCCTCGGGGCTGACCCGGAACCGGAACAGGTGCGGCAGGTCGTAGCGCCGGCCCTGGTTGCTGATCGCGCCGAAGGTCTTGGCCTGGGTCCCGGATATGACCACCTCGACGGCCACATTGCCACGGTCGTCGGCGGTGATCGACGTCACCCGGTTGGTGAGGTCGGGGAAGCTATCGATCAGCGTCGTCCAGAAGGCCTTGCCGATGGTTCGAACCTTGCCGTCACCACGGATCACGCGCTGCCGGGTCCAGACCTCGAACGGGACGTAGTGGAAGTCGGCGTTCTCTGAGCAGAGCTCCACCATCCGCTCCACGTCGTGGGCCCGATAGGCGTCGAAGAAGGCGGTCACCGCCTCGACCGGGGTCAACGCACTCACGCTCATGCCAGGTCGCCCTCCCTACGCGATGATGCTCACCCGATCGAGACGCTTGACGCCCAGGCGCCGATAGAGGCGGTTCTGGCACCAGTAGGCTCTGACCCGGTCGATCCTTCCCGCCTCGACGTGGAGCAGCCAGACCTGGTCCAGGTCCATGTGCTTCTCCTGGTTGACCACCCCGAAGAAATCTGCCGCCTGCACTCCTTCCACCACGACCTCGGCCACCGCTGTCCCGTCGGAGCCGACGAACAGGCGCTTGACGTGCACCTGCAGGTCCGGGAACGCCCGCACCAGCTCCTCCAGGTAACAACGACCCACCTCCGCCGCCGGGCCCTGGAGCTTGAGGGGAACGAGGTCGACCGTCGCCTGGGGCTCGACCAGCTGGAGCGCTCCCTCGACGTCGTGGGCCCCCATACGCTCCAGGAACGCCCGGGCTAGCGAGGAGGCCGACCCGTCTGACGTCCCGCCGTGGGAGAAGGCGCTGCTGACCTCGGTGACGCTCACCTGACCCCCACCCCCAGCCTCTTGACGATCGCGTCGGCGACGGCCTCGGACGCCTGCGGGTTCTGGCCAGTGATCAGGTTGCGATCCACCACCACGTGGGACACCCAGGCCATGTCGCCGTCGTCGAACACCGCGCCCGCGTTCTTCAGCCTCGACTCCAGGTACCAGGGCATGCCCAGCTGGCCGTAGAGCGTCTGGTCCTCCTCCTCGTCGGTGAACCCCGTCATCTTGTAGCCGTCGAAGAGCCAGCCTTGGTACCCCTCGCCTGCCGACAGCAAGGCCGCCGAGCCGTGACAGACGGTGGCGATGGTGCGATCACGGGCGTGAAGCAGGTGCAGCACCCTTCGGACGTGGGGGCTCCCCGCCAGGTCCACCATGGGGCCGTGCCCACCGGGGACGAAGACCGCATCGAAGGACTGGATCTCCTCGTCCGTCATCCGGCTCAGATCGAGCGGGCGCTGGAGGGCCTCGATCGCCGCCAGCCGCTCCTGAGTGCGTCTGGCCTCTGCCGCCGAGTCGGCTTGAACCTGGTCGGCCAGCTCGCGCAACCGCGGCAGCGACACGTGAGCGGTCACCTCGGCGTCCGAGCCCAGCACCTCCACGTAGTTGCGGTCCTCGCGCCACGCCGTGCGCGCGTTGCGCGCCACCAGACTGCGGGCGGTGTCCGGGTCGAGGCCGGATTGCAACAAGGCCAGGAACACCCGGCGGGCAGCGATCAGATCGAGTCCGGTCAGCTGGTGCAAGGTGACCCGGATGTCATCCACGTCAGGCGCGAAGGTCCTGATCACGGAGGACAGGAAGTCCTCGTCCTCGTCCGGGTAGTGGAAGAAGGGCTCCAGGCTGTAGGGATCGACCTGGGGAGGCTGACCGTCGGGAGTCGCCACTACCACCTCAAGGCCCGCGGCGACGAAGCGATCATAGGGTTTGAGGACCTCCTCGGCGAAGTACCCTGTCGGGTGCGACTGGTCACGTGCGAGCGGGAACTCCCGAGCGCTCGTCACGATCATCAACACTCTGGCCACGGCGATGTCCTCCTCCTACACCGGCTGGCTCGACGCGGAGCGACAAGGCTTCGTGCAGTCTTGGGTCAATTGTCTCGTCAACTTTTTGCCCTGAACTGCTCGATTTGCGCCGAAAGCTGCACGTCCCCTGGAGCCTCAAGCCCGCGCTCGAACGGCCCCTGGCTCGCGAATGCCGCCGGGACCGAGGCCGACGGGTGGGCCGGCCCGGGCCACGGCCCACCTCGAGGACATCGCCCCCGGGTCCCCAGGCCGGTTCGGAGCCGGCGCGTTGGGGGACTGGGCAGTGGGCATAGGGACACCGGGGCGAGGATGCTGGCAGCGAGGTGGAGGGCTGGGCTGTGGGCCCAGCCAGGACGCCACTGGCGCAGACGGCCCCGCAGCCAGGGGCGCATCGGGGCGACGGTAGGCACACGCCCGGCATGCTCGAAGCCTGGGCCGACGAGCCACGCCGCATGACGCGAGGATGTCCGCTCGACCGCCCGACCGCGCTGGAGATCACCCGTCGCTTCGAGCCATCAGCCACGGCCCGAGCCTGGGCCCAAGTCCCCGACCCGGCGGCGGGGGCCCTCTCTCGCCCTGGGTCGGCAGCCGGGTGTCTCGGCCCCGGGCCCCAACCCTGGTGCTCCTGGCCCTGCACCTCCGCCGGCCCACCTGGCGCCTACCGCCGGGGCGTGCCTGGTCATCCGGTTCGCCGCAGGCCCCCTCTCCCCTCACCACGCCGCCCAGCCAGGGCAATCAGCCTCGCGCGAGGGACCGCGCCCACCCCCATTAGCTCGCGGCCCAGGGTGCTGCCCCTCAAGCCAGCCCTCTGACCCCGCGACCTACGGGCAGGAGGCCCGCGACGATCGACCCTCAATGCCTTCTGCACCCGGAGCTCCGTAGGCTCGAGTCGCAGCAGCTTGGGGTCGCGACGCCCCCTCCCCCGAAAGGTCCACATCAGTAGGGACCTCTCATGCACGTCCGCGTCCAGGCGGCGCCCATCTCCGCTCGCGCAACCGCCGCTCGCTGCGATGTTGGAGAGCTTGCCGAGCCGGCTCGACTCGGGCAGGAGCGCGACCGGCCGCTGGTGCGCGAGGCCGGCGGCCCAAGGCTACTTCAACGCGAGCGCATTGGCGGACGACCCAGCCCCACCGGGCTGATTCAGGGGAGCGGAGACGAACATGCCCTCGTACACGCCGTCTCGCGCGCAGTCCTCTGCAAGCGGGTCCAGCACGAAAAGCTCGCCGACCGCCAGGCCGAGCAAGGGGATGAGTCGATAGTGGAGAAAGCCATCCAGCCGGCTGAGATCCGGGGGCCAGGCCTCCAGGGGAGGTGTGTCGGAGGCGACAGCGGCCACGTGATGGTCCCACAACCAGGCTGCCGTCCTCTCCTCGCATGCCAGCCCCGGCGCTGGGAACCGAGGCGTGGCGGCCATTCGCTGCCGAGCCGTCCCATCCAATGACTCGTACCAACCCACCCAGCCAAACCTCAGCAGCAGGATGTCCCCAATCTCAAGGGCCGTCCCTTGCGCGGCAAGCACGGCCTCGAGCTCCTCGACACCAACCTCGACCCTCTGATCACAGGCCAGCGGCTGTCCGGAGGCCGCCCGAGCCCCCGCGATGTCAACGAGCACAAACCTGCCGGCGATGCCTCGGCGTGCCCAGGCGTCGATGGTGTTCTCGCCCCGCAGGATATCGCTCATCTTGCGGCCATTGTAGAACCAACCATCAGGGGTGCCTATATGCGCCAGCGAGTCCCACTGTGAGGAGGCCTGCGGGTAGAAGTCATCGTAGTGATCATCCGTCCCAGGATGAGCGATCTCAGTGAGATCGTGCACCTCATGCTTGAGAGCGCGTCTCCCAAACAAGGGAGGGTCGGGCAGTTGCAGGGACCAGTTGAGCGAGAACACGGCCCCTCGCCTGACCAGTGTCGCCGCTCTGCGAACCCTCTCCTCAGTAAGGAGGTTGAGCGTGCCGATGTCGTCATTCATCCCAAACACGCCCCAAGCCGCCCCCTTGGGGTACGAGCCATCCAACGGGAGCTCAGCATAGCTGGGGAGCCGTGATGGGCCGCCTCGACTCGGTTTCCTCAAATTACCCCGATCGCCTCCTAGACCAACCCAACAAGGCTCACTGGTGGGCCGACGCCCCGGTGATCAAGCTCACCACCTCATGCGGCGTCGTCTCGGACTTGAGCACATCTGCCACCTTTCGGCCACGACGCAACACCACTATTCGAGAGCAGATCGTCCACAGGTGCTCGAGGTTGTGGGTGACCACCACCATCGCCAGCCCATGCGCAGTCATCCGCTCGATCAACCCCAGCACCTCTCTCGACTCCGCAACCCCGAGCGCGGCCGTCGGCTCATCGAGCAGGAGGAGGCTCCTTCCCCAAAACGCCCCTCGGGCCAACGCGATCGCCTGGCGCTGCCCGCCTGACATCCTGGACACGGTGAGGCCCCTGGCCCTCGAGACATGGACATGGAGATTGTCGAGGGCCGCGTGGGCGGCCTCTCGCATCGCCCTCTTGCGTAGGAAGCCGATTGGCCACGACAGACCCTTGCTAACCATCTCCCGGCCCAGGAAGAAGTTCTCCGCGATCGTGAATCGATCGATCAAGGCGAGATCCTGGTAGACGGTCTCGATACCCAGCCTGCGCGCAGCGTTGGGGTTCGCTATCGTCACCCGCTCACCACGGACTCTGATCTCGCCGGCCGAAGGCTGGTAGACCCCGGACAATATCTTGATGAGCGTGGACTTGCCCGCTCCGTTGTCGCCGACCAGCCCCACGGTCTCGCCCTCGTGGATATCCAGTGAGACATCATCCAACGCGTGCACGTGGCCGAACCACTTCTGGATCGCGCGGGCCCGAACGAGCGGCTGGTCCCGCGTCGCGCGATCATGACCGCCGGTCGTCCTTGGAGCGCCGTTGTCAGTCGCGGGCATAGCGTCTACTCAAGGTGCTGAGGGCAACGGCGACCACCAGAAGGCCGCCTGCGAACGCGTACTGTGCGAAGGTAGGCGCTCCAAGTATGGCCAGCCCGTTGTAGCCAACCGCGACGGTCAAGATGCCCACTGCGGTCCCAAGGATGTGGAACTCGCCATCCCTGAGCGCCGCCGACCCGAGGAAGGCTGCTGCGTACGACTGAAGCAAATACACGTCTCCAGCGGTGGTGTCACCGTTGCCAAGTATGGCAGAGAGCATGATCCCAGTGCCAGTGGCGCAGACCCCGGCCAGCACGAAGGCTGTGATCCGCGCGCCGTCGACACGGACCCCGAGGCGCCTTGCGACATCGATGTTGTTGCCGGTTGCCTTCATGTGCTGGCCGAGCGTGGTGAGGTTGAGCAGCACCCACAGAACCAGCAGGACGCCGACCATGATCAAGATTGGATAGGGCACGCCAGCCAAGCTGCCGAGGCCGATACGGGTCAGCCCTCGGCCAGAGCTAAGCTGGATCGGCACGCCACCTGAGTAAGCGTAGTTGAGGCCGATGATGAGCGTTCCGGTCCCCAGGGTCGCGATGAAGGCATTCACGCCCAGCTTGGTGACGATGAGGCCATTGACGATGCCGAAGACGACGCCGAGCCCCAGCACCGTCAGGATCGCGACCGGGATGGGATAGTGCTGTCGCGCCAGGAGCCCCACGACGAGAACGCCCGCGAAACTGGCCTGATAACCGACGCTGAGGTCAAAGTCGCCCGCCACGAGCACCATGGTGAGGCCAGCAGCTATGACCGCGCCGGGAGCCATGTCCGCCAGGATGTTTCGAAAATTCTCGAGGGTCCCGAAGGCGCTCGGCGAGGCGACCCAGAAGACGACGACCATGCCGACGAGCACGATCAGCGTCCCGTACGTTCCGAAGAACATGAGCGCTCGGAGGTGGAGCGGGCGACCCGCTCGACGCTCTTCTGGCTCCTGGGAGCCGAGCTCAGCGACGTCGGAGTCGACGGCGTGCGTGGGGCCGCCTTCGACCCCACGTACGCCAGGCTTGCGAGGCGGTCGGTCGTCCCGTGCAGCCACTCGTCGCCTATCGCTAGCTATTGGCCACACCGGGATGTTGGGCTTCAAACTGATCGATGTTGCCCTTGTCGACGATCACATAGGGGCTGGGAACGTCCTTCGCCTTCCAATTGCTGTTGCCCACCATCTTTGGGAGATCATCGATGATGGTACTGCTGGAGGCAACCAGGTCGAGCCAGAGGGTGGCCGTCATCCAGCCATCCTTGATGGCCTGGAGCGCCGGGGGGGTTCCGTTGAAGCTATAGACCTTGACATCGGTTCGGTTCGCCTGCTTCAGCGCTGCGATGGCACCCATGGCATTGTCGTCGTAGCAGTTGAAGATCGCGAAGCTCGAGGCAGAGCCTGGAGGGTTGGCCGCCAGCCAGGCAGCCGTCGCCGCCTGCGACGTCTCAGCGGCACCAGGGATCGAGATCTCGTGATCGGTCAGCTGGATGCCAGGATGGGCTTTGGCGGCGGCGTCCATCGCATCCGCGCGCTCTCGGCAAGGCAAGCCGGGATGGTAGGTGAGGTTGAGCACCTTGCCCTGGTCATTGATCTGCCTGAGCATGTAGTTCACCATGGGGCCGGGAATCCCGGTGTCGATCGCCAGCCCCACACCATCGCCAAGGCCCCCACCTGCGTCGACCACGGGGATCCCCGCCTGCCGCGTGGCCGCCAGGCCTTCGGTCAGGGAGGAGGCCGGGAAGACGGTGACCAAGATCGCGGAGACCTTCCTCGTGACCAAGGCCCTCATGGCCGTGTTGGCATTCGCCAGGCTCCCGTTGGCGTCGACGCTGTCGACCTTCCATCCTTTCTTCTCCATCCCTGCCTTGACAGCGTCGAGAAAGCGGTTGGTGATCACATCCGAGGTGGAGAAGGTGACGATGCCGAGAGTCTGCTGACCTGAGCTCGTCGATCCTGAAGAGGGAGCTCCCCCGCAGGCAGCGGCCAAAAAGCTGAGGCAAATAGTGCTCAGGCAAACTATACGTCTGATCACGTCATTAACCCCCTCACTTCAACTAAGCCGACGGCTCATGCTCCCCTCAGCCTCACCGGGCCAGCAGGCCCAGGCTGGGCTTCTCCTGTGCCCAAGGATGAGCCTGCTCGTACGCTGCTGCGACCCGAAGCACGAGTCGGTCCTGGTGCGGTCCAGCCGCAATTTGAAGACCAACAGGCAGTCCCTCGTGGGTGAAGCCGCATGGGACCGTGATCGCCGGGAACCCCGTGAGGCTGAAGGGATGCACCAAATAGTTACGGCGCAGCCCAGCGCTGAGTGGTCGTCCGGCGATCTCCCACGGTCCTTGCCGCCCATCCGCCGTGCTGATCATGTTCAGCGGCCATGCGACCAGGGGCATGGTGGGCGAGACCAGCAGGTCGAAGCGGCTGAACGAGTTCAGCGCTTGCTCATAGAACTGCGAGCGCTGCGCCAACGCTTCGGCGTACTGGACGGCGCTGTAACGGTTGCCATCCTCGATGATCCGCAGCAATGTCGGTTCGACCCATTCCGGTCGACGCCTGGCCAACTCCCCCACATCCCTCGCATAGGCGACACGAAACAGTACCCACGCGAAGTCGCTGGGGTTCTCCCATCCGGGGGCAGCCTCCTCAACCTCGCAGCCGATGTCCTGCAGGGCCTCGATCGCCTTCCGGCAAATCGCAGCCACCTCCGGATCGACGATCCCATACCCAAAGGTCTCCGTCCACCGCACCCGCAACGGAGGCAGCGGCTCGTCCAGCCCGGCAAGATACCCTTCGCCGGGTGGGGCGATCGAAAGGGGATCCCTGGGGTCGTATCCGGCCATGGCATCGAGCATCATCGCCGCGTCCCGGACGGTCCGCGCGATGGGCCCGTGGGTAGCTGTGCGCGCCCAGTAATCGGCCTTGGGGAAGTAGGGGACGATCCCGGCGGACGGCTTGAGGCCGACAACGCCGCAGAACGACGCTGGGATCCGGATCGACCCGGCGCCATCGGTGCCGTGCGCGATCGGCCCAAAGCCGGCGCACACAGCCGCGGCAGCGCCCCCGGACGACCCGCCTGCCGTACGCTCCAGGTCCCAGGGGTTAGCGCACGGCGGGCCGAGCAGGTTGTCGCAGCTGTCCTTGTGGCCGAAGTGAGGGGTGTTGGTCTTACCGATCAGTATGCCACCGGACGATCGCAGACGCATCACCACACTGGCATCAGACGTCGGCACGTCGTGCTCATGCCATTTGGAGCCGTACGTCGTCCGGACACCCGCCGTGGCGATCAGGTCCTTGATGGAGTACGGGATCCCGTCGAGGCAGCTGAGGCGGCGACCGTGCAGGGCGCGCGATTCAGCCTCACGAGCCTCCTTGAGCGCAAGCTCTGGCGTCACCGTCAGGAACGCGTGGACGTGAGGATCCAGCTCCTGAACACGCTCAAGCACGGCTTGGGTGACCTCCACCGGAGACACCTGCCGTGCCCCGATGAGTCGGTTGAGATCCCACGCGGACGTGTAACAGAGCTCTGTGGCCGATGCGGACATAGGCTAGCGCTCCGCAAGGTTGGGGCAACGCCTCAGGCCCGCATCGGACAAGCCCACCGGGTCTAAAGCGTCGGCGTGTCTTTCCTCGTCGACCCGCATGATCGACGACCTGATGAGGATTGGGGAGCTGTACGGGCGTCCCATCATCGAGTCCTGGCCAGGAATATAATCGGACGTTCGAAATAAGTCAAGCGAGGGGGGAGGCTCTCGCCGAGGGATGGGAGCGGGGGGTAGTCGGACGGCGAGGTGGGGGGCGACCCGAGAGAGCAGCTGCCCGGAGCCGCTGGCGCTGGCCATGACAGCGTCGGTTCGCCCTCTTGTGAGGCCTCCGCCGCCACCCCTCCCCGGTCATCGCGGCCGCACCGCCAGGAGCAACGTCCGGACCCCAGGCGTGCCGATGGGCCCCCCTCCCTCCAGCCCCAGCGGTCGGTCACCTCCTCGTGGTCGAGGCCCAGCCTCCCTGCCCAGCTCGAGGTCCTCTGCGATGCGCCCCGGGCGCAGGCCACCCAGACCATCGTCCCGACGGCCTCAGGGCGTCTGGAGGGGGAGCGCTCGCGCTCCCCGGAGCCTGGGAGCCCAGCAGCCAGGCCTCTCCGCCACCCCCTGGAGGCCGGGACCTGGAGCGTTGTCGACCACCCGGAGCCGGGCGAGCTCGTCCCCCCGGTCCCGAGCGCGCGTTCCGGTGGAGGGGCCAGCCGCCGGGCTTTCGCAGCCCGGCCGCCTTCCCGACCCGGAGAGGCCGCCGGCACGGCCCGGCGAGTCGGTCACCTGATCCCGGGGGACGCCCCGGCGTGACCGCTCGTGTGTCCGCTGCCGATCAACGCTCCGATCTGGACCGGCAGGTGGCGGGTGCTGCCGCTTGGGCGGCCCAGGAGGGGCTCGCCGTCGGGCGCCTTCTGACCGAGGTTGGCTCGGCCCTGAACGGAACGCGTCGGAGGTTCCCGGCCTTGCGGCGTGACCCGACCGTGACCACGATCGTGCTCGAGCCTCGGGACCGCTTCGCGCGGTTCGGGGCCGAGGAGGTGGAGGCTGCCCTCGCCGCCCAGGGACAGCGGCAGGTGGGGGTCGATCCCGCCGAGGTCGACGAGGACCTGGTCCGAGACGTAAGCGAGCTCCTGAGCCGCCTCGGTGTCCGGCACGACGGCCGGCGTGCCGCCGCCCATCGGGGGGCGCGGGCGATGGCGGCGCTCCCGCACGATGGCCCGGAGGGGTCCCCTCGTGGGGAGCCCCGTAGGTACGCGGCCCCGGACGGCTGGACGCTGCGAGCGCTCCAGCTCGCCTTGGACCCGACCCCGGAGCAGTGGCAGACCATCCGGCGGCAGGGGGGCGGCCGCCGCTCCGCCTCCAACTGGGCGGTCCGGACCCTCAAGGCCGATCTCGACGCCTATCGCGAGTCCGGCGCATCGAAAGCGCCGCCGTCGTGCTCCGGTCTCCGCTGGCGCTGGAACCGGGCCATGCAGGCCGAGTGCGTGGATCGAGAGACCGGCGAGGTCTGGTGGCCCCAGATCGCCAAGGGGTCCCCGCGAAGCCTGCTTCGCGGGGTCCCCTCCAAGGAAGCCTTCGCCAACGGGATCGAGGACGCGCGCCTCCCGGCGCTGGCAGCGGTCTCGGGCGGGCAAGCTCGACGGTCGCCGGGTCGGGGGCACCCCACGAGGCCAGCCTCGTGGGGAGCCCCCAAGCCGGGCCACCCTGATCCGGCCTCGACGGTCGGGGTCGATGTCGGCGTGCGCTGGCTGGCCACGGTGGCCACCACGGAGGGCGTGATCGAGCGGGTGCCCAACCCGGCCCCGCTGGCCCGGAACCTGACCGTGCTGCGTCGGCTCTCCCGGTCCCTCTCCCGGAGCCAGTGCGGGACGATCAGGGCTGGACGTCGAGGAGCGCGTGCCAGACCTCGACCTTGGTGCCCACCCGGCGGATCACCTCGTCGGTGAAGGCCGTGGTCGAGGTGTGCCCGCCCAGGTCGGCGGTCTTGATCCCCTCCGAAACGGCCTCCAACGTGGCCTCGTAGATGGCCCGCGACGCGGTGTGAAAGGCACGGCCCGGCATGCAGTTGAGGACACTGGCCACGGCCAGGATCATGGCCATCGGGTTGGCGATGTCCTTGCCCTCCAGCGCTGGAGCCGTCCCGTGCGGGGCCTCGCTCATGACCACGCTCACCTCGCCTTGGTCATCGAAGGCCAGGAGCAGCGACTCGGCTCCGGCGATGGTTCCAAACATCTGCATCACCAAGTCGCTGAGGCTATCCCCGTCCCGGTTGAGAGCCGGGATGACGAGTGGCTCGCCGCTGGTGGCGAGCAGCAGGGCGTAGGTGGCGTCGATCAAGTGGGGCTCGTAGGGGACGTCGGGGTTCAGCGCTGCGGCCCGGTCCATCTCCTCCTTCAGCATCCCCTCGTAGAGAGGGCTGACGGTCCATTTGGGACCGCCGAACACCCGTGCTCCCATCCGGCGGGCGTGACGGAAGGCATACTCGGCGACCACCCGGCAGGCTCGGCGGCTGAGGGTCGCGGTTCGGAAGGCTCGTTCCTCCAGACCCTCGCCTTCCCGCCACTCCTGGGCACCGTAGGCGTCTTCGACCGCCATCCTGACCACGGAGATGGGCGAGTAGACCGGGGCCAGGGGCCTCACTCCGGGGATGCGCCTCCCCGTGCGCACGATCACCCGGCCGTCGATCTCACGGCGGAGGATCGCATTGGGACTCCCTACGTCGTCCGCTCCCTCGGGGGTGATCGTCGCCGCCTTGATCCCGAACCCCGCCTCCTTCAGCGCCTGGGCGGACTCGTGGACGACTTGGTTACGGGTCTCGCGACGCCGGGCCAGGGAGAGGTCGAAGTGTCGGAGCTCCAGCCGCACCCCGATCAGATCGGGGTCCAGCAATCGGAGCGCCTGGGCCAGGAGCTCTTCGCCGGTCTGGTCGCCGTGCAGCACGACGAGCGCATGGGATGGAGACACTGCAGCAATGGTAGTGGCCTCTACGGGCCCGAGGCCATCGGGGGGCATGCCTGCCCCGTGCTATCATTGACGAAGCCCACGGCACGTGGGCGTCTTTTTCCCCAGCCCTGCCAGGAAGGCCTATGGAAACGATCATCACCCTCCAGTGCGGCGAGTGCAAGCGCCGCAACTACACGACCGTGAAGAACAAGAAGAACGACCCCGACCGGCTGGAGCTCAGGAAGTACTGCCGGTGGTGCCGTCGGCATACGGCTCATCGGGAGACGAGGTAGCGTAGCCGATGGCGGTCTCGGCGCGTCGTCGAGCGAGGGCCCGAAGGGAGGCCGGCCTCGGCAGGTTCTTGCAGGACACCTATGACGAGTTGCGGAAGGTGGCCTGGCCGACGCCCGCCGAGCTGTACCGTTTCACCGTCATCGTCGTAGTCACGGTGGTCGTCTTGGGGGTGTTCATCGGGTTGGTGGATGCGGGCCTGCAAGCCTTGGCGGGTCGCTTTATCTATGGCCTCACTGGGAAAACGGGTTAGAGCTCTGGCTGAGCGGGGAACACTGGACGGAGAAGATGGCAGCTGAGAAAGCGGACCTGAGGCCGGCGGCCGAGTCCCAAGAACCCCAGTGGTACGTGATCCATGCCTACTCCGGGCACGAGGAGAAGGTGAAGAAAAACCTCGAAAAGCGGATCGAGTCCATGGACATGCAGGACAAGATCCTCGAGGTGTTCGTGCCCATGGAGGATGAGATCGAGATCAAGGATGGCAAGCGCCGGCACGTGCAGAAGCGGATCTTCCCGGGCTACATCCTGGTCAAGATGATCATGTCCGACGACTCCTGGTACGTGGTCAGGAACACGCCTGGGGTGACCAGCTTCGTCGGTTCCGGGAACAAGCCGGTGCCTCTCCAGGAGACCGAGTTGCGCTCGATCTTGAAGCAGGTCAAGCAGGAGCCCCAGATCCGGGTTGAGTTCGAGGTCGGTGAGAGCGTCCGGGTCGTGGACGGCCCCTTCGCGGACTTCCTGGGCAAGGTCGACGAGATCAATCCCGAGAAGGGGAAGCTCAAGGTCCTGGTCAACATGTTCGGGCGGGAGACGCCCGTGGAGCTGGACCTCCTGCAGGTGGAGAAGGTTCACTAGGCCCTCCGAGGGGGTCCGGCTGCCGGGCGTCACTATTCACCGCAAGAGGAGGTCAATGGGGAAGAAAAAGGTTCGAGCGGTGGTCAAGCTTGAGCTGCAGGCTGGGAAGGCGACGCCAGCACCGCCTGTCGGCACGGCTCTGGGCCCCCACGGGGTCAACATCATGGAGTTCACCCGTGCGTACAACGAACGCACGGCGCAGCAGGCGGGCGACGTGGTCCCGGTCGAGATCACGATCTTCGAGGATCGCAGCTTCAACTTCGTGCTCAAGACGCCTCCGGCCGTCCATCTCTTGAAGAAGGCGGCGGGGATCGAAAAGGGGGCCGCCAAGTCCCGCCGGGAAAAGGTGGGGACCGTGACCCGTGAGCAGGTGCGGGCCATCGCCGAGGCCAAGGCTCGGGATCTCAACGCCTACGACATCGAGCAGGCGATGAAGGTCATCGAGGGCACCGCGCGTTCGATGGGGCTTGAGGTCGTTGGCTAAGAAGCGCGGTAAGCGATACCAGGAGGCGCTGAAGAAGATCGAGGCCGCCCTCGGCCCTGGTCAGCGTGGGAGCCTGACCCCCATGAGGGCTTGCGAGGTGGTCCGGGACACGTCGACGGTCAGGTTCGACGCCACCGTGGAGGCCCACGTGCGCCTGGGGGTGGACCCTCGTCACGCTGACCAGATCGTGCGGGGCACGGTCTCGCTCCCAAACGGAACCGGCAGAACCGTCCGGGTGCTCTGCTTCGTGGGCGGGGACAAGGTTCGTGAGGCCCAAGAGGCCGGCGCGGATTTCGTCGGCGGTGACGACCTCATCCAGCGAATCCAGCAGGGCTGGACTGACTTCGACGTGGCCATCGCCACGCCCGACATGATGAGCAAGGTCGGACCGCTGGGCCGGATCCTGGGCCCGCGAGGGCTGATGCCTAACCCACGCGCGGGCACCGTGACCTTCGACGTTGGCCGGGCGGTGCGCGAGGTCAAGGGCGGACGTGTTGAGTTTCGCACCGACCGCTACGGGATTGTCCACGTGGCGATCGGAAAGGTGTCCTTCGAGCCCCAGCAGCTGCAGGAGAACCTTGCCGCACTCGTCGAGGCGCTCGTACGCAACAAGCCCGCGGCGGCCAAGGGGCAGTACCTGAGGTCGCTCTACCTGACGACCACCATGGGGCCCTCCATCCCTGTCGATGTGAGGGAGGCGGCCAAGCTCACCACCGGTTGACCGCCTGGGACGATCACAGGAGGGCGGAGGGGCCCCTGAGGCGGTGGTGGGGCCCCTTCTGCCGGTGGACGAGAAGGGCTCATCTCCGTTGGGATGGGCGTCCCTCGGTGCCACGTAAGCCTCGGTGAAGCAGGAGGCCTGTCCTCTGGGCGCGGGGGTCGGGATTGGTTTGGGCAGGCTGGCCGGACACGGCGCCGGCCCTTGGGTGCGGACGTGGCTGGTCACGATCTTCGACCGCTCCTGTCCCTCGGGGTGCTTCGTGAACAACCCAAGCCCACGGCTGCCCGATCGTTCCTGGCTTGCTCCGAGGGTCGTGTCTGTGTGGCAAGGGCCTGCCCCACCAAGCCGCCGAGCGTTGCGAGGGGCCGAAGCCGGGTCCTCTCCCCGGACGGTGGTCGGCACCGGCCTTCGAGGGCTGGGTGGGGCGGCCGACGTCCCCAGACGATCGCGAGGGCGGTGTCCTCAGGGGCAGGGGGACCGGGGGGCCTCGTCCGGGCGGCGACGCAGGAGGTAGATGCCGGGCCGCTGACCGCTCTGGAACACCCGGATGGATCGCTCCAGCTCCCAAGCCGAGCCTTCCCGCAGGCACGATTCCAGCAGTCGGAGCTCGTGGGTCACCACGACCAGGGCAGCCCCCGGTGCCGCCAGTCGAGCCGCCTCCCGGAGGAGAGAGGGGTACAGGAGGAGGTTCTGACGGTGCGATCCCACGAGGTTGCCGTAGGGTGGGTCGACGCAGATCGCATCGAAGTGGGAGGTGGGAAGGTCCGTTCGGGTGGCGTCGCTTCGGAGCAGGCGTGCCTGCCCGCCCAGCCCCGCGGCCTCCAAGTTGGCCTGCGCGGCGGCCAATGCCTGCTCGCTCTCATCACAGCCCACCACCTCGGCAGCGGGAGACCGTAGAAGCCGCTCCACGATCAGGGTCCCAGATCCGCACATGAGGTTCAGGAAGCGGTCCTGGGCCCTGGGGCTGGTCAGCTCCACCATGGCGGCGGCGATGGTCGCGTTGAGCGCTCCGGGCAGGTTGTGCACTCGCCAGTGACGGGTGGCCAAGGGCCGTGGGGAGAGCCGTACCAGGGCCTGCCACCCGCCCTGAGGGGCCGGTCGGACCCGGATCAGCAACTCGCCGTTGTCGGGCTGGTGACGCAACCCGGTCTGCTCGGCTAGGGCCTCGGCCAGCCGGCGGAAGGTGGTGGAGTCGCGCCCGGCGGCGCTGAAGCGAAACCCGCCGAACGTCTCCGGGGGGTGGAGCTGACGCACCACGTCGACCGCGGCCGTCAGCCGTCGAAGGTTCTGGTCGCCGAGCAACGTGGTGGGGCGCTGGCCTGCGAACTCCAAGACCAGGAAGGCTGCCTGGGCGACGCGGAGGCTGAGGAGGTCTGCCAGGGGGCCACGGAATGCGAAACGTAGGCTCGCTCGGCCGGAGTCGGCGATGCCGTGGACCCGGCCGGCGAGGCGACGACGCAGCTCCCGGGCAAGGAAGCCCTCGAGCCCTGGCAGGACTTCGCATTCAACCTCCCATTCGTCCTCGTGCGATCCCCTGATCGCGTGTCGACCTCGCGCTTCGATCACCTTCAATATCTCCGCTCTCCATCTCCTCGCGATCCCCCGACCGCGCTGAACCCCCACTCGCTCCGCCCGCCGTCGTTCTCCCCGGTATACTGACCCAGCGCCGCAGACAGCAGGTGACGCGCCCGCGTCTCAATGTCCTGCCGAGGCATCGAGCAAGCCAGGGGAGCGCCTCCGTGTCTGTCTGCGTGGCACGGAGGTTTTTTCATGCCGAGACCCGAGAAGCTCCAGCAGGTCGAGCTGCTCACCGAGAAGCTTCGGGCCGCGAAGGTGGCGGTACTGACCGACTATCGTGGCCTCGCCGTCGGTCAGATGCAGGAACTGCGGCGGCGCCTGCGTGCTCAGGGCGTGGAGTACCGGGTGGTGAAGAACACCCTGGCCAGGCGGGCTGCCGTCCAGGCGGGCCATCCAGAGTTCCAGGACCTCCTCGTCGGGCCAATTGCGATCGCGTTCGGCTACGGGGAGGTGGGGACGCCGGCGCGCGTCCTGACCGATTTCGCCCGCCAGACCAGGCTTAGGCTGGAGATCGTGGGCGGCCTTGTCGAGGGCCGTACCCTGGACGCCGAGCGGACCCGTCAGATCGCCGACCTTCCCCCCCGTGAAGTCCTGTTGGCCCAGCTGCTGGGGGCGGTCCAGGGCCCCGCGGCCCAACTGGTCGGGGCTCTCCGCACCCCCGTGCAGCAGCTGGTCGGGCTCCTGCAAGCCTATCGCGATCAGCTGGAGGGGCGAGCCACGGCCTGATTTGTTCCTGCTCCACCCCGGCAGGGGAGGGGGACATTGCAAGGAGGCAAGATAGGAATGGCGACCAAGATCACCCCCAAGGAGTTCGTCGAGGCGCTCAAGGAATGGAGCGTCCTGGATGTGGTCGAGGCCATCAAGACCATTGAGGAGGAGTTGGGCATCAAGGCGGCGGCGCCGGTGGCAGCCGTAGCCGCGGCTCCAGCTGCGGTGGCCGAGGAGCAGCCGCAAGAGGAGCAGGTTGAGTTCACGGTCGTCCTGCAGGCAGCTGGGGACAGTAAGATCAACGTGATCAAGGCGGTCCGGGAGATCACCCAGCTGGGCCTGAAGGAGGCCAAGGACCTGGTCGACGCGGCGCCCAAGCCGGTTCTGGAGAACGTCAGCCGGGAGGACGCGGAGAAGGCCGCCTCCAAGCTGCGGGAGGCCGGCGCGACCGTCGAGATCCGGTAGGCGCGTCCCCACGAGATCCAGGATCTCGTGGGGTGCGCCAACCCGTGACGGGTTCCGCGGCTGGTCCGGCTGCCCATCGGGGGGGCCGGCTGGTGCTGATGGCCGCGTGGGGCAAGGCCTCCTGCAGGTGGGCGAACGTGATATGATCATCGTTCGTGCTGCGCCGGCCCGCTGATCTTCCCCTGTCTCAGCGCGCCCGTTCGCTCTGTAGGAGGCTGCCCCGTTGATGATCTCTGAGATGAAAGCTCCCGCGCGCCGTTCCTACGGCCGCATCCCCAATCTCCTCGAGCTGAAGGACCTGATCGCGACCCAGCTCGACTCCTTCAACTGGTTCAAGACCGAGGGGCTCCGGGAGCTCTTCGATGAGATTAACCCTATCACCGATTACACGGGTAAGAACTTCGAGCTTCGGTTTCTGGACTTCGAGTTCGGCCCCCCGAAGTTCTCGGTGGAGGAGTGCCGGAACCGTGACCAGACCTACGCAGCCCCGCTGCGGATCCGGACCCGCCTGACCATCAAGGAGACCGGGGAGATCAAAGAGTCGGACGTTTACATGGGCGACTTCGCCATGATGACCGACGAGGGCACGTTCATCGTGAACGGCACCGAACGGGTGGTGGTCTCCCAGCTCGTCCGCTCTCCCGGCGTCTACTTCACGGCGACCGAGGATCCGGCCACCGGGCGCCGGCTGTTCGGAGCCAAGCTGATCCCGAACCGGGGTGCCTGGCTGGAGATCGAGACCTCGGCCAAAGACGTGATCACGGTCAAGATCGACCGCAAGCGGAAGGTACCGGTCACGGTGCTGCTGAAGGCGCTGGAGCTCCCGCAGCTCAAAGGGACCGACAGCGACCGTGAGGCGCAGCGTCGGGCCTTCCTCGAGCTGTTCGGCGACGTCGACGACAACCCCGAGCACCGCTACATCGAGGCCACCTTCGAGCGGGACCCCACGACTCGAACCGATGACGCCCTGCTCGAGCTGTACCGGCGCGTGCGCCCGGGCGATCCGCCGAGCATCGACAACGCCCGCAACCTCCTCTACAGCCTGTTCTTCAACCCGCGCCGCTTCGACCTCGGTCGAGTCGGCCGATACAAGGTCGACAAGCGGCTTGGGCGAGACCCCGAGGATATCCAGGAGCGGGTGCGGGATCGCAACCTGCGGATCCTTGAGAAGGGCGACTTCATCGCCATCCTGCGCAAGCTCATCGAGCTGAACAACGCGCCTCGGGATCGGCAGGTCGGAGACGACATCGATCACCTGGGCAACCGTCGGGTCAAGCCCGTTGGGGAGCTGCTCCAGAACCAGTTCCGGATGGGACTGATCCGGATGGAGCGGATCATCAAGGAGCGGATGACGATCTCCGATCCCGCCACGGTCACGGCCGCCTCCTTGATCAATGCCCGTCCGGTGGTGGCGGCGATCAAGGAGTTCTTCGGTTCCAGCCAGCTCTCCCAGTTCATGGACCAGGTGAACCCGCTGGCCGAGCTGACCCACAAGCGGCGCCTCTCCGCCCTCGGCCCTGGCGGCCTGAGCCGTGAGCGTGCGGGCTTCGACGTTCGCGACGTCCACCACAGTCACTACGGCCGCATCTGCCCGATCGAGACCCCGGAGGGGCCGAACATTGGCCTGATCGGCTCCCTGGCGACCTACGCCAGGGTCAACGAGTTCGGGTTCATCGAGACCCCGTTCCGCCGGGTCTACAACCGGATGTCCGTCGCCACCGATGGCAAGCGCCTGGAGGGGCGCAAGCTGCGCCGTTCGGCGGTGGACGCTGCGGGGGAGGAGGTGCTGCCGGCGGGGACGGTGCTGGACGCAGAGGCGGTGGCCAAGCTGGAACAGGCTGGCGTCCAGGCGGTCGACATCGTGCCCTGGGCCTCCACGGACGTGCTCTACCTTTCAGCGGACGAGGAGGACATGTTCAGCATCGCCCAGGCCAACGCGGTGCTGAACGATGACGGGACCTTCCGCGATGCCCGGGTCCCGGCCCGTGTCCGCGGTCACTTCGCCCTTGAGGACGTGAACAGCATCCAGTACATGGATGTGTCGCCCAAGCAGATCGTCTCGGTGGCGGCCGCCATGATCCCCTTCCTCGAGCACGACGACGCCAACCGGGCGCTGATGGGGGCCAACATGCAGCGCCAGGCGGTGCCACTGATGGTCACCGAGTCCCCGTTGGTCGGCACCGGGGTCGAGGCGTACGCCGCCAAGTACTCGGGGGAGATGATCGTCGCCGACGTCGCCGGGACGGTGGTGGACGTGGCCCATCCCCAGGAGCTGCGAGGGATCCATGCCAACCCGGTGTACGAGATCGTGGTCCGGCCAGACGACGGCTCGCCGGAGCGGCGATACCCGCTCATGAAGTTTTACCGCTCGAACCAAGGCACCTGCCTGAACCATCGGGTGCGGGTCAAGCCAGGCCAGCACGTGGAGGTGGGGGACATCCTCGCTGACGGCCCCGCCATCCAGGACGGCGAGATGGCGCTGGGCCGGAACGTCCTGGTCGCCTTCATGCCTTGGGAGGGCTACAACTTCGAGGATGCCATCCTCCTCTCCGAGGACATCGTCAAGGAGGACAAGTACACCTCGATCCACATCGAGGAGTTCGAGATCGAGGCTCGGGACACCAAGCTGGGCCCTGAGGAGATCACTCGCGACATTCCCAACGTCTCGGACGAGGCGCTCCGGAACCTCGATGAGCGAGGCATCGTCTACATCGGTGCCGAGGTGGAGAGCGGTGACATCCTGGTGGGCAAGATCACTCCCAAGGGCGAGACCGAGCTCTCGGCCGAGGAGCGCTTGCTGCGGGCGATCTTCGGCGAGAAGGCGCGGGAGGTACGGGACTCCAGCCTTCGAGTGCCGCACGGGGAGCGCGGCGTGGTCGTGGACGTCAAGGTGTTCAGCCGCGAGAACCGGGATGAGCTGGCCCCCGGTGTGAATGAGCTGGTGCGGGTCTACGTGGCCCAGAAGCGGAAGATCTCGGCCGGCGACAAGATGGCTGGTCGTCACGGCAACAAGGGCGTGGTCTCCCGCATCCTCCCTCGCGAGGACATGCCCTTCCTGCCCGATGGCACTCCGGTGGAGATCGTCCTCAACCCCTTGGGCGTGCCCAGCCGCATGAACCTGGGGCAGGTGCTGGAGACCCATCTGGGCTGGGTCGCCAGGGCCGCGGGGATGAAGGTGATGACCCCGGTCTTCGACGGCGCCTCCCTGGAGGTGATCAGGTCCGAGCTGGAGAGGCACGGGTTGCCGCCCGATGGCAAGGTCAGGGTCCGTGACGGCCGGACTGGGGAGGAGTTCGACCAGCCGGTCACCGTGGGGTGGATCTACATGATGAAGCTCCACCACCTGGTCGAGGACAAGATCCACGCCCGTTCCACCGGGCCTTACAGTCTGGTCACCCAGCAGCCGTTGGGGGGCAAGGCCCAATTCGGCGGCCAGCGTTTCGGGGAGATGGAGGTCTGGGCCCTGGAGGCGTATGGGGCCGCTCACGTCCTCCAGGAGATCCTGACCGTGAAGTCCGACGACATCGTGGGCCGGGTCAAGGCCTATGAGGCCATCGTCAAGGGCGACAACACGCTTGAGGCCGGGATCCCGGAGAGCTTCCGGGTCCTGGTCAAGGAGCTTGAGGGTCTGGCCCTGGGGGTCGAGATCCTGAGCGAGGACGAGCGTCAGATCGTGCTGAGCGAGGAGGACATCCCGGAGCTCCCGCTCGACCTGGGCATCAACCTGGAGCGCGAGGAGCTCGGCGAGGACACCTCGAGCGAGTGAGCCGCGGTGATCTAGCGAAGAAGAGCTGAAGGAGACGGTAGGAAACGGTGCTGAAGCTCGAGAATTTCGATGCCCTCAGGCTGTCGTTGGCCTCGCCGGAGACGATCCTTTCCTGGTCCCACGGCGAGGTCACCAAGCCGGAGACCATCAACTACCGGACGCTGCGGCCGGAGCGCGACGGCCTGTTCTGCGAGCGCATCTTCGGGCCGACCCGTGACTGGGAATGCCACTGCGGGAAGTACAAGCGCTACCGGTACAAGGGCATCATCTGCGACAAGTGTGGCGTGGAGGTGACCCGGAGCAAGGTGCGGCGGGAGCGCATGGGCCATATCAAGCTCGCTTCTCCCGTCAGCCATGTCTGGTACTTCAAGGGCATCCCCAGTCGCATGGGGCTCCTGCTGGACATGTCTCCGCGCAACCTGGAGAAGGTCCTCTACTTCGCCAACTACATCGTCACGGAGGTGCATGAGGACGTCCGCCAGGAGATCCTGGCCAACCTGTCGCTCGATCGGGACGAGGTGGCCACGCGTCTGCGGGGCGAGATCGAGGCCAAGGCCGAGAGCGTCCGCCAGCAGCACGAGGAGCGGCATCGGGCGCTTGCCGAGGAGATCCAGCGGGAGATCGAGCGGCTCCAGAAGGAGTACGAAGCGACCGTCGAGTTGGTGACCGCTCAGGGCCGCACGATCCAGGAGACCATCCGATCCGGGCTCGGCACGAAGGCCAAGAGGAACCTGGTCGTGGGGCCCGAGGGCGACGAGGAGATTGTTGTCGCCAAGGGCGAGATCCTCGCTGAGGAGCAGATCCACGAGGCCCTGCGCAAGGTCCAGGAGCGGATCGAGCGAGCCGAGGCCAACGTCCGGGCCGCGCAGGATGCTGCCCGGAGACGGTTGAGCGCGGCCGAGGCCGAGCTGGAGAACGCCATCCAGGAGGCTACGCGGGGCGAGCGCGAGCGGCTCAACGAGCAGCTGGAGGCGCGTCAGCAGGAGCTGGATGCGATGCGCCAGGACCTGGAGGCCCTCCACGTCAAGCAGCTCCTGACCGATACCCAGTACCGCGACTTCCAGGAGCGGTTTGGGCGGGCGTTCCGGGCCGGGATCGGGGCGGAGGCCATCAAGGAGCTCCTGGGGCGGATCGACCTCGACCAGGAGATGTACCGGCTGCGCGAGGAGTCGCGCGTTGCCAGCGGCCAGCGCAAGCAGAAGGCGATCAAGCGGCTCAAGGTGGTTGAGGACTTCCGCCGCTCCAAGGCCAGCCCGACCTGGATGATCTTGGACGTGCTGCCCGTCATTCCGCCCGAGCTGCGGCCCATGGTCCAGCTCGACGGTGGCCGTTTCGCTACCTCCGATCTCAACGACCTCTACCGGCGGGTGATCAATCGCAACAACCGGCTGAAGCGGTTGCTGGAGCTGGGGGCGCCGGAGATCATCGTGCGGAACGAGAAGCGGATGCTCCAGGAGGCCGTGGATGCCCTGATCGACAACGGCCGTCGTGGGCGAGCCATCACCGGTACCGGCAATCGGAAGCTGAAGTCGCTCTCCGACCTGCTCAAGGGGAAGCAAGGGCGCTTCCGCCAGAACCTGCTCGGCAAGCGCGTGGACTACTCCGGTCGATCGGTGATCGTGGTCGGTCCGGAGCTCAAGCTCCACGAGTGTGGCCTGCCCAAGAAGATGGCCCTGGAGCTCTTCAAGCCGTTCGTGATGCGAGAGCTCGTCAACAAGGGCTACACGACCAACATCAAGTCGGCGAAGCGCATGGTGGAGCGAAGCGCCCCCGCCGTCTGGGATGTCCTGGACGAGGTGATCAAGGATCACCCGGTGCTGCTGAACCGGGCTCCAACCTTGCACCGGTTGGGCATTCAAGCCTTCATGCCGGTGCTGGTCGAGGGCTCGGCCATCCAGGTCCACCCTCTGGTCTGCCCAGCGTTCAACGCCGACTTCGATGGGGATCAGATGGCGGTCCACGTCCCCTTGTTCTCAGGGGCCATCGCTGAGGCGAAGAACCTGATGATGAGCTCGCGCAACCTGCTCAGCCCGGCCAACGGGCAGCCGGTTGTGGCGCCCACCCAGGACATCGTCCTCGGCTGCTACTGGTTGACCGCTGCGCGCACCGATCCGCCGGGAGAGGATCAGGTCGCCACCCTGCCCGCGTTCGCCAACGTCAACGAGGTCCTGCTCGCCTACGACGCCCACCTGGTCGGCCTGCACGATTGGGTGCGGGTTCGGATGGATGGGCAACTGGTGGTCACGACGCCGGGACGGGTGATCATGAACCAGGTCCTTCCCGTCGGTCGTCCCCCGCGCGAGTCCGAGGACGGCGCTCAGTCCCCTCTCGAATTCCAGAACACGGTCCTCGACAAGAAGGGCTTGCGCCAGCTGGTGTCGCGGCTCTTCGAGCTCTACGGGGGCGAGGTGACCGCCCAGGTGGTCAACGAGATCAAGCGGGTGGGGTACCACTACGCTACCCGAGCCGGGTTCACGATCTCGGCCATGGACGTCCCCACCCCGCCCAGCAAGGCCGAGATCCTGGAGCGGACCCAGCGCGAGGTCAACGAGGTCGAGCGGATGTACCGCCGCGGCGTCATGACCGAGGATGAGCGCTACCGCAAGGTGGTGGAACTCTGGACGCGGGCCACGGAGGAGGTGCGGCACGCCAGCCTGGAGGAGTTCGACCGTTTCAACCCGATCTGGATGATGATGGCCTCTGGCGCCCGAGGCGATGTGCAGCAGGTCAGCCAGATGGCCGGCATGCGGGGCTTGATGGCGGACCCCACTGGCCGGATCATCGACCTGCCCATTCACTCCAACTTCACCGAAGGTCTGAACGTCCTTGAGTACTTCATCTCCACCCACGGCGCCCGCAAAGGCCTCGCCGACACCGCGCTCAGGACCGCCGACTCCGGCTACCTGACCCGGCGCCTGGTCGACGTCGCCCAGGACGTGATCGTTCGTGAGGACGACTGCGGCACGCGAAACGGCATCTGGATCCAGGGGGTGAACGCAGAACGGGCCCGCACTGAGCCGGTCTTCGACCGCATCGCGGGGCGGCTGGCGGCGGAGGACATCGTGCTGCCCGGCGGTGAGGTGCTGGTCCGAGCCGGGGAGATGATCACGGATTCGGCCGCCCGTCGTGCCATCGCGGCTGGCCTGGAGCGGGTTCGGGTTCGCTCGGTGATGACCTGCGAGTCCCGTGAGGGCGTCTGCCGAAGCTGCTATGGCCGCAACCTGGCCACCGGTCAGATGGTGGAGATCGGTGAGGCGGTGGGGGTGATCGCCGCCCAGTCGATCGGAGAGCCGGGGACCCAGCTGACCATGCGGACCTTCCATACCGGAGGGGTGGCGGGAGTCGACATCACCCAAGGCTTGCCGCGGGTCGAGGAGCTCTTCGAGGCCCGCGTTCCCAAAGGGAAGGCGATCATCTCCGAGATCGATGGTGAGCTGGAGGTGATCCGGCAGGATGGCTCCCGCAAGGTTCGGGTCACCTCGCGTGAGGAGTTCGAGGTCTCTTACCCGCTGGAGGCGGGCATGGACACCCTGGTCCAGGACGGCGAGGAGGTGATGGAGGGCCAGGAACTCGCTCGCAAGGGCGACGAGGCCATCCTCCGTACCCGTCATGCCGGCCGGGCCAGGGTCGGCCAGAGGGAGATCACGATCCAGGCCGTCGACGAGGAGATTCGAGAGTACGTGATCCCGCATGGGGTCAGGATCCGCCCTGAGCTTGAGCGGCGAGATGGCGGGACGGTGCTTGTCAAGGCCGGTCAGCAGATCACGGAGGGGTCGGTTAGCCCGCAGGAGCTGCTCCACGTGCTCGGCAAGGAGGCGGTCCAGACCTTCCTCGTCGAGGAGGTGCAGAAGGTCTACCGCTCCCAGGGCGTGGACATCAATGACAAGCACATCGAGGTCATCGTCCGTCAGATGATGCGCAAGGTGCGCATCGACTCGGCCGGCGATACCTCCCTGCTGCCGGGCGCGATCGTGTCCCAGTGGGAGTACGAGGAGGCCAATAAGCAGGTGCTGGCCGAGGGCGGCGAGCCAGCGACGGCCCAGACCGTGCTGTTGGGCCTGATCAAGGCGGCGCTCAACACCACCTCGTGGCTGTCGGCCGCCTCCTTCCAGGAGACCACCAGGGTTCTGACCGAGGCTGCCATCAGTGGGCAGGTGGACCGCCTTCGCGGCCTGAAGGAGAACGTGATCATCGGCAAGCTCATCCCGGCCGGGACTGGCCTTGACTACTACAAGAAACAGCGAGAGCAAGCCGCCCGGATGCTGGAGGAGGAGCCGATCGACCTGGAGATGCTGAGCGTCTAGCCTCTGAGAGGTGGCGGGGGGCGTCACGAGCGACGCCCCCCGGGGTCTCCAGGGTCGGGTCGTGGCCCCTGGTGGCATCCTCTGGTGGTGCCCGCCTGGTGACGTCGTCCCTCGGGCCGAGGGTCCATGCCGCTGTGATGACAGCTCTAGCCCTCTCCGGTTAGATTTCGTGGCATCGTAGGCCAGGCTCACGTCGATAGGGGTCCTTCGGCATGCCGGTGATCCACACCGGCAGCCGCTTAGGGCGTTACGAGGTGCACGAGTACCTCGGCCAGGGCGCGTTGGGTCCTGTCTTCCGTGGCTACGATCCCACCAGCGGCTCGGTTGCGGTCAAGGTGCTGGAGAGCCTGTCCGAGGAGGGCTGGTCTCGTTTCCGAGCCTTGGCGCCGGCCCTGGTCACGCTCAGGCACCCCAACCTGGTCAGCGTCCTCGACTTTGGCGAGGTGGGAGGCGAGGCCTACCTGATCCTGGAGTACGTCCAGGGTGGCTCCCTGGCCAGCCGCATGCGCGGCGGCACCCTTGGCCGGGAGGGGGCGTTATGGGTGCTGCGGGGGGCGGCCGCTGGCATCGACTATGCCCATCGCGGTGGGTTTGTCCATGGGGACCTGCGCCCTGAGCAAATCCTCCTCGGGCCTGATGACCATCCCTTTGTCAGCGACGTGGGGATGGGGTGGCTGCGGCGCGTCTCTCCCACCGCCCCTGACGCGCCGCCCATTGGGCCCGCCTACCTGGCCCCGGAGCAGGTGCGCGGAGCTGAGCCCACCACGGCCAGTGATTGTTATGCCTTCGCTGCCGTCGTCTACTGGCTTCTCACTGGTCGGCCTCCGTTCCTGGGGCGCCCGGAGGACGTGCTCCGGGACCAACTCCATACGGCACCGCCGCCGCCTTCGATGACCAAGCCCGAGCTTGGCCGCCGGACCGACCAGGTGCTCCTTCGGGGCTTGGCCAAGGAGCCGGCCGCGCGTTGGCAAACCTGCACGCAACTGGTCGAGGCGCTGGAGGATGCCCTACGTCAGGATGCTGCTCCCGCCTTCGTGGTCGGGACAACCCCGCCACGAGGCCGGCGGTGGCCGTGGGCGCTCGTCGGTGGCGGGCTGGCCGCCCTGGTCGTGGGCACGCTCCTCTACTTCTATCTGGCTAGTCGGCCCTCGGTCGTTAGCCTCCAGCTCTCCACCTCCATGGTCCCGGCTGGTGGCTCGCTCACTGTGAGCGCCACTCACCTTCCCCCAGGCCAGGTGGGCACGATCGAGCTCTCCAGCGATCCGGTACGGATCGGAACCTTTCAAGCCGATCAGTACGGCGATCTCCAGCAACAAGTGACGGTGCCCGCCGACACCAGCCCCGGAAGCCATCTGCTGAGCCTGTGCTGGCAAGGGCGCTGCCCGGTTAGCGCTCCCTTGACGGTCACGGCGGTATCACCCCCGCTCACCCCGTTGCCGACGCCCACGGCGACACCGACCCCGACTCCCACCCCGAGTCCATCACCGACCTCGACGGCGAGCCCGACGCCCCGTCCATCTCCAGCCACGCCGACGCCGGTCTCTCCCACCCTCAACCCTACGGTGAGCAGCTCTCCCACGCCCTAGTACCGCTACCGTACTTGCCACGGGCCTCCCACCCCGGCAGGATGGGTGTCCCTTCGACGGAGGTGGTGAGCACGCTCGACGACCTGGAGCGCTCGGGCGAGGCTTCCTCGTGTGCCTCGCCGACCGGCTCGCCCGGCGGGAGTCCCGTGAGTAGGTGGCCAGGTCCCTGCGGGGCCCGCTCGCCCCGCTCGCCCGCAAGAGCCGCTGGCGGGTGGCCGAGGCGGTGGGGGATGCCGCCCAAGACCGCCGGCAGCGGCGGCTCGATCGGGTCAACGGGGATGTCGATGCCGCCCCAGACCGTCTCCAGGCCTTCGTGCGCGAGCCCTTCGGTGACCCCGGAGGGGATCGGTGCCCTGGACGGGACCGGCGTCCTCGGGGCACCCCATCGG
>DATGLL010000098.1:0-23586 GCA_035294145.1 Candidatus Dormiibacterota bacterium | reverse complement strand
TCGCGGTCGGATCAGGCGGGCTCCGAGCGAGACGACGTGATCCTCGAGGAGGCGGCTAGCGCAGCCTCAATCGCGGTGGACGGCCGGTCCCGGTCGGACGCGGCCCGGATCCCGGAGCGTCGGGCATGCCCTCGGGGATGGCGGGCAGGGGAGCGCTCGAGGCCCCAGGAGGAGCGGTGGGAGGACTCGCAGGAGCCAGAGTTGGCCCCGCCGCGAGGTGGCGCCGAACCGCCGACGGTTGCCCCAGGAGAGGGCGGGGAAGGCGAGGTGGGCCAGGGCGCGGAGCCGCTGGTTGGGGGCGGGCTGGTGGCGCTCGGAGTGGGTGAGCTGGGATGGGCGGCCGGGGCCAGGACGGCGACCGAGCAGGTCAGCGAGGGTCACGGAGCGTGCGGCGAGGAGGGGGTCGAGAGGGGGGTCCACCGACCATTGCTCGGCGCCCCCCGCTGACTGGTTGCGGCCTCCCCTTGCCTCATCGCCGATTTGGGATCACCCATCTCAGGGAAGGAAGATCGGGGAAGCCGAGCGGAGGGCCTGTCTGGATGCCTGGAGGCGCGACGGGGCATGGAAGCGATCGCCTTGGCCGTTGCCGCTGAGTGAGCGATAGCACTCACGCGGCACCCCTCACGGGGTTGCCCTCGCGGGCTTCGCGCCTCCTCGCCACGCGCCCGGGAGGCCCGGGCCTCACCGGGGCCCCCACGAGGCCGGCCTTGTGGGGCCCCCTGACCGCGGCTCTGCGCCTCCCGGAGGCTCCAACTGAGCCCACGGGCGGGGCCCCCACCAAGCCTGCTTGGTGGGGTGCCCCAGGCGAGCGATGCCTCACCAGGTTGCTCGCGGCGTGGTCATCGCGCCGATGGCGCGCCCCACCGCCGTCACCCCTCCAGTGCTCGGCCCACCCGAGGTCTTGGACCAAGCCGCAGTGATGACAGGTCCTCGAGCTGGCAAAGCACCGCTCGGCCTCCACCAGCTCCGAGCCGCGCCAGGTGGCCTTGGGGCGGAGCTGCCGGCGGATCTCGGCCAGGGCCGCCTCGGCCAGCCCCCGGCGCCTGCTCCCGCTCGCCGAAGGTTCGTTACCGCTCGGGGCGGCAGACGTCGGGCGGCAACCATCGAGGCCCCTGGAACGCTGGCCTTGAGACAAGGCGTCGGGGGTCAGTGGCCGAACGGTGACATCTCGTACTGACCCAGCTCCGCGAGGAACGTTGGGACGTGAAGCCCGCCGGCGAGCGACCAGACGACGTGCCAGAACACGTTCGCGATCGGCCCCTGCCAGAGCACGAAGAAGACGATTAGCATCCCCAGGTTGCCGAGACGGGCGGCCATCAGCCGCGTCTCGCTGGAGAACAGGGGGACGAGGATCCCGAATCCGTCCAGGGGCGGGATGGGGAGGAGGTTGAGCAGGAGCGCCCCGACCTCAACCACGACCAGGAAGGCGAGCGCTGCCCAGAGCGGGAGGTGGGAGAGGTCGTCTTGTGCGGTGAGCCCGAGCAGGAACGGGATGGCCACCACCACGGTGAAGAGGAGCGTGGCCAGGGGGCCAGCGGCCGATACCAGCGCCTCCCAGCCCTTGCTGCGCAAGGCCGAGCGATCGATGTAGACCGCACCTCCCGGCAGGCCGATGCCACCGAGCAGGACGAACACGATCGGCAGCACGACGCTGACCAGGGGATGGGCGTACTTCAGAGGGTTCAGGCTCAGGTAGCCGGCCTGGATCACCGATCGGTCCCCACCGAGGTAGGCCACGATCGCGTGCCCGAACTCATGCAGGCACAGCGAGGTGATCCACCCGGCGAGCACGAACAACGCCGTCACCCATCCCAGCAGCGCGGCTGGGACGCCGAGGTACAGCGCGGCCCCCGCTCCCACCATCGCAGCCGGCGGGACGATACCGAGGGGGCTGATGCGGACCGCGCCTCGGAGCTGCGGCAGGGGGGCGGACCGGAGTCGCCTCACCTGCCGAGCGACCGTGGGCCTCTGGAGGTGGGTCCGCAGGTCGTACAGGCTGATGCCCTCCCCCCGAAGGAACTCGGAGGCGACCGGGACGTCGGTGTAGAGGAGACCCATGAAGAGGTGGATGAGGTCCACGCGGGCGTGGCCGAGCAGGGCCGCCTCGCGGCAGGCGCAGTTGCGGACATGGTCACAATTGGCCGGCTCGCTCTCGGCCGGGACCCGCTCCCGCAGCGCCAAAGGATCGGCGCCGATGGCCCGCAGGGTCGCCGCCACCGAGCCGTCGGGCGTCAGAAGACGGCGCAGCAGGTCCACCGGGCTCGTTGATGCCCGCAGGACGGCCGCCGCCTGTCCGGTTAGTGGGACCAGCTCGGAAACCACAACCATCCTCCCCTCTGCAGGTGTACCAGCGTCGAGCAATGGTGACGCAAAGAGCCGGCAAGAGGGAAGGCCACCCCGAGGACAAAGCGGCCTCGGCGCCGTCGGGGGATCCTTGCCGAGGGCCGGTTGCCAGGTCGTGGCGTGGGAGGCCGGTCCGGCGTGGCTCCGTGGGAAGCGTCGCGTGCCTCGCCGAGCCCGGGGCTGAGGCGCCGGCGGCCGAGAGGAAGGGCTCGGCCTCGTGCCTTGTGGGGCGCATCCAGGAGATGGGGTGCGACAATCGTCGCAGGAGGAGGGAAGCCATGCACCGGATCTCGATCCCCGATGCCGTGCTCGAGGCCATCAAGCGGCAGCGGGCCAGGCTGTTCCGCTTCGAGCACCTGCTAGGGCCCAGGACCGCTCTGGTCGTGATCGATCTCCAGAACTGCTTCATGCTCCCCGGAATGCCGGTCGAGGTGCCGACGGCGCGTGAGATCGTTCCCAACGTCAATCGGTTGGCGGCGGCGGTCCGGGCGGCGGGCGGCACCGTGGTGTGGGTCAAGATGACCCTTGAGGGCCAGCAGGAGAGTTGGAGCGTCTTCTTCCAGGGGGACGATCGCCGTGTCGTCCTGGACGAGCTGACGCCCGGCTCGCGCGGCCATGACCTCTACGCCGACCTGGACGTGCGTCCGACGGACCTGGTGGTGCAGAAGACCCGCTACAGCGCCTTCATCCAGGGCTCGTCTGACCTCGATCAGCGGCTTCGAGCCCGAGGGGTTGACACGGTGGTCATCGCCGGGACGCTCACCAACGTCTGCTGCGAGTCCTCGGCCCGAGACGCCATGATGCTCAACTACCGCGTGGTCTTCGTCTCCGACGCCACCGCCGCTCTGAGCGACGCTGAGCATAACGCGACCCTCGCCACCGTCTTCCGGGTCTTCGGTGATGTGGAGACCACCGATCAGGTGATCGCACGCCTGGTCTCCGCCGACCGGGCGCCGACGGCGTCTCCGACCACGGCCTGAGGCAGCGCCGGCGCCGTGTCAGGCTGGGCCGCAGGCGTGGGGACGAGGCCAGCGGCCCGGCTGTGGCGACCGTCTCCTGTGCCCGGCGTGATGCCTTCCCGACTGGGCGAGGCGCCGCCAGCGAGGGAGAGCTATTGACCGATCGTTAGGTAGGCGGCTTGCCAGGCCGATGCCCGGGGCTGGGGAGAGCCGAGACGGCCGAGGTGGGCTGAGCGCCAAGGCCGGTGGCCGCCGATCGCGTCGTGGGCTGCGAGGCCGCTCATGGCGGCCCCTAGGAGGGGGCTCGCTTATCGATCGCTCTGGGCCCCCCAGCCGCGCAGCATGGCGACCGCGGCGTCGCCGTACCGTGCCGCGATCCGCTCCAGGTCGCCGCGGTCCCGGGGCTTGAACCACTGGCCGAGGCCGCTGATCATGTCGAGCACGGCCATGGCCGCAAGCTTAGGGTCGGGGACGGAGAAGACCCCCTCCCGGCACCCGCGCTCGATGGTCGCAGCCATCGCGTCTCGGTACTCGCGGCGGAGGGCGTTGATGGGGGCCTGCAGCTCCTTGGGCAGGCTTCGGCGCTCGCGGGAGGCCACCCTCACCTGAGACCAGCGCCGGTTAGAGAACAGGATCTCGGTCCTGATGGCGGCGCGGATGGCGGCCTCGGGGGGCCGGTCGGGCCTCAGCTCGGGCAAGACCTCCAGGTTGAAGTCGCGCTGGAAGCCGTAGCAGATCTCGAACAGGATCCGCTCTTTGCTCGGGAAGTGGTGGTACAGCGAGGAGGGACGCACCGCCACCTCCTCGGCGATGTCCCGCATGCTGGCCGCGTCGTAACCCTTCTCGGCGAAGAGCCGGGCTGCGTGCTCCAGCAAGTCGTTGCGGCTGCGGCCCTCCGAGCGGTCCCGCAGGCTTGAGCTCATCCTGAGGCCTTGTCCCCTGACACCTTGACACTACCCTGGTTCGGCATTATATTCCCGTACGAACGATCGTTAGGTTGGCAGGACGGGGAGGAGAAGTGGTGGCAGTGGCCCACGGAGCCGGTCGGGGTGTGGCCGTGTCGGTCTTGGCCTGCCCGGGGCGAGCCGCCGTCGGCTCGCCGGGTCGCCGGCTCCGGGGTCGGATCCCAGGCTCGGGGCCCGGGGCGCGGATCTGGCCACCGGGACCCCGGGCCGCCCCGGCCTTGACCGCCACCGCCCTGGCCACCGCGGCGGGGGGACCGCCCGTGCCCAGGGGAGCCGCCGAGGAGGCGGCCCGGCGCTTGCAGGTGGCGCCCCGGGCGCCCAAGTCGGGCCTGGCCTTCCTGCAGGCGCACGGCGCCCGGGTCCAGCAGGGGGTCCTGGAGCGTGAGCGTCAGGTGGGGGCGGAGCTGAGGCCGTCCGGGGCGGCGTCCGCCCGTGGCGGGAAACTGTCCTCCGCGCGGGGGCGGGCATGCCATCGCCCGTCCCCCTGCCGCGGGGGGACGGTAGCCCAAGGTGCCCCGGGGCCGACCTTGGTGGGGGCGGGCTGGTCCCTGGCCGTCCTCTTCCGCCGTCGGCTCACGCCGCCGGTGATGGGGCAGGGAGGTCAGCCGTGGTGCTCGGGAGGGGCAGGGGCCCGGCCCGACCTCGGGTAACGGTCGGGGTGCTGTTCGAAGGCGCGGCGGCACCCGGCTGAGCAGAAGGCGTAGGTCACCCCCTGGTGCTCGGTCCGCTCTCGGGCCGTGGTCGGGTCGACGGTCATGCCACAGACCGGGTCGGTCGCCGCCTGCCCTCCTCCCTCCGACGGGGATCCCATCGCCTGCAGCATCTTCGGGCCGCCGGTTCGCAGGAAACGCCACCCGAGGACCGCGGCCAGGAGCAGGGCGGCGAGGTCGAGGTAGGTGGTGAGGTCCCATCCGAGGTGACGCTGCTGAAGGACCTGCACCCGATGGTGGGCGGGCACCAGCCCCAGGGCCTGGAAGGTCAGCTCGATGAGGAGGCCGGCGGTGGCCATGGCCAGATAGGAGACGACCAACAGGTACAGGCTGGCCCGGCCCCCGTAGTACCTCCGGTGGATGTTGACGATGGGGAGGATGATCAGGTCGGCGAAGATGAAGGAGATCACCCCACCGAAGCTGATCCCGCCGTTCCAGAGGACCGCGGCCAGGGGCACGTTGCCGACCGAGCAGACGAAGCTGAGCATGGACAGGATGGGGCCGACCAGCGGTCCCAGGAGCATGTTCAGGAGAGGATGACCGGTGAGGAAGAGCCCTTGCCAGAAGGCGTTCGGCACCCAGGCGGCGAGCGCACCCGCGATCAGGAAGCCGAGGGCCAGGTCCTGCCAGAGGCTGAGGAGGTCCATGTGGAAGGAGTGGCTGACGCCGGTGAGGGTCCGGCCCGAGAGCAGCCGACGCAGGAAGGGCCCCTCGGTCACCGACATGTCCATCGCGGCATGCCCCTCCATCCGTCCCCTCAGCCCCCGCTCGGCCTGTCGTCGAGCCCTGTCGACCATCCGGGCTCGTAACGTCCACCTGAAGAGCAGGGCCAGGATCGCCACCATCACCAACCCGCCGGCCAGCTCAGCGGCCAGGAACTGCCAGCCCAGCAGCACCAGCAGCACCAAGCCGAGCTCGAAGACCAGGTTGGTCGAGGCGAACTCGAAGAGGATGGCGTTGGCGAAGCTGGCGCCCTTGCGGACCAGGGCCCGGGCCAGGGCCACGGCGGCGTAGGAGCAGGACGAGGAGGCCGCGCCGAAGCCGCAGGCGAAGGCGATCCCCCTCAGGTCGTCGCGCCCGAGCGCGCCGGCGATCGTCCTCCGCGGGACCACGGTCTGGACCACGGCCGAGAGCAGGAAGCCGAGCACCAGCGGCCAGAGGACCTCCCAGAGCATGGTGAAGGCGAGCAGCAGCGCCTGCCCGATCGCGCCTGGGACGGCGGCGATCATCCCTGCACCAGCCGCTCGATGGCGCCCGGCAGCCCGTGCACCGTGGCGGCCTCGTCATCCGCCCAGATGGCCCCGCTCACGCGGTGCTCGGGATGGTCGTGCGGGAGCGAGATGGCCGCCCCCTCCGGGGCCGCCTTGACGGCGTTGGCCCGGGTGGGGCATCGCGGAGGGAGCGGTCGCGTCGCCTGGAGGCCACGGATCTGGCCCTCGCTCCGGCGCAGCCGCCCCTGCCGCCCTGTCCCGCCCTCGGCGCGCCCTCGCACGCCAAAGCCCATGCCCCGGTCAGGTGTTGGGCGGCCCCGGCCTGGCCATCGGCCCTCACCAGGCGAGGGGCAAGGAGACGAAGCCCCGCAGAGTGACGGTGGGTCGGCGCTCGGGCACCCCGGCCAGGCGCAGGCCAGGGAAGCGTCGGATCAGCGCCCCGATCGCGATCTGTCCCTCGAGGCGGGCGAGCGGAGCGCCCAGGCAGAAGTGGATGCCTCGTCCGAAGGCCAGGTGGGGATTGGGGTCGCGGCCGAGGTCGAGCCGTCCCGGGTCGGCGAACACCCGCGGGTCCCGATTGGCCGCGCCCAGCATCAGGGTCACCATCTGGCCTGGCTCCACCCGCTGGCCGCCGAGCTCCAGCGCCTCCAACGCCACCCTGCCCGTGAGCTGGACGGGGGAGTCGTAGCGGAGCAGCTCCTCGACCGCCGGCTCGATGAGCTCGGGCTCCCGATGCAAGCGGGCGAGCTGGTCTGGGTGGTTAAGGAGCGCGTTGACGCCGTTGCTGATCAGGTTGACGGTCGTCTCGTGGCCGGCCACCAGCAAGAGCACGCCCATGGCCAGCAGCTCTGGACCGCTGAGGCGGTCGCCTTGCTCCTCGGCCTCGACGAGCCGGCTGATGAGGTCGTCGCGGGGGTCGGCACGGCGCTCGGCGATGACCTGCCGGAGGTAGGCGTGCAAGGCGTCGCGGGCGGCCAGCACCGCTCCCCGACGGTTGGCGGGAGCCACCGGGTCGAGCGCCCCCACCAGCGCATCCGACCAGCGGCGGAACGCGGCTCGATCCTCGACCGGCACCCCCAGCAGCTCGGCGATGACGGTGACCGGCAGCGGGTAGGCCAAGTCTGCCACCAGGTCCATGCCCCCTCGCTCCCCCGCCGCGTTCAGGGCCTCCTCCACCAGAGTCTCGATCCGCGGTCGCAGCCGCTCCACCATCCGGGGCGTGAACGCCTTCTGGACCAGGGTGCGGAGCCGGGTGTGATCGGGCGGATCGGCGACCAGCATCGAGCGCCCCCCTTCTCGGCCGGGCTCGATGACGGGGGCGAACCCCTCCCATCGCCGTCGGTCGGCGGAGAAGCGCTCGTCGCGCAGGACCTCGACGACCTCGGCGTGGCCGGTGACCAGCCAGCGTCCGAGGGAGGTGGCCCAGACCACCGGCCCCGCCGAGCGCAGCTGCTCGTAGAAGGGGTATGGGTCGTGCTGGAGCAGGAGCAGCAGGTCGCCGCTCGGCATCGTCCCCACGTCGACCTTGTTCATCGCGCTGCCTCCTCCCCCCGGCTGGCCCGTCTCCTCGACGGCGGCACCGAGGGGTGAACGTGCTCTGGCTGTACCTCGCCCTCGCTCCTATCCCCTGAGCCGTGGCCGTCCGGGCCGGTTCCTGGCTCCGCGCCCGGCCGGGACCGCTGGGCAGGCACCCTCTCCCATCATGGACTGGTCCCCTCGTCGGGTGCGGTCCGGCATTGGCGTCGGGCAAGAGGCTGGGCGCGGCGTCATCGGTGGCCGCAAGGGGAGCGACGTGACATCGGGGCGAGACCTCGGCCGGCCGCGGCAGCCCGGCGCCGGCTGGGCCCGGCCTGCCCGGGCCAGGGGCCCCCTCGACGCGACCGGCACCTGGATCGCCAGGTGGCTGCGTCAGCACGATCGAGCCCCAAGGCTTGCCCCCTTCCTTGCCACCTCGGAGCGCGGGCGCGGGGCCAGGCCGGGCCAGGGGGCGCGAGGGCGGTAGACGAAAGGAGGTGGGGCCGAGGATCCGATCGCGTACGGGTGTGGGGATGGGGGGAAGAAAGCTGTCGGCGCTCGGGTTGTGAGTGGTAGGCCCAGGACTGGTGGTGGCCGACATCGATGTCTCCGCGGCCGTGAGCGGCCACCCGCGAAGGAAAGGAGCACCGGTGATCGGCGGAACTGCCTCCCCACGTGCCGTCGTGCCTGCCCAGCCGCGGCTGGGCTGGGCCCTGGCGGTGATCGTGACGGCTCAGCTCATGGTCGTGCTGGACGCCACCATCGTGAACGTCGCCCTGCCCTCGATCCAACGCGCGTTGCGCTTTTCGCCCACGGATCTGGAGTGGGTGATCAACGCCTACGCGGTGGCGTTCGGAGGCCTGCTGCTGCTGGGCGGGAGGGCTGGAGATCTGTTCGGGCGGCGTCGCGTCTTCGTCGCCGGCATAGCCATCTTCACCCTGGGCTCGTTGGCGGGTGGTCTGGCGCTCGACTCCGCCTGGCTGGTGGCCGCCCGGGCCGTCCAGGGCGTGGGCGGTGCCATCGCCTCCCCGGCGGCGCTCTCGTCGATCGCGGACACCTTCCCGGAGGGGCCGTCCCGGAACCGGGCCATGGGCGTCTACTCGACCGTGGCTGGAGCCGGGGGGGCCATCGGGCTGCTGCTCGGCGGCGTCCTGACCGAGCTCACCTCCTGGCGGTGGATCCTGTTCGTCAACGTCCCGATCGGCCTCGCGCTGGCCCTGCTCGCGCCGCGGGTGTTGGCGGCCTCCGCAGGTCACCCGGGTCGGCTCGACCTGCCCGGGGCGCTGACCGCGACCAGCGGCATGGCGCTGCTCGTCTACGGGCTCTCCCGCGCCGCTGCCCACGGCTGGGGCGACCCTCCGACGGTGGCGGCGCTGGCCATCGCTGGAGGGCTGCTCCTTGCCTTCGTTGGCCTCGAGGCCCGCAGCCACCATGCCCTGATGCCCCTGCGCATCTTCGCCAACCGGAATCGCTCCGGGGCCTACCTGGTCATGTTGGCGCTGGCCGCCGCCGTCTTCTCCATGTTCTTCTTCCTGACCCAGTTCGTCCAGAACGTTCTTGGCTTCAGCCCCTTGATGGCGGGGGTCGCCTTCCTTCCCATCTCGCTGGGCATCGTCCTCACCGCCAACGTCACCTCGCGGCTGGTGGGCCGGGTCGGCACCCGCCGACCGCTGACGCTGGGACCCTTGCTGGCCGCGCTCGCCTTGCTCTGGCTGTCACGTATCAGCGATCACGTCAGCTACCTCTCGGGGGTGCTGGCGCCGATGCTCCTGCTGGCGGTGGGGATGGGCATGACCTTCGTCCCGCTCACGCTCTCGGCCGTCTCCCGCATCCGCCGAGAGGAGGCAGGCCTGGCCTCGGGGCTCCTCAACGCCGGCCAACAGGTCGGCGGCTCGGTCGGCCTGGCGCTGCTCGTGACCATCGCCAGCGCGGTCACCAGGTCCGACCTCGCCGGGCGGGGGGCGACGCTCGGGCAGGCCGTGACGGCCGGCTACGGCCGTGCCTTCGAGGTCGGTGCCCTGATCGCCTTCGGCGCCTTCCTGATCGCGGTGGCCGCCATCCGGGGTCCGGGGAGCGGGGGGAGGGGGCCCTCCCCGGTCGTGGTCAGGGCCCGGCTGCTGGCGACGAGGGCCCTCTACCGGTTGGTTCGAGGCGTGAGCCCAGTTCCGACCCCGCTCTTCGAGGAGGTGGTCTGCGACTTCGAGGACCGCCTGCTCGCCGAGCAGGGTCACCGGCCGGGCGAGAGGAGGTGCTGATGATCCGCCCCTACGCCGGGAACGCGGGCGATGGGCGTCCACGCTCGGGCCCCGCCTCCGGGACAGGTCGCCGGACGCGCTGGCTGGTGGTGGGCGTCCTGGCGGCCGCGGTCGGGACCATGGTGCTGGCCGTCGACCCCCGCCGCTTCGCCGAGGCCATGGAGCGCTTCGACCTGCGCCTGATCCCGGTCGTCGCCGGGCTCTCGGTCGGATGCCTCCTTCTGCAGGGGCTGCGCTGGCACCAGCTCCTGCGGGGGGTGGGCATCGGGCTGCGGCCAGCCGACAGCCTGCTCCTGAACACCGCCGGCCAGGCGGCGACGGCGATCCTGCCCCTGGGCGACCTGGCCCGCGCCGCCCTCGCCAGCCAGGCGGCGCAGGCCGGGTTCGGGGCGGTGGCCGCGACCGTGACCGTCCAGGAGCTCGCCTACACCCTGGCCCTGGTGCTCTCGGCGGCGCCGGTCCTGATCGCGACCCGCCACGGGATCTGGATCGTGCTGGGGGTGCTGATGGGCATGCTGGTCGTCCTCGCCATCCTTGCCGTGCGGCGGCTCTTCTGCCTCGTGCGCTGGCTGGTGGCGCGGACGCCGTTGCTGCGCCACCTGCTGGGCCGGATCGAGGGGCTGCACGAGGAGACGGCGGTGCTGCTGCGCCGTCCCGACACCCTGGGCTGGTCCGTCCTGGACGCGGCCAGGGCGGCGGTCGCGATCACCCTCCTCTGGTCGATCGTGGAGTCGCTCCATCCTGGCGCCCTCGGCTGGTGGCAGGCCGCGTTCGTGCTCGCCCTCTCCTACGTCGGCGGCGCGGTCAGCCTGATCCCCGGCGGCGCCGGCGTCAGCGAGGCGAGCACGGTCGGGCTGTTGCTGCTCTTCGACCTCGACCCCCCAACCGCGGCCGCCGCGGTGCTGGTGCAGCGCCTGTTCACGACCGGCGCCTCCACCCTGCTGGGCTGGAGCGCCTATCTCCTGGCCCGCCGACGTTTCGGGTTCGGGTCGATATGGGCCCTGCCGGCGCCGCCGGCTCCCCGCGCCGAGAAGGCGGCCTGAGTCCGCCCCGAGGCTGGGCCAGGAACGGGGCCCGACGGCGTCCCCCGCCGGCGCGGTCCTGGGGCAGGAGGGTAAGGTGTCTTCGTGCCATGCGCCTGAGGGTGGCGCCGGTGGTCGTCGGTGCCCTGATCGCCGCCCTTCCCGTGCCGGGGAGCCGGCTGGCGCGCTGGGCAGGTCTCGTCCACCTGCCGGGGGTGGTCGATGTCGGCGGCCCTCGCAGCGACGGCCGGGTCGTAGTGGACGGGGGGAGCCGCCTCTACCTCCTCGACCGGTCCACCGCCACCTTGACCCCCTTCGCCGATGGCCCGGGTGGCTACACGGGGGGCGGTGGGGACGAGCCCTACCTCGCCGTCTCGCCGGGTGGGCCGGTGCCCGGGGCCGGGTGCGAGTTCGCGCCCGACGATGTCTACGTCCTCCGCCCGAGCGCGGCCGAGGTGGTGCTGGTGAGCGCGGACGGCCGGGCCCGCCGGTTCGCTCAGCTGGGCGGTGTCCGGTCGCTGAACGGCATCGCCTTCGACACCGTGGGCCGTTTCGGCCACCGTCTGCTGGTCATCGGCCACGGCCGCAGCGGGGGCGTGGTGGTGGCGATCGACTGTCGCGGTCGGGCGATGACCATCGCTGACTCGGCCCCGGCCATGGAGGGCGGCATCGTGGTCGCCCCGCCCGGCTTCGGTGCCTTCGCCGGCGACCTGGTGGCCCCGGACGAGCTCAGCGGCCGCATCCTTGCCGTTCGCCCGGACGGCTCCACGGAGGTGATCGCCCACTCGGGCCTGCCCGCTGGCCAGGACCTGGGGGTGGAGGGGCTCGGCTTCGTGCCGCCCGGCTTCGCCGACGGCGGCACCGCCTTGCTCGCCGACCGCTCCACACCCGGCAATCCCCATCCGGGCACGGGAAGCCTCCTGGCGCTGGACGCGCGCTCGCTGCTTGAGGCCGGCGTGCGGGAGGGGGATCTCCTGGTCGCCACCGAGGGCGGGGCGCGCACCATCGTCGTGCGTTGCTCTGCCGCATGCCGGGTCGCTCCCGTGGCCGCGGGGCCGACACCCGCCCATGGCGAGGGACACCTGCTCCTGGTGCCCGATCGCCCCGGCCCGCCCCCACCTGCCCTGCCGGTCGCACCCGACCTGGGGAGAGCGGCGGCGCCGGCTCCGACCGCCGTGGCGGCGATGTGGGTGGTCGCCGGGGTGGCGACGGCTGGGATGCTCGTCGGGCTGGTCCTCCTCGGCCTGCTCCGGATGCGCCGGCGGGGCTCGCCTTGAGCCCGGCGCCGGCGGGGCTCAGCCGGGGACGGTCGCGGCCAGGTGCAGCCGGTCCCAGTCGGAGTAGGGCCCGATCACGTGCACGATCCGGCGAAGGCCGGCCTGCTCGAGCAGGCTGGCAGCGATCGCGGCCCGGTAGCCGACCCCGCAGTGGACCGCCACCGGGGCGGTTCGAGGCAGCTCGTGGGCGTGATGGGAGATCTCGGGCACCGGCATCCGCACCGCTCCGGGCACGTGGCCGTGGACCCACTCGTCCTCGTCTCGGGCATCGACCACGGTCATCGGCTCGGCGCTCAGGATCCAGGAGGCGAGGTCCGCCACCTCGGCCGTCTCGAACGTGCTCAGCGGTCGACCGCTGGCGCTCCAGGCCTCGATGCCGCCGTCCAGCTCGCCCACGACGCTGTCGTACCCGATGCGCAGCAGCTGACGGTGGGCCTCCGCATGCTCCGCCGAGGTCCCGCCGAGCAGGACGATGGGGCGGCCGCGCTCGATGATCCAGCCCACCCAGGCGCTGAACGGTCCCTCCAAGCCGATGTTGTAGCTGCCGGGGATGTGCCCACGGTCGTACTCGCGGCCCGTCCGCACGTCCACGAGGGCGGCGCCCAACTTGAAGTGATAGTCGGTGAGGTCGGCGGACAGCTTGCGCAGGGGCGGGAGGCGCCGACCCAGGAGGTTGGCACCGCGGCGGTTGAGCGCCCCCATGTCGCGGTAGTAGGCGGGGTAGGGGCCCTGGTGCAGGGCGCGGGCGATGAAGGGCATCAGCTCGGTGGTGGTCAGGAACGGGTTGGTGTGCCGCTCCCGGCCCATGGTGGTCGTGAGCTCGTTGCCGCTCGCGGAGCCACAGAAGGACCCCGAGCCATGGGTGGGGTACACGGCCACGTCGTCGGGAAGGTCCCGGAGGCGCACGTGGAGGGTCCGGAAGGCCTCGAGGGCCAGGTGGGTGGCGAGGTGGGGGCCGAAGAGGTCGGTCCTGGCGATGCCGCCCACCATCAGGGCGCCACCGGCAAACAGTGCCAGCCTCCGTCCTTGGGCGTCCAGGAGGACGTAGCTCAGATGCTGTGGGGTGTGACCGGGCGTGCGCCGGGCGCGCAGGCGCCAACGACCCACGTGCACCTCGCTGCCCTCGGTGAGAGGGCGGAAGCGGAACTCCAGGCCGCTGTCCTCGGCGGCGCAGACCTCGGCCCCGGCCTCCGCCTCCAGCTCGCGGCTCCCCGACACGAAGTCGTTGTGGACATGGGTCTCCAGGGAGCGGACGATGCGCACCCCCATGCTGTCGGCCCGATCCAGGTATTGAGCCACGTCGCGCAGCGGGTCGACGGCGACCGCCTCGCCGTGGTCTGGATCCGAGATCAGGAACGAGGTGTTGCCGAGCTCCGGGGCCCGGAACAGGTCGATCCGTGGCGCTGCGTCCTCCATCCCAATACAGGAATAATGACGTCTCGGGCGTCGTGTCGGCGTGGCGGAACCGGTAGACGCGCCGGACTTAGGATCCGGTGGGGCAACCCGTGGAGGTTCGACTCCTCTCGCCGACACCATCCAGGTCGACACGACCTCGGGTCGTGGTCGCGTGGCCCTGGGCGACGGTTGACCGTCATGCCCGGATGCCCCCCGGCCAGCGTCCCTGCCACGGACGGCTCGACCCCGGGCGGCTCAGCCGGTGACGTCCTGGATGCCGGTCAGGTGGTGGCTGAGCTCCCAGAGCCGACGGCGCGCGTCGGGGTCGTAGGCCTGAGGATGGGCTCGCGCCTCCGCCGCCCGGTCGAAGAAGCGTCCGCTCACCCCCTCCAGCTCAGGGGAGACGGCCAGGCGAACGGTGGCCTCCACCCCGTCCTCCAGCCGGTCGACCGTTTGGCCGATCTCCTCGAGGACGATCTTGGTCGGCATGTAGGTCGCCGGGTGGAGGCTGTTCACCGTGACCTCGCGCGGGGGTAGGCGCTCGGCCAGGGACATCCCGAACATGATCTGGGCCAGCTTGCTCTGCCCATAGGCACGGACGCCACGGTAGTCCCGCTCCAGCATCACGTCGTCGAAGTCGATGGGGCTCTGGCCGATCGAGGCCACGTTGACGATCCGGGCGGGGGCCGAGCGCCGGAGGAGGGGGAGCAAGCGCATGGTCAGCAGGAATCCGGCCAGGTAGTTCACGGCGAAGCGCAGCTCGTAACCGTCTCGGCTCTCCTGGCGCGTGGTCCCCTCCGGCCGGCCGCTGCCGATGCCGGCGTTGTTGATCAGCACGTGGAGGTGGGGGGTGGTGGCCTCGACCTCGGCGGCCAGTTGGCGCACCTCGGTCAGGGAGGCGAAGTCGGCCAGGTAGGTGCGGACGGCGCCGGCGCCGGCGGCCTGGACCTGCTCGGCGGCGGCGTCGAGACGGCGCGGGTCCCGTCCGTGGAGGAGGAGGGTGGCCCCCTGGGCGGCGAGCCGACGGGCGACGGCGAGGCCCAAGCCGTCGGTGGCGCCGGTGACGAGGACCGTGGTCTCGGGGAGGACGCGCACGGAGGACCCTCCTGGCATGGGGATCGGCTCGCAGGCCGGATGACCATACGGTAGCGCATGGCTGGAGCGAGGTCTAAGGGGCCGGGGGCGCGGCGAGATCAGCCCCGCCCCGGGTTCGATGCCCGACGGCCGGGGCCCGGTGCCGGCCGCTCCGGGGCCATGACGTGTTCGAGGGTCGTGACGAGGAAGGTCAGGAGGAGGCCGGTCACGGGGCCGAGGGGGAGCAGGCAGGGCAGGTAGGAGCGCATCACCCGGCCCCAGGCGATCCCTCCGCTGGTGGTCGGTAGCCGGCGGCGCGAGCCGGCTCGAGGCAGCGTCCTGAGCAGCTCCCTGGCGTCGATGGCGGCGTCGTGCTCGATGGTCAGGGAGCGCGCCGCTGGGTTCCAGGTGACGGCGCGGACCTGGGGGTGGGCCTGCAACCGACGGGCCAGCGACCGTCCCCGCTCCACGGCCTCGGGCGCGAAGGCAAGCCGAAGCCGGCCGGGGATGACGTGGGCGACCCGGGCCGGCACCCGTGGCGGGGGCTCGGGCCCGTGGGGTTGGGGGGTGGGGCGATCCCCTCGCCGGTGAGCGCCTCGACGGACAGTTCCCACACCAGTATCGTCATCGGCCCGGGTTAGCGGTTGGCGAGGCCGGGGTGAAGGCTCACCCAAGGGAGTGCCATGACAGGGGGAGCCTCGCATCGCCGTCCGGATGCCGGCGGCCGAGCCCTTGACCCGCCTGGGCTGCCCCCTCCCACTGGAGGCGAGGGACCCTGATGAGGCCACGGTGGCGGGCGTTGGGCGAGGATGCGCGCCCACGGTGATCGCTCGGCCTGCCTGCATAATGGTAGCCAGCAGGCTGCGTGATCGTGACCAGGAGGAACGGCCATGTTCGATGAGCTGCTGGACGCCGTGATGCCCGGAGGCGCATGGCTGGTGGCTGGGCTTGTGATCGGGAGCGCTCTGGGGCAGCGCTCGCGCTCGGTCGTCAAGGCAGCGTTGAGAATTGGCATGGACATCGCGGATCGCGTCCAGGAGGTCGGGGCGGAGGCGGCCGAGAGAGCCCAGGACCTGATGGCTGAGGTTCGCCAGGAGCGGGAGCAGTCGCGGGCCAGGCCGGCGCGCGAGGGCCAGGCTCGGCGCAGGACCTCGGGGGCCGGCTCGGAGGGCTGAGCGGTGGGGACGAAGGGAACGGGGCGGCCGATCGCGAGGCTGGAGCACGAGGCCCCAGGCCGGCTCCGGGTCCGGCTGGGGCGGGAGCATCGCTCGCCTGAGCGGATGAGGCCACTAGCGCAGGATCTGGCGCGCCATCCCGCCGTCGATGCGGTTCGAACCAACGTCCGGACCGGTTCCATCTTGGTCACGGGCGAGCCGGTGGCCCCGCTCCGCCAAGCGGTGGGGGAGTTCTTGGAGCTGGTCCAGGAGGAGGGGCCGGAGCGCCTGCCCACGGTCGGCGTGCAGGCCGCCGTGGACCTGGTGAAGGAGGTCGACGGTCTGCTCGCGCGCGTGACCGGAGGGCGCCTGAGCCTGCGCTGGTTGGTCCCCGCAGCCTTCGTCACCGTGGGGATCCGTCAGCTCCTCGCCCAGGGGCTCGCCGTGGGCACGGTGCCGTGGTATGTGCTCATCTACTACGGGGTCGACTCCTTCCTCAAGCTTTATCCCGAGTACGCCCCGACCCCCGCTCATCGTCGCTCGACACCCGTCTAGCCCAGCGCCGCCCGCTGAAGGAGGGTCGAATCGACCGGTCGAGCTTGCAGCTACCGAAACTGGTGGTGAGGGATCACCTCGTTGAGCCGCGGGGGGTGAATGGCTCAGGGCCGGCATCTGGGCTTGAGGTCGTGCATGAAACTCGGCGTCGGGTGAGGCTCCGGCTCCCCTCCATCCTCCTCGCCCAGGAGCGACGGTCGGGCATCGCCAGAGCCCTGGACGAGGAGCCGCATGTCCAAGGTTTTCGCTTCGCGCCTGCTTGCAGGAGCCTGATCGTCGAGCACGACGGCGAGCTCTCGACCGCAGCGGTGATCCATCTGGTGCTGAGGGCCAAGCCGGCTTCCCCACCCGCCCCCCTGCCCCGAGGGGGCCGCCGGCCCCCCCGCCGGTGGCTGGCGCTCGGGGTTGGGGGGGCGTTGGCGGTTGCCGGCACCTGGGTTGCGGTCCCCTTCCTGCTGGCGGCTGCCGCGCCCATCTTCCATCGGGCGCTCGTCAGCATCTCCCGGCACCGCAGGCTGAACGTCGACGCCCTCGACTCGGGAGCCCTCCTGCTCACCATGCTGGGGGGCCATCTGGTCACGGCGGCGGCGGTGATCGGTATGGTCGAGGGCGGGGAGTGGATGCGGGACGTCACCGCGGCACGATCGCGGCGAGCCCTGGGCGAGCTGATCGCCGACCGTGAGGCCGTCGTCACCAAGGTGGTCGGGGCCGAGCGGGTGCCGGTTCGCGTTGCCGACCTGCAGCCGGGCGATGTGGTGGTCCTGGCCCCTGGCGACCATGTCCCTGTTGATGGCTTCGTCCTCTCCGGGGAGGCGACCGTCGACGAGCGCTTCCTCACCGGGGAGCCGCTGCCGGTGCGGCGGTCCGAGGGGGATCGGGTCTTCGCGATGACGGTGGTGGTCGAGGGAGAGCTCCAGATCGTCGCCGGCACCGACGTCCAGCACTCGCGCGCCGGCCGGATCGTCGACTTCCTGGAGCGGGCGCCGATCGGCGACACTCGGATGTCGGACCACGTGCGGCAGATCGGGGACCGCTTCGTGCTGCCGGTGCTCGGCCTGGGGGCAGCGGTGCTGGCCGCCACCGGGAGCCCGTCGCGTACCGCATCCGTCATCACCTTCGACCTGGTCACCGGGGTGCGGGTCTCGGCGCCGACGACCATGCTCGCCTCGCTCACCGCCTCCGCCCGGGACGGCGTGCTGATCAAGGGGGCGGCGGCGCTGGAGGCGTTGGCCCGGGTCGATGCCATCGTCTTCGACAAGACCGGCACCCTCACCGCTGGGCGGCCGCGGATCGTTGGGGTCCACTCGTTCTGCGGCCTCGACGCCGACGACCTGCTGACCATCGCGGCCTCCGCCGATCACTCCTTGCGGCATCCCCTCGCCGTCGCCCTCTGCGCCGAGGCGGCGGCGCGGGGCCTCGCCCCGGTCCCGCCGCGAGAGCGGCGCTACCAGGTCGGCCTGGGCGTGGAGGCGCAGCTGGACGGCGGCGCGACCTATTTGGTGGGGAACCGTCTCCTGATGCGGCGCCATGGCGTGCGCCTGGCCCCCCTGCCTCCCGACCTCGATCCCTACGGGGACGCCACCAGGGTGTGGGTCGCCAGGCCACCGCACTGCTTGGGAGCGGTGCTCATGCGCGATGTGCAACGACAGCAGGCGCGGCAGGTCATCGACGACCTTCGGGCCCGTGGCGTGCGGCACCTGATGCTCCTCTCGGGCGACGGCGAGGGGGCCGCCCGTCACATCGCCGAGTCCCTCGGCCTCGACGAGTGGCGGGCTCGGGCCACGCCCGAGGGCAAGGCGAGGGCCGTCCGGGAGCTTCGCCGACGCGGGTTTCGGGTGGCCGTGATCGGGGACGGGATCAACGACAGCCTGGCCTTCACGCGGGCTGACGTCGGTGTGGCCATGGGCCACGGCTCGGACGTCGCCTCGAGCACGGCCCAGGTGGTGCTGATCGACGACGACCTGACCCTCCTCCCCCGGGCGCTTGACCGGGCCCGGGAGGCGGTCCGGCTGATGCGTCAGAACCTGGCCGTGATCGCGGCCCCCAACCTCCTGGGGCTGATCGTCGCCCTGGTGGTGCCGATGAGCCCGGCGGTGGCCGGTGTCCTCAGCAACGGCTCCACCATCCTCGCCGCGCTCAACGGCCTCCGTCCTCTCCACCGACCGCCGGTCGGTCCGCCGCGGCCGGCGGGGTAGCGACGCCCGAGGACGGAGACGGCCCGGGCGCCGGCCCCGGATCGCCTTCCCCCGTCCGCCCGGGGTCGTGGGAGGCGTCGATGCCGTGCCCCCCGGGCGGTGCCGGGCCTCCGCCTCGGCCTGGCCCCGGAGCGTGCCCGGCCGGCGACCACGGCTCGGCGGCGGAGCGATCGCCGAGGTGCTGTTCGAGGAAGCGCTGGTGGGCGGGGAGGCGATGTCGATGCTGCAGCGGCACCTCCGCCTTGCGCCGGATCTGGTCCACCTGGACCTGAACCCGTGGTGGCAGACGGTCGACGACCTCGGCCGGCCCCAGCCGCTCCGGGGCCGCTTGGCGGCGGCCGCCCCGGGCCCATGCACCAGGGCGGCGATGGCGCCGGTGACGGGGATCCCCCGCGATCTGCCACCCGGAGGTCGGCGAGACCCTCTGCGAACTTGACGGGTCGGGCGATTGCCGCGAACCTCGTATCCAGAGGGCGTGGAACGCTGGCTGCGGCCCGGGAGGTCCACGGAGAGAAAGGGCGTGGGCGTGCAGGTATCCCCCCTCGCCGCCGACGGCGGCTCGAGGGACGGCTCCCGACGCCTCCGGGAGCGGCGGCCCGGGGGCCGGGCCCGATCGGCGAGCGGTCGCGCCACACCCGGGGTGCGGCCCGCCGGCGGGGGGCGATGACAGGGGGATGGACGCCCGGATGAGCGATCCCATGGCAGATCGGGTGCCGTGGGAGGCGGTGCCCGATGACGAGCCCCACGGCCTCCGGGAGCCGACGGGACGCCGGCCCCGACCCCGGATCGCGGTCTCATGGTCCAGGTCGCGGATGAGCGGGGTTCCTTCCGGCCCGCCCTGCGACCTTCCCTTCCGGGAAATCGACCCCGAGGACCGCCTCCTCAGGACGGCTCGCCCGGTCCTCGGACGCCTGGCGGCCGCCGTGGCGGGGACCCGGATGACGATCCTCCTGGCCGATCGACGGGGTTGGCTCCTGGACCGGAGGGCCGGCGACCGGAGCCTGAACGCGCGGCTCGACCGTCTCTCGGTGGCGCCGGGCTTCCTGTACGCCGAGGACATCGTCGGCACCAACGGGGTGGGCACCGCGGCGGAGGACCGCCGGCCGACATGGGTGCTGGGGGGCGAGCACTATGCGGAATGGCTGCGGTGGCTGACCTGCGTCGGCGTGCCCATCACCAACCCCATCACGGGCCGGCTGGAGGGCATCCTCGACGTCACCTGTCGGTTCGAGGACACCAGCCCGCTGATGCTTCCCCTCGTCCTGGAGGGGGTGCGGGACATCCAGCGGCGTCTCTACGAGGACGCCTCCGAGCGCGACCGTGCCCTGCTCGAGCACTTCCTGTCCGTCGCCAGGCGTACCAATCGTCCGGTCGTGGCGGTGAACGAGCAGACGATCATCGCCAACGTCCCGGCCGCGCGGCTGTTGGGGCCCGAGGACCACGCCCTGCTCTGGGCGCAGGCCGAGGAGACGCTAGCGGGCGGTCGGGGGATCCGACGCCAGCTCCAGCTCAGCCGTGACCTGTCGGTGAGCGCCCGCTGCAGCCCGGCCGCCGATGCCGGCTGGGAGGTCGGCGTCGTCATCGAGCTGGCGCTGAGCCGGCCTGGCTCCCCCCGAAGGGCGTCGCCGGGCGAGCGGCGGCCATCGTTGCCCTCCGAGCTGGGACTTGTCGGCCGCAGCCGGGCGTGGTGGCGCGTCGTCGAGGCCGTGCTGCGCTGCGCACGCTCCTGGCTGCCGGTGCTGATCGCCGGGGAGCCAGGGACCGGCAAGCTTGCGCTGGCACGGGCCCTGCACCAGCTGGGTGGAAGCCCGGGGGCGGCCTTCATCGTCTGTGACGCAGCCCTGGCCTCGCTGAGGGGGACGCGGCCCTGGCTGGGCGGGGTGGCGGCGAAGCTCGCCGTGGGGGAGGGGACGGTGGTCGTCCGGCACCTCGAAGCCCTGGACTGTCGGGCTATGGCCGGCCTTCGGGGGCTGCTCGAGGGATTGCGCCCTGCGGGCCGCCCATGGGTGATCGCCACCGCGACCCCGGGTGCTGGACCCTGCTCGGGGGGTTGGCAGGCGGTGCGCGATCGGTTCCCGACCACGATCGAGGTGCCGCCGCTCCGTGAGCGCCTCGACGACCTCCAAGAGATCGCCGTCGCCCTGATGAGGCGCCGCCGCCCGGGGGCGACGTCGCGCTTCAGCCCGGAGGCGCTACAGGCCCTGATGCGCCATGGATGGCCCGGGAACGTGTCCGAGCTGGAGCGGCTCGTCACCGAACTTGTCATCCGGCATCCGCACAGGGAGATCCAGCTGGACGATCTGCCTGCCCTCCTGCGAGAGTCGACCCGAAGGCCATTGGCCAGGCTCCAGCTCCTCGAGCGCTCGGCCATCCTGAGCGCATTGGAGGAGGCAGGGGGGAACAAGAGACAGGCCGCGGCCGCCCTCGGCCTGTCCCGTGCCACCCTCTACCGCAGGCTGCGCCAGCTCGGGATCCCCCTGGGACGCGTCGCCTACTGACGGTGCCCATGCCCTCAAGGGGTGCATGGCTGGGGCACGTCAGTGTCTCACCTTGAGACGCCTCGACGGCGCTGGAGGGTGCAGCCTTTCAGGTGCCGCCACCTCTGGGATGGTGGTCGCGGGATACCACGGCGGTGAGGAGGAGGATGGAGTGAGCGGGTTGGGTCATGCGAGGCGGCTGTGGGCGCTCGACTCGCCCACGTTCACGCTCGACCGGGGGATCCTCATGGTCGGCGCCAGCGGCGAGGTCACGATTCCAATGCCGGCCTACCTGATCGAGCACCCCCGCGGCCTGGTGCTCTTCGACACCGGCCTCGCTCCGCAGGCGGCGGACGCCCCGGAGTTGGTCTACGGGGGGCTCGCCTCCTTCCTTGGCATTCGCTTCTCGCCCGAGCAACGGGTGGACCGGCAGATCGAGTCCCTCGGCTACCGCCTCTCAAGCGTTACCCATGTGGTCGCCTCCCACACCCACTTCGACCACACCGGTGGGTTGCACCTGTTCCCCGAGGCCAGGCTTTACGTGGGCCAAGGCGACCTGCGATACGCCTTCTGGCCAGATCCCGCGGGCGCGGCCTTCTTCCGTACGGCCGACCTGGAGCCCACCCGCAGCTACCGCTGGCTTGAGGTCCCCAGGGGCGTCGACCACGACCTTTTCGGCGACGGCAGCGTGGTCGTCCTCTCCACGCCCGGACACACGCCTGGCGAGCTAAGCCTCCTCGTCCGTCTCCCCGGACGTAACTTCCTGCTGACCGGTGACACCGTGCATCTCCGCGAGGCACTGGAACGGGAGGTCCCAATGCCGTACGACGCGGACACCGCGGAGGCGGTGCGTTCCATCCGGCGCTTGAAGCTGATCCGGGAGAGCGCGGACGCGATTGTGTGGATCACCCACGATCCCGAGGACTGGGCGGAGTTCCCCCACGCGCCCTTCTGCTTCGAGTAGCGGGAGATGGACGGCTTCGCCGACTACGAGTGCGTGCGCTGCGGTGCCGGCTTCGAACGCTGGGTGTCACTGCCGCCTCCAGCGACCACGTGCTGCCTCGCGTGCGGGGCGGAGTCACGTCGGGTCCACCGGACGGTCTCCGTGGCACGGAGGTGGTCGAGTCCCGTCCCCTTCTCCGGCGCCAGCCGCGCCCGGCTACCGCTCTGCCAGGCCAATCCCGACGTGCCGCTGCTCTGTCACATGGAGCCCGCGGCGGCACGGCTCTGGGTGGCCCGGGCCAGAGGCGACGGCCGCGCCCTGGAGCGGGAGCTTGCCGCCCAGGAGGCCCGGCTCGGCTCCGGCAGCCCCCCGCCCTCGCCCGTGCTGGGTCGACACCACCACCATCACCACGGCGGCGCCGGGGCTGGAGCAACTGAGGTTCAGGAGGGAACGACATGATCCAGGTCGGAGTCTTCCACAATGGGGCCTCGCCACTGCCGGCGAAGACGACCGGCGATGGGGTGGTCGTCAACGACGGCAACCTTGCCAGGACCCATGAGGCGGCCCAGCAGGTCATCACCGCCCAGGTCAGGCAAGGCATCCTGGCTGAGCGGCTGGGGTTCGACTACTGGTTCCAGACCGAGCACCACTTCCAGCCTGAGGGAGCGGAGCTGAGCCCCAGCCCGTTGCTGTCTGAGGCCGCCATCGCCTCGCGGACACGACGCATCCGTCTCGGTCAGGCAGCCAACATCATCACCTGGTGGCATCCCGTTCGCATCGCCGAACAAGCGGCAATGCTCGATGTCATCAGCGGTGGGCGGCTGGAGTTCGGGATCGGGCGCGGGTACCAGCCACGGGAGAGCGAGGTCTTCGGCTGGCCCTACGGCTCGACGATCCAGGACCAGGAGCGGAACCGGTCCTACTACGAGGAGGCCTACCGGATCATCCTCGCCTGTTGGACCAATGACTCTTTCGGTCACCATGGCGAGTTCTACTCCATCCCACCCACTTACACCCGTTGGAACCACAAGCAGACGATTGCCTACTTCGGCCAGCCCGACGTCGGGCGCAGCCTCGACCAAGTGCTGAAGCTGGGCAAGCCCGACATGTACGCAGCGGGCAATCCGGTCCAGGCCACCACCACCACGCTGCGGGAGATCTCGGTCTACCCGCAACCGCTGCAGAAGCCGTATCCGCAGGTCTGGGAGCCGCTCACTAGCGAGCGGTCGATCCGCTGGGCCGCCCAGCACGGCATCAACGGGTACTTCATCGTGGAGCCGAACTCGCGGCTCAAGAGGAACATGGAGATCTACTACGAGGAGGCGGAGAAGCAGGGCTGGCCCGACCGCCTGGGCCGGGGGCGGTTCAAGTTCGGCTGGGACGCCGAGAAGCGCCGCGGGGTCGTCACCTGCCGCTACATCCACGTGGTCGAGAAAGGGCTGGGCGACCTGGAGCGGGCGGGCCGAGCCATGGAGCTGCAGTGGGACTACTACGGGCCCTTCGGGTTTGCCGCCGTCCTGGCCGAGGCCGACGAGC
>DATGLL010000097.1:0-2721 GCA_035294145.1 Candidatus Dormiibacterota bacterium | reverse complement strand
GGGGGCGGCGGAGTCGCAGGTGCCCACCCTGGGGGCGATCGCGGTCTGGCGGGCGAGCCCCGCCTATAGCGTCTACGGGCACGTGGGGGTGGTGGTGGCGGTGGATGGGGACCGCTTCACCGTGGCGGAGATGAACTACGTCGGGCTGGGGGTGGTGGACCAGCGGGTGGCCTCCCTCTCCGACCCCGCCCTGGACGGGTTCATCCCATGATCGGCGGGGGTGACCCCCTCTCCCTGGAAGGGCGGCTGGGGGAGATCGGGGTCGTGGTGCTGGCGGTCCTGCTCGCCGTCGGAGGCCTGGTCTGGGCCGCCGGCGAGCTGGCCGGCCTCCTCGCCCACCATGCCTGGCCGCCCCTTCGGCTGGCCGACGCCCCGGGCATGGCCATCGCCCTCCTCCAGCACCCAGGTGACCCGGCCGTGGGCTGGCCACCGGCGGCCCGGGCCCTGGCCCCGCCGGCCTGGCTGGACTGGGGGGTGTTGGCCCTCCTCGTCGCCGGAGCCCTGGCCGGGGGGCTGGCCCTGCTCACCCACCGGCTCCGGGCTCCAGACGACCTCCGGGGGGGCCTCGGCGGCGTCGACGCCTCGCTGCGGCAGCGGCCGAACGGGCGCTGGCAGGAGCGGCCCTTCCTGGGCTGGGTGGGCTGGGGCCCCTTGGCCCGGATGGTGATGGGGACCCCGGAGGACTGCGTGGCCGTGGTCGGCCCGCCCCGGGTGGGCAAGACCCAGGGCGTCCTCATCCCCCAGCTCCTGCTCTGGGGCGGCCCCGCGGTCTCGGCCTCGACCAAGCCGGACGTGCTGGGGGCGACGCTGGCCCGGCGCCGGGAGCTGGCCGCGGCCCACGGCGGCCGGGTGCTGCTCTGGGCGCCCACCGCCCCCGGCGGGCCACCTCCCGGGGTGGAGGCGGTGGGCTGGTCGCCCCTGGCCGGCTGCGAGCTCTCCGAGACCTGCGAGCGCCGGGTGCGGGCCTTGGTCGGGGCCTCGAACACGGGGGTGGGGGCGCGGAACGCCAACCACTGGCGGGAGAACGCCATCCGCCTGCTCCGGGGCTACTTCCACGCCGCCGCCCTCGACGGCCAGGGCATCCGCACCGTGCTCCGCTGGCTGGGCCGCAACGACCTCCGGGAGCCGGCGGTGGTGCTGCGCGGCGCCGACAGCCTGGTGGCCGAGGTCTGGGCGGACGAGCTGGAGGGGATGGAGCGGGTGCCCCCGGAGGAGCTGGGCTCGATCTTCTCCGCCGCCCGCACCGCCATGGGCTCGCTCCAGAACGGCCGGGTGCTGGCCAGCTGCGACGACCTCGAGCCGCTCGACGTCGACCGTTTCCTGGAGACCCGCTCCACCCTCTACCTGATCGCCCCCACCGCCGACCAGGAGCTGCTGGCGCCGCTGGCGGCGGCCCTGGTCGAGCACCTGGTCCAGCGCAGCTACGAGCGCTGGGAGCAGGGGACGCTGCCCGCCCGCCTGCTCCTCAACCTGGACGAGCTGGTCAACATCACCCCCATCCCCACCCTGCTCAAGATCCTCACCCAGGGGGCCAGCCAGGGGGTGAACCTGACCTGGGCGGTGCAGTCGCTGGCCCAGTTCCGGGATCGCTACGGGGCTCAGGTGGCGGAGGCTGCCTTCAGCAGCTCCCGAGCCCGGCTGGTCTTCGGGGGCCTGATGGACGCCCGTGACCTGGAGGCCATCAGCCAGCTGGCCGGCGAGCACGAGGTCCCCTCCCGCTCCTTGACCTGGGGGGTGGGGTCGAGGCCGGAGTCGGTGACGGCGGGCACGATCTGGCGGCCGCGGCTGCCGGTGGCGGCGATCCGGGGCATCCCGCCTGGGCGGGCGATGCTGCTTTACCACACCAGCGACCCGGCCCTGGTCGAGGCGCGCCTGGCGGCCCGGACCGGGCTCTGGCGCCGGCTCGCCGGCCAGGGGCCCGAGCGGCGTGGGGCGAGGCGGGCGCTCGGCTCCATGATCCAGGCCCTACCGAGGAGGCAGCGTCGTGGATGACCAGGGAGGCAGCATCGTGAGCAGGCTGAAGGAGCTCCTGGATGGGCAACAGCCCCCTCCCTGGAACTGGCAGGAGCTGACCGCCGAGGAGCGCCGGGCCGAGCTGGAGGACCTGGCCGAGTGGGTGGCCGAGCTGCAGGAGGGCTACGGCCGCTGGGTGCGGATCCCGCCCTGCTGGCCCCTACACCGGGCGCTGCTGGAGGAGCTGGCCGTGTTCTGGTACTGGCGGCAGCGCCTGGACCAGGCCGGGGACGCCCTTCCGGAGGAGGCGGTGCGCTGGCACCAGGCCCTACGGATGTCGGCGCGGGACTGGGCCGAGGCCTTCGGGGGGTGCCGGCATGCCTCCACCGGCGAGGTGGACGAGCGGCGGGACGGGCGCCAGGCGCGGCTGGAGGCCAGTCGGCGATACCTGGACCAGGCCATCGAGCGGCTCACGGGTTGACGGTGGAGGGCTGCTCGATCGGAGCCAGGTCTGGTGGGTCTGCGCGCCGCAGCGGTCACCTGATCGCTTGACGTGGCCGCATCGCTGCCGCTACGGTTGAGGTCCCTTTCGAACATCTGTTTGGTTGGGGCGCCACGATGAGCTATGACCTGCTGGCACTCTGCCGGCTCAAGGGGGTCTCCTGGCACTTCCTCGCCCGCGAGGCCCAGCGTCCCGGTGGCCTCGAGCGCCTGCTCGAGGGCTTCGCCATCGAGACCGGTCCCGAGGCGGAGAGGAGCCTCGAGGTG
>DATGLL010000096.1:0-4873 GCA_035294145.1 Candidatus Dormiibacterota bacterium | reverse complement strand
GTTGGCGACAGATGGCTCCGCGCCCAAGGACGCTCTCGGCGGCGCTCACGTCGGCGTGGTCGCGGTGGCCGCAGACGACGCCGGCGAGCTCGGCCTGCGACGGCCGGGATCGATGGTCGACCGCCCCACAGGCGTGGCCGGCCGCCTCCACCTGGCCCCGTCGTCGAGGATGCGACCTCCTCGGAGCAGGCCGACAAGCTGATCGCGACCCTCACCGGTCGGGTGGATGGGCCCATGGCCGCGCTCATCCCCTTGATGGGAGATCCTGGGCGTTGAGCGGGCGCCCATCCAGTACCACGATGATGGCCTGAAGCACCCCGTCCAGGCGGGCGACGGTGCAGCCGTGACGGTCGAGAACCTTGTGCCGCCCGCACTCGGGGTTCAAGAGCCGACCAGGCTCGCCCGGTGTCTTCCACTCGTCCAACCGCGCCATCACCCCCGCCAGGCCGATGAACTCGCGCACCAGCGCCTTCGGGATGGAGCTCGACAACGACGGTCGCAGCGCCTTCCCTCTTCCTCCCTCGAGAGGGGTGAGCGGCGGTCAGCGACGCCGTCGAGTCCGTGAGCGAGTTCGGCCCCCCATGGATCGGTTGGGGCAAGGCTCGCCGCATCGCCCGGTGCGCGGGTCGATCGCGGCCCGGCCACGGCCGCGATCTGGTTCAGCCCCAGGGCAGACCCCGCTCCTTTCGAGGCCTCTGCTGGCGGACTTGACCGCCTGGACGGCTGGGCCTACGATCTGCACGTCGGACAAGCCGACGAACCCGTGGTAAGGGACGTGGTCGAACGGCAGGGGAGCGACGGGTCGAAGGGACCGGTCTATGCCCCCATCGAGCGGCGGAAGGTCTACGAGCTGGTCGCGGAGAACCTGCTCCGCGAGATCGCTGGCCGCCGCCTGAAGCCCGGGGACGCGGTGCCCACCGAGCGTGAGCTGACCAACGCCTACCAGGTCGGCCGCTCGTCCGTCCGTGAGGCCCTCCGGACGCTGGAAAGCCTGGGCCTGATCCGGCCAGCAGGGCACGGCGCCTTCGTCGTGGCCGACTACGGCCAGCTGCTGCGCACCCCTGTGCAGCTCCTCCTCAGCCTGGAGGAGGGGGATCTCGACCAGCTCTACGAGCTGCGCAAGATCCTCGAGGTCGAGATCGCGGCCCTGGCCGCCGAGCGCCGGACGGCCTCCGACCTAGAGACGCTGGAGCGGTGGCTGCACCGCATGGAGGAGGGTCTCGGGTCGCGTGAGGACTACGTCACCGCCGACCTGGGCTTCCATCTGGCCGTGGGCGAGGCCAGCCGCAACCGCATCGCGGTGCACGTGATGAAGGCCATCCGGGAAGTGCTCCACCAGGCCCTCCTCGAGGTCTACCAGATCCCGGGCAGCCCGACTCGATCGCTGACCCAGCACCGCCAGATCCTGGCCGCTATCGGGAGAGGCGATCCCGTGGCCGCGCGGGAGCTGATGCGGCGGCACCTGACCAGGGTCCAGGGTGAGATCCGGCAGGTGGTCGAGCACGGCCTGCCGGCCGAGGAGGAGCGACGGCGTCCCCGAGGCAGTGACCGCGGGCCTGGCCCGCGGCCGATGAGATGGAGAGGATGAACAGGGGTGACGGAGGAGATCGCTGAGCAGCTGCGAGCCAACCCCGAGCCGTGGCTCAAGGCGTACCGACGGATGCTGACCATCCGGCACTTCGAGGAGCAGGTCGACGACCTCTACCGGAGCGCCAGGATGCCCGGCCTGGCCCACCTCTATGCCGGAGAGGAGGCGGTCGCGGTCGGGGTCTGCATGGCCCTGCGCGACGACGACTACATCACCAGCACCCACCGTGGCCACGGGCACTGCCTGGCCAAGGGGGCCTCGGTGGACCGGATGTTCGCCGAGCTGCTGGGCAAAGAGCCCGGCTACTGCCGAGGCAAGGGCGGGTCGATGCACATCGCCGATCAGGAGCGCAACAACCTGGGCGCCAACGCGATCGTGGGCGGGTCGGCGGGGATTGCCACCGGGGCCGCCTTCTCGGCCCGACGGCGCGGGACCGACCAGGTGGCGGTCTGCTTCTTCGGCGAGGGAGCCTTAGGGCAGGGGCTCCTCTACGAGGCCATGAACATGGCCTCGCTCTGGCGGCTGCCCGTGATCTACGTCTGCGAGAACAACCTCTATAACGAGTACACGAGCTACCGGGAGACCACCGCTGGGGAGCTCACCGCCCGACCCCGGGCCTTCGGAATCCCCTGTCAGGAGGTCGACGGGCAGGACGTCCTCGTCGTCCACGCCGCCGCCCGGCAGGCGGTGGATCGAGCTCGACGTGGAGACGGTCCCAGCTTCCTGCTCTGCCACACCTACCGCTTTTACGGCCACCACGTGGGGGACGTGGACCGAGCCTATCGCACCCGGGAGGAGGAGCGGATCTGGCGTGACCAGCGCGATCCGATCCGGCTGCTGGCCGGGCGGCTGCTGGAAGCGGGGGTGGACCCGGCACGTCTGGAGCGGATCGAGGAGGAGGTGGTGACGGAGGTGCGCAACGGTGTCGACTTCGCCCTCCAGGCGCCTTATCCCGACCCGGCCGAGGTGAGCCAGCATGTCTACGCCTAGCGCGACCGCGGTTGGGATGCGCGAGGTCACGCTCGGCCAGGCGATCAAGGAGGCGTTGGCCGAGGAGCTGCGACGTGACCCGACAGTGTTCGTCATGGGCGAGGACGTGGCCGAGGCGGGGACGGCCTTCAAGGTCCTCAAGGGGCTGGTGGAGGAGTTCGGTCCCGAGCGCGTGATCGACACCCCGATCTCGGAGGCTGGCTTCACCGGTATCGGCCTGGGCGCGGCCATGACCGGGCTGCGGCCGGTGGTGGACATCATGTTCGGTGACTTTCTGACCCTGGTCATGGACCAGTTGGTCAACCAGGCGGCCAAGGTCCACTACATGTCCGGGGGCAAGCTGAAAGCGCCCCTGGTGGTGCGCACCACGCTGGGGGCGACCCGGCGCTCAGCGGCCCAGCACAGCCAGAGCCTTCACGCCTGGGTGAGCCATATCCCTGGGCTCAAGGTGGCTCTGCCTAGCACTCCCTACGACGCCAAAGGGCTGCTCAAGACGGCGATCCGGGACGACAACCCGGTCGTGATCTTCGAGGACAAGATGAACTACCAGCAGCGTGGGCTGATCCCGGAGGGCGAGTACACGATCCCGTTTGGGGTGGCCGACGTCAAGCGCCCGGGGGAGGACGTGACCATCGTCGCCACCAGCAGCATGGTGGTGGCCGCCCTGGAGGCAGCCGAGCTGCTCGCCCAAGAAGGGATCAGCGCCGAGGTGGTCGATCCCCGGACCACGGTACCCCTGGACGAGGAGACGCTGATCCGCTCCGCGATCAAGACCTCGCGGGTGATCGTGGTCGACGAAGGCTACGAACGCTACGGCATCACCGCCGAGCTGGCCTCGGTCATCACCGCCGGGGCCTTCTATCACCTGGACGCGCCGGTCAAACGGATCGGGGCCATGCACGTGCCCATCCCGTTCTCCCCGGTGCTCGAGGACCTGACGGTGCCCAACGCCGCCACCATCGCCGAGGCGGCTCGGGAGCTGTGTCGCCAACGCTGAGCTGGCAAGGAGGCCGAGATGAGCACGGTGAGCCGAACTTATGGGATCAACGGCACCGACTGGGAGGATCGGATCGACTATCCGCGGCTGCGCCGGGAACGCCTGGAGCGGGCACGGATCCAACTCGAGGCAACCGAGCTGGGCGGGCTCCTGTGCTTCGACATGAACAACATTCGTTACCTCAGCGCCACCCACATCGGCACCTGGGCCATGGACAAGCTGACCCGCTTTTGCTTGCTGCCCCGAGGCGGGGAGCCGATCGTGTGGGACTTCGGATCCGCTGCCCGCCATCACGCGCTCTATTGCTCCTGGCTGGGCCCGGAGCGCTCGCGGGCCGGCATCTCGACCATGCGAGGAGCGTTCTCGCCCGAGTCGGGACGGGCCGAGGAGGTGGCGCGCAAGATCCGGGTAGAGCTGGAGCAGCGGGGGCTGCTGGGCGAGCCGCTGGGCGTCGACCTGATCGAGCTGCCGGTGCTGGAGGCGCTCCGGCGGGAGGGCATCCAGGTCGTCGACGGCCAGCAGGTCATGCAGCGGGCACGGATCATCAAGACCCAGGACGAGATCACCCTCCTGAGCACCGCCTGCATGATGGTGGACGCCGCCTATGACGAGCTCTACCGAGCCATGAGGCCGGGGATGCGGGAGAACGAGTGTGTGGGCTTGGTGGCGAAGGTCCTCTACGACCTCGGCTCGGAGCACGTCGAGGGAGTGAACGCGATCTCAGGCGAGCGCTGCAGCCCTCACCCGCACGTCTACACCGACCGTGCCCTCCGGCCCGGCGACCCGGCCTACTTTGACATCCTTCACAGCTTCAACGGCTACCGGACTTGCTACTACCGGACCTTCGCCGTAGGCAGCGCCTCGCCCGCCCTGGTCGCTGCCTATCGGCGCTGTCGAGAAATCCTCGACGCGGCCATCGAGCTGATCCGGCCGGGGAGGACCACGGCTGAGGTGGTCAGCGTCTGGCCCAAGGCGACTGAGTTCGGCTTCCCGGACGAGGAGGCGGCCTTCGCCCTTCAGTTCGGCCATGGGGTCGGGCTCTCGATCTGGGAGAAGCCCATCTTCAGCCGCCTGGTCTCGCTCGAGCATCCTGAGGTGATCGAGGAGGGGATGGTCTTCGCCCTGGAGACCTTCTGGCCAGCTAGCGACGGTTGGTCCGCGGCCCGGATCGAGGAGCAGCTGGTGGTGACAAAGGAGGGTTGTGAGGTCATCACCCGCTTTCCGGCCGAGGAGCTGCTGGTGGCTGGCCAGCGCTACTACACCGCTGTTGGTCCCCTGCCTGGGGTCCGTGAGGTGGA
>DATGLL010000095.1:0-11927 GCA_035294145.1 Candidatus Dormiibacterota bacterium | reverse complement strand
TGTGGGGCACCCCTGCGGGCCATCGTGCTGGAGCGCGGCCATCGCCCGGGCCGCCCGATGGGCGGCGGCACGCCGGCCGGGGGGCGCCGGAGCGTCCCCCAGGATCAGGTGACCGACTCGCCGGGCCGGGACGGGAAGCGTACCCGACGAGAACCAGCGGGAGGCGGTCACGGGAGGGATGCCTTGCTCGGGCGCCCACTGCTTCGAGTTGACGGAAGTGAATGGTAGTGTGTGAGAACGTCAGCTGTCGTTACCCCCCAGCCGCTCGGTCAGGTACCGGTGCAGCTGCCGACGTAGTCGGGGACCCGGGGCCTGCTGGAAGCCGACCCCATGGACGGCCAGCAGACGGCAGATGCCCCCCGGAGGGCTTGGGCCGTGGGGGGAGCGGGATGCCGGAGGTCGGGCGCGTGATGGGCCGGGTCACCGGCTGGGGTGGAGAAGGAGGACGAGAGCAGGGTAGCCACGTGGCGGTCTCCATCAACCCAGCCACGAGGCCACCACTCGTTGCCACCAGCGCCAGCCTCCTCGACCACGTCGCCATCCACCGCTGCCGCCTAGCCGCTGGCTTGGGGGGCACCCCAGGTGCGGCTCGTCCTCGGTGCCGCCCCCACCGGCGGAGCGGGTCTGGGGGCGATGCAAGACCTCTTCGGCCACCACCCCGGTGGGGACCATGGCCGCGCAGGTGGGTCAGGTGCAGGCCTTCTTTCGGGAGCGCAGCCAGGGGTAGCGGTTGCGGTGCGCCTCGCCGCTCCGATCGCCCTGGTTGCCCGAGGGATACGCGCAGAGCTTACGGAAAGGCAGTCTAGGAGGTGACGCCATGGCCATCCGGAGAGGGACGCTCGGGCAGCACGACCGTGCCCTCGGCCTCGCGCCGCCGGCGGACCTCGGCCTCCAGACGGGGCAGCAGCTCGCCCGACCGACCGCGAAGGACCACCGTCGCCGCCACGTCCACCGGCGTCGGCTCGTCGTTGACCACGATCAAGGGCACCCCCCGCTCGATGGCGGTCGCGGGAACGTCGGCCGCCGGGTACACCTGGAGCGAACTCCCCACCACCAGCATCAGGTCGCAGCCGCGAGCGAGCTCGAAGGCCTCCATCAGCGCGAGGGCGGGCAGCGGCTCTCCGAAGAGCACCACCTCTGGCTTGAGGTGCATCCCCGTGCAGGTACCGCATCGGGGCGGCATCTCGTGCCGAAGCCGGGCCTGGACCGCCGCACGCTCCTCGACCGCGCCACAGTCCAGGCAGCGCACCCGACGACCGTTGCCGTGCAGCTCCACCAGACGTCGGGTCCCAGCATCACGGTGCAGGCCGTCGGTGTTCTGGGTGACCACTGCTCGAAGGTGACCGGCGGCCTCGAGCGCGGCCAGGGCCAGGTGCCCCGGGTTCGGCCGGGCGGCGGCGTACGCCTCCCACCGCTCGGCAGCTAGGCGCCAGTACCGGCCGGGGTCACGGACAAAGGCTTCGATCGAGGAGACCTGGTAGGGGTCGTACCGACGCCACAGACCATCTCGGCCTCGGAACGTGCTGATCCCGCTTTCGGCCGAGATCCCGGCCCCGGTGAAGGCTACCCCCATGCGGGCCCTGGCTACCAGCTCGGCCGCCTGCCTGAGCACGCCTTCCTCGCCCCTGATCGACACCCGAGCCTATGGTACGGGCTGGCGATCCGCTCTGGGGTCAGCAACGTCGCCGGGCCGCCCGCCGCGAGCGGAGCCGTGAGCCCCGATCATCCCTCCCGGGCCATCGCCTCCAAACGCCGGATTCGTTCCTCCAACGGCGGATGGGTGGAGAAGAGGCCAGCCAGCGAGCGGCCCGAGAGCGGGTTGACCACGTAGAGGTGAGCAAAGGCCGGCTGGGCGGTCGCGGATGGCACCACCTGGGTCGCCCGCTCGAGCTTGCGCAGGGCGCTCGCCAGCGCCAGCGGCTGGTGGCTGACACGAGCGCCGGTGTGGTCGGCTTCGTACTCGCGCGAGCGCGAGACCGCGAGCTGGATCAGGAGCGCCGCGATCGGTGCCAGCACTGCCAGGAGGACCAGGCCGATGCCCCCGAGCGGGCTCTGGTCCTCCTCCTCTCGACCACCTCCCCAGAAGAGCCCCCATTGAGCGATGTTGGCCAGGAAGGTGATGGCGCCCGCCAGGACAGCGACGACGGTGCTGATGAGGATGTCTCGATTGCGGACATGGGCGAACTCATGGGCCAGGACCCCATACACCTCCTCCTGGTCAAGGAGGCGCAACAGCCCCTCATTGACGCAGATGGAGGCGTGCGCCGGGCTCCGGCCCGTGGCGAAAGCATTGGGGCTTGGGTCTGGGCTCACGTAGACACGGGGCTTGGGGACACCGTACTCGGCCGCCAGCCGGTCAGCTAGTCGATGCAACACCGGTGCCTCCAATGGCCCAACCTCGCGAGCCTGGGCGGCAGCCAGGGCCATACGGTCCCCGAAGAAGTAGGCCACACCATTGCCAACCAGGGCGACGAGGAGCGCGATGACAAGACCCGAGCGCCCGAAGAGCCAGCCTCCCACCCCCACCAGGATGACGGTGAGGGCGGCCATCCAAAAGAACGTCTTGAACCAGTTCATGAATCCCGACCTCGGTTGTTCTTACTGGGTTGCTCTCACGAGGATTGTCCCCGGAGGCCGAGCCAGTCACTCATGGCCTCACGGTGGCTGGGGAAGGCGAGTTCAGGCAGCCGGTCGTGAGAGAAGGCCGCCACCTCCAGCATCTCCTGGCCGGGCCTCGGCCTCTCTCCCGGCCGCAGCCGCCCCAGGTACGCGATCCCGACCATGCTGGGCGCGTCGTGCTTGCGGATGTGGTACACACCGAGCAGGGACACGATCTCGACCGCGGCCCCGATCTCCTCCTGGCACTCCCGAGCCGCGGAGCTGGCGGGATGCTCGTCGTCGTTGACATACCCACCGGGCAAGCACCAGCGACCGTAGCCGGGCTCGATGCCCCGCCGGCCCATGACGACTTCCCCGGCCTCGTTCTCCACCACCACCATGGTCACGACCTTGGGGTCTCGCCAGAGCACGAACCCGCAGCGGGTGCACGTCTCCAGGTCCCGCCCCTCGATCGTGCGGACGGTGAGGCCGATCCCGCAATTGACACAGAAGTGCGGCACGTTGTCCATGGTAGGGAGGGGGTGGTGTGGGAGGAGCATCCCCCTCATCCCCAGGTATACTCGCAGCTTCGGATTACGGAGAGCGTCTCTGGAACTCCAGCACTTCGAAGAGCTGCCACTGGGCAGCGAGTGGACGACACGACGGCGGACGATCGGTCAGGCCGAGGTGGCCGCCTTCCTCGGCCTGTCAGGTGACCTGAACCCTCTCTACGCCGACGTGGAGTACGCACGCGGCGGCCCGTTCGGCGAGGTGGTGGTCCCTGGCACGCTGGTCGCGGCCGCGGCCATCGGTCTCGGCACCATCGACGGCCCGGTCCCGGCCACGGTCGGCCTGGTAGGGATGACCTGGCGTTTCCAACGGCCGGTCCGCGTGGGCGATACCATCCGCTGTCGCTGGCGCCTCCATCGCAAGCGCGAGGTCGAGAACCCCCGCTGGGGCCTGGCCGTCTGGCAGGTCGAGGTGGAGAACCAACGTGGCGAGGTGGTGGCCACCGCTGAGGTGACCCGGCTGGTGAACCGCCGTCAGGTGCCGACGGGGATCCGCTCCGCCAAGAAGCGGCGACGCCGCCATGGCGTGGAGGCGGAGGCCCCGGAGCTTCCGCCGAAGCCGGCACCGGGACCGCTCCGCGAGCCCCTGGTCGAACCCGGGCGATGGCCGGATATGACCCGGACGGAGCGGCCTCGCCCCCCTCAGCCCTCAAAGCCGAAGCGGGTCGTGGACCACGGGCTGGAGGGGAAGGTGGAGAAGCCCCCGGAAGGGACGGGGCAGCGAGCGCTGGCCCCCGAGCGACGTTCGGCCGACTCGGTCCCGGCTCCCGCCCCTGGGCAGGCCGGGGAGGGCCCGGCCCCGGAGGCTTCGGAGCCCCAGGGTCCCAGACACGGCTTCGAGCCTTCCTCAGCCCCTCCCAAGCCAGCCGAGGCCGCTGCCCGGCAGCCATCCGAAGAGGCGGTCGGGAGAGAGGAGGCAGAGGTCCGGGCCGAGGTCGGCCAGGGAGGCGATCCTGGCGCCGCGGTCGAGACCAGCCCGGGGTTCGCCCCGCTGGCTCCCGAGGCCTCCTGGCCACCAGTGGCTCCCCCCACCCCGGTGACGGCCGAGGCCAGCGAGGCCAAGCCGGCTTCACGGCAGCGCCGCCGGACGCCGGCAGCCCCGGCCGCGGGAGGGGACGCGTCGCCGGCTCCGCCGGTGCGCCGCCGACGGCGTCGGCATGCCGGGGAGCCCACCTCCACCAGCCCGCCCAGCTCTCCTCCCGAGGAGGGGCTCTCAGCGCCCCAGGCCGAGGGAGAGGCCGCGGTCGATGGCGACCACCGCCAGGAGCAGCCTGCTGCTCCGCCCCTCACCTCGTCCGAGGGGTGAGCATCCTCAACCGCTGGAGGCCGGCGGGTCCAACTGCTCCAAGAACTCGATCACACGACGGGTCAGCTGGCTCGGCGTCGAGGCCCCGCTGGTCACGCCAACTCGCTTCATCCCCCGAAACCAGTTGACGTCGATCTCCTCCAACCGGTCGACCAGGTAAGCAGGCTTCCCGCCCAGCTTCCGCACCACCTCCACCAGCCGGTTGGAGTTCGAGGACTTGGGGCTCCCAACCACGATGACGACGTCGACCTCCCGAGCAGCCTGGACCGCGGCCTCCTGTCGCTCCTGGGTGGCCCGGCAGATCTCGTTGTAGACCTCCGCCTCCGGGTACCGGCGCTTGACGGCCTGGATGACCTCCTCGGTGTCCCACATGGAGAGCGTGGTCTGACAGGTGATGGCAACCCTGCCAGGAGGGAGCTCCAGTCGCTCGACGTCCTGGAGGTCCTGGACCAGATGGACATGCCCTGGCGCCTCGCCGAGCACGCCCTCAGGCTCGGGATGCCCCCGACGCCCCACGTAGACCACCTCGTAGCCCCGCGAGGCGAGGTCGCGTACCAGCTCGTGGGTCCGCACCACATCGGAGCAGGTGGCATCCACCGCCCGCAGCCCTCGCTCCGCGGCCCGTTGCTTCACCTGGGGAGAGACCCCATGGGCGGTGAAGATCACCGTGCCTCCCGGGATCATGTCCAACCCTGCCAGACGGTTCGGTGGGTCAACCAGGTCGATGCCCTGACGCTGCAGCTCGTCAGTGGCGTGGGTGTTGTGGACCAGGTGCCCCAGCATGTAGACCGGCCCGTCGGTGGACTCCCTGACCCGCTTCGCGATCCGAAACGCATCGACCACGCCGTGGCAGTAGCCCCGCGGCGTGATCCGCATGACCTCCATCTCGGCTACGAGCCTACCAATGTGTCACGAGCAAGTGAGCCCGGGCTCACCCAGGCAGCCCGGCGAACAGGTCGGGCTCGGGCGGCGGGGTGCCGAGACGCCCACGTACGAGCACGAAGCACTCCCGGCCCAAGGCAGCCTCCAGGACCTGTCCCTGCATCTCGGCGAAGGGGCCGTGGGGATCGTTCTGGCTCACGTGGGCGGCGAACGCCTCGCGCTTGCGTGCGGCCAGGTCGCGGACGTCCACCACGGTCGTGATCTCCTCGTCGGGCACCCCCAGGAGGCGCACGGCTGGCTCCTCGGGGACGCCACCGGAGCGGCGCCTCATCTCCTCGGCACGGCGGGACATCTCCTCGACGACGCTCCTCGGGATCGCGTGCCAGTACAGTTTGGCTGGCCTCCACCCTTCCCCATCCAGCAGGTCCAGCGCGGCCATCGTCGTCAGATGGGCCTTGATGTGATCCGGATGCCCATAGGTCCCGTCCGGCGTGTAGGTGACGACCACCTCCGGACGCTCCGCTCGGAGCAACCCTGCCAGCCGCTCCGCCGCCTCCTGGAGCGAGGCGCGATGAAAGGAGTTGGGATGGTCGTTGGCCGGGGTGCCGGCCATGCCCGAGTCGCGGAAGCCGAGGAACTCCTGGCGGTCGACCCCCAGGATCTGGCAGGCATGGGCCAACTCCTCCGTTCGCACCTGGGCGAGCCGAGGGCGGACGGAGGTCTCGTCCATGTTGTGGATCTCGCCCTCCTCGCCCCGGGTGCACGTGACCAGGACCACGCGGTGACCCTGGGCGTGGGCCCGCAGCATCACGCCTCCGGTGGCGATGGCCTCGTCATCAGGATGGGCATGCACCAAGAACAAGGTGCCCATGGCTTACTCCAGCAACCGTTCCACCAGCCGAGCGATTCCACCACTGCCAGGGCGCCCCACGGTGCGGCCGTCGGCCGCCGCCAGGACCTCGGGCGGGGCGCCCTCGACCGCGTAGCCAAGGCCAGCCCAAGCGATCATGGTCTCATCATTGCGGCCGTCTCCGATCGCCACCGTCTCCTGAGGGCCAATCCCGAAGCGGTCGCACAGGAAACGAAGCGCCTGCTGCTTGTCGGCGGCCACGCTCGTCACCTCCAGGTAGGTCGGCAGGGAGGTGGCCGCAACGAGTCGGCCCGCCCAGCGTTGACGCACCTCCGGCAGGAGGCGCTCGACCACCTCAGGATCGGCCACGATCACCACCTTGGGCGTGGTCGCTCCCATGGCTCGGTCGAGGTCGCCGACCACGTGGACCTCCATCCCCGCATGGCGGGCATAGGCCTGGGCCTCGGGCCGGTCACGCTCGACGATGAGCCGGTCCTCCACGTAGGCCTGCACGTGGAGGTCACGCTCGCGGCAGAAGCGCACCACCTCCATGGCAAGCTCGTGCGGAACCCCGTGGTCCAGCAGCACCGCCCCATCGAGGGCACGAACCTGGGCCCCCTGATAGCAGACCAGAGGATCGTGGAGGCCGATCGCCTGCGCCCAGGGGAGAGCCCCTGGGAAAGGCCGACCGGTGCAGGCCACCACCCTGAGGCCAGCCGCCATGGCGCGATGCAAGGCCTCGACGTCACGGGGGTCGAGGTGGAGGTCGAAGCTCAGGAGCGTACCGTCCAGGTCGACGGCAAGAAGGCGATAGCGCGGCGCCCGGCTCGGAGCGGGAACGCCGCTCATGGGATCAGCCCAAGCTCGTCCGCGATCGGCAGGAGGGCGTCGCGGACGAACTCGACGTGCTCGTCGAAGTCCACCCCGAGCGCCTCGGCGCCGGCCAGCAGCTGCTCGCGGTGCACGCCGCGTGCAAAGGCCCGATCCCGCATCTTCTTGCGAACCGTGCGGGCATCGACCGCTCCCAACGAGCGTCCCTTGACCAGCGCGCAGGCGATGATGAAGCCGCACAGCTCATCGCAGGCATAGAGTGCCTTGCGGATCGGCGTGTCGCGCGGGACCTTGAGGTAGTCGGCGTGAGAGGCCAGGTCCTGGAGCAGATCCTCAGGCCACCCTCGCTCACGCAGCAGCTGGATGCCACGCATCGGATGCTGATCCGGCGTGGGGCCGGTCTCGTAGTCCCAATCGTGGATGAGGCCAAGGATGCCCCATCGCTCCTCGTCCTCGCCGAAGCGGCGAGCATAGGCACGCATGGCCGCCTCCACGCTCAGCATGTGACGCCGAAGCGATTCGCTCTGCGTCATCTCGATGACCAGCCTCCACGCCTCCTCGCGGGTGGGCTGGTGAACCTCAACCGTCACCGACCATCACCTCCTTGAGCGCCTCCAGCAGGCGCAGATGCTGCTCCCGGGTGCCGACCGTGACCCGCACCCAGCCAGCCGCCAGACCGTGGCCGAAATGGCGGATCAGGATCCGCCGCCGGCCCAGCTCCTCGACCAACCGGGCTGCATCCCAGCCCGGCGGTGGCTGGGCGAAGAGGAAGTTCGTGGCCGAGGGGCCTACGTGGAAGCCGGCCTCGCGCAGGCGGTCACCCAGCCAGGCTCGCTCCTCGACCACGTACGCCACCAATCGATCGTGGTACTCGCGATCCTCGATCGCGGCCACGGCCGCCACGATGGCCAGCCGATCCACGTTGTAGGAGTCCTTGACCAGGTCGAGGGCCGAGATCAAGCCGGTCGTCGAGGCAGCGTAGCCGACCCGCATCCCGGCCAGGGCATAGGCCTTGGAGAAGGTTCTCAGGACGATCAGGTTCTCCCATCCCTCGGCCAGAAGGTCAATGCACGTGGCTGGCGCGAAGTCCACATAGGCCTCGTCCAGCACAACCACCCCTGGCGCATGCCGAACCACCTCACGGACCACCGCTCGGTCGACCCAGCTCGCCGTCGGCGAGTTGGGGTTGACGAGGAACTTGAGCGGAGCCGGGTCGGCGATGAAGGAATCGGGCACCTCCCAGGTCGGGCCCAGCGCGTGTACGGAGGGCTCAGCTTCGTGCATGCGACACAGCGGGGCGAAGAGCGGGTAGCTTGGCTCCAGGTAGGCAACCCGCGCCCCTTTGGGGACGAAGGCGCGAAAGCACATGGCGATGAGATCGTCGGCCCCGTTCCCCAGCGCCACCTGGGCCGGGCTCAGGCCGTGGAAGCGGGCGATCGCCTCCCTGGCCGTCACCGCCAACGGGTGGGGGTAGAGACGGAGGTCGCCATCGACCGCTTCCCGAACCGCATCCAGCACCCGGGGGGACGGCGGCCACGGAGCCTCGTTGGTGTTGAGCTTGATCCAGCCCTCAAGCTCAGGGGGCTGACGACCCGGGACGTAGGGGACGAACTCGCGGAGGGCGGGCTTCAGGAAACGCTCCGACATGCCAGCAAGAAACACTCCAGGGCAAGGCGCGGGCTCACGTTCTGCTCCAGGTAACCGAGGGTGTCATAGGAGAGCTCCAGGAGGCGGGCCCAACGGGCACCGTCTCGGGAAGATGGGTCGCGGAGCATCTTGCGTCGCAGCAGTAGCTGCCAGCAGCCCAGGGCAAACTGGACCGGATCGTCCGGCGCAGCCGGGTCGGCGAGCGCTCCAGGATCGCTGGCTCGGAGGTCGGGCGGGATCGGGCTCCGTCTCCCCCCTCGCCACTCCGACCTGGCCCCATCCAGCTCCGCGGCCAGCGTCAGGGGGACGTCCTCAGGGGCCCCGAACACCTCCTCGAGCCGCTGCTCCCAGTGGCGCCCCCGTTCCACGATCCCCTCATCGCAGGCGGCCCTCAGGGCCCAGCCAGGCCGCCCTCGGGAGAGGGCCGCCAGGGTCTGAGCCCGGTCCTCGGGGAGACCGCGTCGGCGGAGCAACTCGACGATCTCGGGCAAAGGCACCGGGCGAAAGCTCAGCCGCTGGCAACGTGACACGACCGTCGGCAACACCACGAAGGGAGACAGGCTGGGGGTGGTCAGCACCACCACCCGGTTCGGGTGCGGCTCCTCCAGGGTCTTGAGAAGGAGGTTCTGATAGGTGTCAGGGATCCGCCCGACTGTGCCCACCACCGCCACTCGGTACGCCCCTACCCTGGGCTTCATCGCCAGGAAGGACTGCAAGGTCTGCTCGTGGCGCTCCGGCCCCTTCTCGGGGATGAGCCGGATCTCGTCCACCTTGAGTGCCCCAGGGTGGTCATCCTCCCAGTAGTCGGGGTGACGTTCTAGGGGAGCCTCGGGAAGGAGAGCCGAGGCGAGCGCTCGAGCCACGGTCATCTTGCCCAAAGACGGCTCACCGACCAACAGGTAGGCATGGGATAGCCGTCCCGAGGCGAGTTGGCCACTCAGGAGCCTCCGCACCGCGGCGTGCCCGACGACGTCGCGGAAGGGATCGGCCGGGAGGGATGACACGATCCCTAAGGGTAGAGGGAGCGAATGCCCAGGATGAGGCCGAGAACCAACCCGCCCAGGGCTCAGCCGCGTGGCACGCCTTCCCGACCCCAGGTCATTGAGAGCGAGACAGGCAAGAAGCGACCACCCCCAGGCCGGGGGAAAGGCGCCACCGGGGCCGGGCGATGGGACGGCCCACCTTCGATGGCGCGATGAGAGCCCAGGACCACGCTCGTGACCCCGAGCCCGATCCAGGCGGCGACCAGCCCCACCGCCAGCCCGACGACGACACCGGCCAGCAGCCGCTCAACTACCTGCCATCCCTCACCCACGCCGGAGAACCTCCCGTCTCGTCTCGTACTCCTCCTGTCCGATCTCCCCCCGCGCGTAGCGCTGCCGCAGGATCTCGAGCGCGTCGCCGGAAGCCGGTCGAGCGCGAGCACGGACGACGACCCAGGCCACGGTGGCGACGACGAGCAGGAGGACCAGGAGGCCAGGGCGATAGGGGGCGAACGGAAAGAGGCCGAGACGGAGCCGAGCCCCAAGGGGGATGGAAGGTCGAAACTCGATGAGGAGAACGTCGAGGGCGACCAGGATGAGGCCAGCCACAAGACCGACCACAAATGGCCAGACGGGACGGCCCCGCCTGGGTGGAGCCGAGGCCGATGGGAGCGGAGGCAAGGGCACCATGGGCTCCGAGAGGCTGGGCCTGGCCTGCTCGTTCATGCGCGAAGACTACGAACAACCCCGGCGGAATGTGTGAACAGGCTGTTAAAGGCCCGTCGGCCCCGGGGGTTACAGGGCGAAGAGGGTCACGGCGCCTCCAGAACCCTAGCCCGCCCCAGGAACTGCGGGCAGCTCGAGGCGGTGCGTCGGCCACCACGCCCCTAGCCCGGAGCCCGCCTCCCCCTCCCAAGGGCCCCGGTCGAGCGTCCCGGGCACCATTCGCCGGCAGGATGGACCTTGACGCCTACGCAAGCGCCGTCAACGAGCTTGGCCGTGCCTTACCCGGCCATGCCCGCGAGCCTCACCCAAGGAGCGGCGGTCAGGGCCTCCGCATCACCACGCTCACGGACGAGCTACTCCACCCGCAGGCCATACTGCCTGGCCTTCTCGATCGTGGCCGAGTCCGCGGCCAGCCGCAACGCATTGGCGTTCCGCTGCTGGACCATCGCCTCCTGGTGGAAGAAGTAGCTGGGGATCGCCCCCGCGACCACCCCGACCAAGGCTCCGATCCCACCCCAGATCTTCAACCCCCCATCCACGCCATCGTGGAACACAACCGCGATCAGGATCGCCCCCACCACGACCAGGAACGCCACGGCGACCACGACCGCTGGCCACTGATTCTGGCTGCTCATAGCTCTACCTCCCACCGGCATACGGACCAGTGGTGCTCATCGTAGAGGTCTGACCAGCAGCATGCCCGCGCCACGCCACCCGTAAGTCAACCCGGAACCGTGGAGGCCAGCGTAGCACCGACCCACGTCCCCTCAGGGTCCCACCCCGGCGGGAAGGCGCCCCGTCTGCAATCGATCCGAGGCCCTAGGCGAAGGCAGGCCTCAGAGGTCATCTCGAGCTCGCTGACAGCCGGGGGCTGCCGAGGAGGGGGCAGGATGGGGCTCGGCCCCTTGTGCCCACATCGGCTACCTGCCGCCCCTCCCGGGAAGAGGTTAGGCAAGGCCGGACCGTGGGCAGCCCGGGGACCGCGTCGGGAGCGGGGGCTGGCGGCGGTCTTCATCGGTCGGGTGCTGCTGCCGGGCTCCGAGCTGGCCCGGAGCGGCTGTCGCCGGGACGCTCCCCAGATCGAGCCCGGGGTCGTCGGCGACGCGGAGACCGCCCGGTGGGGGTGGGCGTGTCGAGGGCAGCTTGGTCGACCCGATGGCCGTGAGAGCGGGTGGACCGGTGCAACACCCGGCTCGGGATCGGCCAGGAAGGCCAGGGCCCCGCCCTGCCGCTCCAGGAGCGGGGGCTCTCAGTGTCCAGAACCGCTCGAGGTCGCGAGGCACGCCTTCGCTCGTGCGGCGAGCCGGCGACGGAGGGGCACGTACGACCAGGGCAAGCGCTGAGCTGCCAGCCGTCCGGGGACAGGCAGCCGCATCAACCGGGCCGGCACGCCCGAGCCCCCGCCGACGACCGGGAGGGCGGCGATCCACCCCTCCAGGACGGTGCGAGAGGGGGGCTTGAGCCCCCCTCTCGGCTTCCCCCTCACTCAGGAGTGGGGGCAGGCGTCTCCTTCTTCTTCTCCTCTGGCAGCTCCA
>DATGLL010000094.1:0-13786 GCA_035294145.1 Candidatus Dormiibacterota bacterium | reverse complement strand
ATGCCCGACGCTCCGGGATCCGGGCCGCGTCCGACCGGGACCGGCCGTCCACCGCGATTGAGGCTGCGCTAGCCGCCTCCTCGAGGATCACGTCGTCTCGCTCGGAGCCCGCCTGATCCGACCGCGAGAGCCAGCCGTGCCACCTCGGGCCGCTGGCCCCGGTGCGGCCGGGGATCGAGAGCGTCATGCAGCCCCTGAAGGGCCAGTGCTCGCTCATCGCCCACGACCGCCGAAGCGTGAGGCGGCCAGAGCGGATCGCTCATCTGAGGGAGCGCATCCGGGGCCGAGCTCCACCTCAGGCCCAAGGGTCCGTCCGCTCCATGGCCCTCGGCGCTGGCACGATGGACGATGACCGAGCTCCTCGATCCCGCCTGGCTCGGGGAAGAAGCGACTGGAGCCAGATCTCCGCCGAGGGTCGATCAGGGCGACTCGACCGTCTCGTAGGCATCCATCGGCATGGGGGTACAACCTGACGGGATGGCCAGTGGCGCCCCGCGCTGGTCTACGTGAGCGCGACCTCGCCATCCCTCCGGCCGTCGAGCATCTGTCGAGTGCATACTCAACACGTGGAGGAAACGCGAACCCCCAGGGGCGGCGGCCATGCCCCGGCCGAGGCCCCCGAGGTTGACCCTGGCTGGCTGATCACACGCTTCCTGGCTTGCCGGCCCCCGACCACGGCCCGGGCCTACGCCGCCGACCTGGAGGACCTGGCCCGCTTCCACAAGACCTCGACGGAGGATGTGGTGCGATCGCTGCTGCTGGGTCCTGAGACAGCCCGATGGCTGCTGCTGGACTACGCCGTCGAGCTGCGCCGCCGGGGCCTGGCCCAGGCCACTGTTCGGCGTCGCCTCGCCACCCTGCGCACGCTGCTGGCCACGGCCCGAGAGACGGGGGCGATCACCTGGAGGCTGGAGTCGCCCACCGAGAAGGAGGTGGAGCGGGCGACGGCGGAGCGGATGGAGCGGGAGCGGTCCTCGTACGTGTTCCCCCGGCATCCTGAGGAGGCGGACCGGCTCGACCTCCAGCATCACGCCCTGCGCGAGGCTCTGGGCCGCAGCTACCTGGCCCCGGTGGAGGGGCCGCAGCGGGTGCTGGATGTGGGCACGGGGACGGGGCAGTGGGGGTTCGAGCTCTGCTGGGAGCACCCAAAGGCGCTGGTGGTGGGGTTGGACCTGGTCCCGGGCAAGCCCGGGGCCCCGGCTGGCTACCGGCACGTGCGGGGGGATGTGCTCCGGGGGCTGCCCTTCCGGGATGACAGCTTCGACCTCGTGCATCAGCGCTACCTGGCCTCGGGCATCCCGTTGGTGGAATGGCCGCGGGTGGTGGCGGAGCTGGTCCGGGTGGCCCGGCCCGGGGGTTGGGTCGAGCTGGCCGAGCCGGTCATGGGCGGCCGGCGTCTTGGGCCGGCGACGGATCGCCTGCAGCGGATGTTCCAGGAGAGGGCCGGCTCGCTGGGGCTGGACACCGGCGATGCCGTCTTCAGGTCGGTCGATCACTACCTGCGCCAGGCTGGGCTGGAGGAGGTGGCCCGGCGCGAGCTCGAGCTCCCGGTGGGCGAGTGGGGCGGCCGGGTCGGCTCCTTCCTGGCCAGCGACATCCGGGCGGCCTCGACCCGGATCTGCGAGGTCCTCCAGGTGAGAGGCCTTCTCTCCGGTGAGGAGGCCTTGGACCTCATCCGCCGCTCCACCCAGGAGTTCGAGGAGTATCGGACGGTCTGGCCCATCGCCATTGCCTACGGCCGCAAGCCGGGCCGAGACCGATGAGGGAAGGGGCGAGCCCGTTCCCCGGCCCACCCCCGCCGAGTGGGTGAGCCCCATCGGCTGGTGGCGCCCACGATGGCAGACCGGAGCGGGCGCTGACGGAAACGGCCCCGCCCCGACTAGCACGTGCGTTCGACTGACCCGGCTGACCAAGGCCGTCGAGGCGCCACTGAGCTGGGTATAGCGCGCCCTCGTCATCCTGACCGAGGAGGTGTCGTGGTCGCTGAGGGCGATCGCAAGGGCTGGGGCTGCCGGACGAAGCCATCGCTCTGGCCGGGTTGCGCCACCGCCTTCCGTCTCCGCTGCCACCCCTCCCAGGCGATCACCGCCGCCGGGCCCCACATCGGACGTGGGAGGGCCGCCACCAACCACCGACCGACCTCGGGAACGCCGGCCGGGAGGTCGCGGCTCCCCCCGCTCCCGCGGCCCCACCTTCACCAACGCCGAGGCCATGCCGCACCAAGGTGAGGTGGTGGCCCCAGGCTCGAGCAAGCCTCGCCTCTCGTGATCGAGGCCCAACTCCCCCTTGCGCGGCCTGAGGCCCTCCTCGATCGTCCAGGCGGGCAGAGGCCACCCAGGCCAGCTCCGCCAACTCGACCGGCTCGGGGGCGTTGGAGGGGGGAGACCTCGGGCTCTTGGCCAGCCCCAGCAAGCCTCCGATCCAACCCGACAGATCCGTCCGCTCCGTCCAAGCCTCGGCGAGGCCCCGGCCCTCGTCCACCACGACGGCGTCGAAGGCCGAGCCGAGACGATCGACGGAGCGCAACAAGGCTCTCGGGCAGGTAGTCGGCCAGCGCTCGGTTGTAGCAGGTCAGCAGGGTGACGAGGCCCTACCCGGCCAGCTGCTGCGCCTTCCGTGCCGCCGACAGCGTCTTCCCCACACCGGCGCATCCCATCACCCCCTCCTACCGGCGACGTCGCAGGCCATCCAGCGATCTGGGCTGCTGCTCACTGAGCTGGGTGATGGCCCGCTTGGCCTCCTCGACCTGGACACCGAGGGGCGTTCGCATGGTCAGGTCGAGGCTCAAGGCGCCGACCAGCTTCTCGATCCCCCGGGCTGAGGTTGGCCCCGGAACCGCGGCGCCAGTCCTGCCAGCAACGCGCCCATGCGTGAGCACGGCTCTCCTTGGCCTGCGCGAGGGACCCCGGTGGACGTTGCCGGCACTGCCCCGCGAGGACCACGATCCGATGCCACCCGGACCCGGACGACAGCCCTTGCCTGGCGTCGAGGGCTCCAGGGGCCGACCGAGGAGAGCTTGCCCCACGTGCGTGCCGGGGCTGGGGGCTTGCTGGCGTGGGAGCGGCGGCAGGCGGTCTGCGGACGGGCGCCCTGAGCGAGCGCCCGCTCAGAGGGTTCACTGATGGCCGCCGCACTCCCTCGCAGCCCCAACGGTCGTTGCCGGTTCCCTCTGCACCGCGCAAATCGGGCTCAGGTCTCCTCGGGCGGCTCAGGTGCCAGTCGTCGCTGTCGGGATTCGGCCGAGGGCAAGCTCGAGGCGCGGTGGGTCCCCAGCGCGGATCTCGCTGACGCGGGGCGAGAGGAGCCCATCCACCTCGTGGAAAGCGCCCAGCGCCTGGGAGAGCTGGAGGTGGATCCAGCCCCGCTGCCGACGGAGCGGACGCTGGGGCGATCGGGGGCCTGAGGTGCGAGGCATGCTCAGCAGGCCCACCACCTCGACCAGTCGAAGTGCGTGGCCCGTGACGCCATCACGACCGTGCTCGAGGTCCCGTCCGACGCCTTCGAGGTGGTTGTCAAGGTCGCCCTGCTCGATTGGCCGGAGGCAGAGGTGGCCCGGGCGCGGAAGCTGCGAGGAGAGGCGAAGGGTGGGGCGGCAGGTGATCGAGGCGATCCGCAAGATCACCGCCGACCCTGCGGGCGAGCCCTGGGCGTCTCCCTGGCCGTGAGCCGGGGAGCAAGCGGCTGATCTGGCGGCTCCGACGGGCTGGAGCGGCCTTATGCAATTCAACCCTGGCCTCCTCAGGACGTTCACGCCCACCGTCCTGGCCACTCGGCAAGGTCAGGCCGGGGAGCGCATTGACGCCCCTCCAAGGGTGTGTGACACTGGCTGATGGGATCTGCGCTTGACGACCCAGCGGCAAGCCGGAGAGCAGGGGGACGATCCACCGGCATGGCTCCAACGGCTGCGGGACGCGTGTGGCACGCGCTATGGCCCCCGTGCTGTGGCCAACGACCGGTTGCTGACCGCGGTGGAGGCCGCTTTCGGCCTGGATCAGCTCGTCGTGGAACGCGATCTTGGGGGGACCTACAACCTGAACCTCCTGATCCGTTCCAGGTCTGGCCACCACGTGCTTCGGGTCCATCGACCTTGGAGCTCCGTGGCCCGGGTGGCAGCCCTCCAAGAGACCCGTTCCCGGCTGGCCGCGGTCGGTCTCCCCGTGGCCCGGCCCGTGGGGGTCCCGCTGCGTGTCCAAGGACGCGTGGTCGAGGTCGAGGAGTTCGTCGTCCATGACCGGGTGGCAGACACCTGGGATCGGGCCGAGATCGCCTTCGCTCTCCTGGGGCGCCTCCACGACGCCCTCCGCCGGGTGACGCCCGCCCCTCTCCTCCTCCCCGCGGTAAGCCATGCTGGCGGCCCCTTCTACATCCTGGCCTGGTTGGAGCGGCTGGAGTGGGCCCTGTCCCACCTTCCCTCCAGGCCGGAGGCCGCGCTCGGACGTGCCGCTTGCAGGGAGACCGGCTGCCTGCTCAAGCGACTCACCGCTTGGTGGCGGCGGCACGTCGCCTGGCTGCCCCGGCAGCCCATCCATGGGGACTTCGGCTGCGCCGACGTCACCTTCCGGAGAGAGAAGATCGCGGCCGTGCTCGACTTCGACTTCCTGGCCCCTCGGGAGCGTGCCTTCGACCTGGCCCGAAGCCTGTGGACGTTTCTCCGTCGCCTCGCCCCAGGGGTCCCACCCGCTCGCTACCCCTGGGGAAGGCTACGCCGGCTCCTGGCCGCCTACGATGCTGCCACCGAGCGCCCTCTCCAGCAGGCCGAGCTGGCGGCGCTTCCGCATGAGCTGGCCCGGGTGCCGCTGACCTGGGTGGCGGAGGTGGCACTGACCGGGGACGCGATCGGGACCCTGCGCCGCGCCTCAGCCGAGCTCTCGGCCTCCCGCTGGCTGCTGGACCACGCCTCCGCGGTCACGGCCGAGCTCTTCCCCGCCGGTTGAGCCAACGACGCTCTTTCGGGGAGATCCAGCGCCCGGCCCCGCTTAGTCGACGACCTCGAGCGGCTCCGGCCGCATCGGCCCCCCGTCCCGCTCGGCGACGAAGGCGTTGCCGTCCACGACCTGGCCTCGCACGCAGCTCACGATCAGGTAGACGGGGCCGGCCCAGGAGCGAACCGCGTCCGTGACCGAAGCCTGAGCGGGATGATCAGGGTGGCTGTGGTAGTAGCCGAGGATCTCGTAGCCGTTGTCATCGCACTCGCGCTGGATCCGGATCTGGTCGTGCGGGTCCATCTCGTAGCGATCGCGAGCGCGGTCCACGACCACGTTCCGGACCCGTCGGGTCTGGGTGACCAGACCGGAGCCACGCCGACCGATCAGCATCCCGCAGATCTCGTACGGGTAGCCCTCGGCCGCGTGCGCGTGCACCTCCTCCAGGGCTCGACGCGTGATCCTCATCTCGGCATCTCGACGCGAGGTCCCCCCTCAGCTACGCGCGGCCTCGACCGCGGTAGAGGCCGGTTGAGAGGTAACGGTCCCCTGAGTCGGGGAACACGGTCACGACCACTCCCCGACCGCCTCGGGCGGCGAGCTGCTCGATCGCCCAGAGCACGGCCCCGGAGGAGTGGCCGACCAGGATGCCCTCCTCGCGGGCCAGCCGACGGGCCAGCTCGTAGGCTGGCTCGGTCGGGGCGCCCCACACCTCGTCGGCCACAGAGGGGTCCCAGATGCCGGGCACGATCGAGGTCGGCAGGTGCTTCAAGCCCTCAAGGCCGTGGAAGGCGTCGTTGGGCTGCACGGCGATGGTGGTGATGCGGGGATCGAACTCCTTGAGGCGGCGGGCGGTGCCCACGAAGGTGCCGGTCGTGCCCAGCCCGGCCACGAAGTAGCGGATGCGGCCGCCGGTCTGCTCCAGGATCTCGGCCCCGGTGCCGTGGTAGTGGGCCAGGGGGTTGGCCGGGTTGTTGTACTGGTCGGGGTAGAAGTAGCGCTCGGGAGCTTGGGCGACCAGCTCCCGGACCAGACGGATGGCGCCGTCCGAGCCCTCCAGCTCGTCGGAGAGGACGATCTCCGCCCCGTAGCCCGCCACCAGTTGCTTGCGCTCGGCGCTGACGTTGGCGGGCATGACCAGCTGAACTCGATAGCCCTTGGCTGCCCCCACCATGGCATAGGCGATGCCGGTGTTGCCCGAGGTGGAGTCGATGATGATGCGATCGGGGGTGAGGGTGCCGCGCCGCTCCCCGTCCTCCACCATGGCCAAGGCGGCTCGGTCCTTGACCGATCCCCCCGGGTTGAACCACTCTGCCTTGGCGTAGACCTCGAGTCCAGGGTACCGCTCCTCGAAGAGGTGAACCCTGATCAGCGGGGTGTTCCCCACCAGGCGCAAGATCGAGTCGTCGACCGCCGTCCTGATCGCCATCAGATGTCGAGTGCAAGAACCCGGACGAGCGCCGGCGTCTTCCGCCTCAGGGGATGACATGGATGAGCAGCACGCCGACCAGGACGTAGATCCCCGCCACGGCGTAGGCGAAGATCGACCTCCGGAACACGGTCCCCCCCTCCGGGGCCAGGATGTTCAAGATGGCCTTGCCCACCAGCAGCCCCCCGCCCAGCAGGGCCAGGCTGGGTAGGTGGGCCAAGATCCCGTAGCCGAGGACGGCGGCGAACAGCACCACCTCGAAGAGCTGAACCAGGGTATAGAGGCTCACGATCCTTCCTGGATTGCCTGGGCGAGATCCTCCACCAGATCTTCAGGATCCTCCAAACCGGTCGACACCCGCACTGTCCCTGGGGTGATGCCTCGTGCCAGCCGCTCCTCGGGGGTGAGACCTCGGTGCGAGGTGAGGTCCGGATAGGAGATGGTGGTCTCCACCCCGCCGAGGCTGGCCGCGAACCGGACCAGGCGCAGGCGGCGGAGCATGGCCTGCACCGCCGGCCGCCCCCCGGCCAGGTCGAAGGCGAACATCCCCCCGCTGCCCTGGGGCAGGAGACGGCTTGCGATCCCAAGGTAGGGGGAGCCCTCGAGGAGCGGGTGATGGACGGCCCGGATGCCGGGGCTGCCGTGGAGCCGACGAGCAAGGCAGAGGGCGTTCTCGGAGTGTCGGCGCATGCGGAGGTGCAGGGTCCGAAGCCCGCGCACCGCCAGCCAGGCCTCGAAGGGCCCGAGGCAGGCGCCGGTGCGGATGACGCGGGCGCGGGCACGCTCGACCAGGGCCCGGTCACCGACCAGCACCCCGGCGACCAGGTCGGAGTGCCCGCCGAGGTACTTGGTCGCGCTGTGCACGACAGCTGTGGCCCCCAGCTCCAGCGGACGGCAGAGCAGCGGCGAGGCGAAGGTGTTGTCCACCAGCACCGGCACGCCGTGTCGGGTGCCGAGCCGGCAGATGGCCTCCAGATCGGTGACCCGACAGAGCGGGTTGGTGATCGTCTCACAGAGCAGGAGGGCGGCCCCGCCCAGGGCCCGCTCCACGGCCTCGAGGTCGCTGGTGTCGACCAGCCGGAGCTCGTACCCCAAGGGGACGAGATCCTGGCGCAGCAGGCCGAGGGTGGTGCCGTAGGCGTCCGCGGCCGCCACCAATGGCGCGGGGCGAGGGGCGAAGGTGGTCACAGCCGCGGCGACGGCCGCCATGCCCGAGGCCGTGGCCAGGCCGGCCTCGGCACCCTCCAGGTCGGCCACCGCCGCCTCCAGCATGGCCACATTCTCGTTGGAGTTGCGGGTGTAGACGTGGCCGGGCCGCCGACCGTCGGCCACGGCGTCGTAGTCCTCGAGGTCGTCGAAGACGTAGACGGAAGCCTGAACGATGGGCGGAGCGAGCGGGTCGTGGGCCCGCAGCTCGCGGCCGGCGTGGACCGCCCGCGAGTCCGGCCTCATGCTCCCCCCGAGCGGAGCCAGGAGCGGCCCGCGTAGCGGGCAGAGCCGCCCATCTCAGCCTCGATGGCCAGGAGCCGGTTGTACTTGGCCACTCGCTCGGAGCGCGCCGGGGCGCCCGTCTTGATCATGCCCACCCCGGTGGCCACGGCCAGGTCGGCGATGGTGGTGTCCTCGGTCTCACCCGAGCGGTGCGAGATCATGGCCCCATACCCGGCCGAACGCGCCAATCCGATCGTCTCCAGGGTCTCGGTCAGGGTGCCGACCTGGTTGACCTTGATCAGGATGGCGTTGGCCACCCGGCGCTCGATGCCCTGGCCGAGGCGGCTTGAGCTGGTCACGAAGAGGTCGTCGCCGACCAGCTGGACGCGGTCGCCCAGCCGCTCGGTCAGCAAGCGCCATCCCTCCCAGTCGTCCTCGGCCATGCCGTCCTCGATGGAGACGATCGGGTAGTCGCGCGTCCAGCGGTCGTACAGCTCGACGAGCTCCCCAGGCTCGAGCCGACACCCCTCGCCACGCAGCTCATAGACGCCATCCCGATAGAAAGCGCTGGCGGCCGGGTCGAGGGCGATGGCGACCTGCTCCCCGGGACGGTACCCCGCTCGCTCGATGGCGGCCAGGATCATCCGCAGGGCGTCCTCGTTGCGCTCCAGGCGGGGAGCGAACCCCCCCTCGTCACCGACGCCGGTGGCGAGCCCGCGCTCGCGCAGCACCTTGCCCAGGGCGTGGTAGGTCTCGGCCACGGCCCGAACCGCCTCGGCGAAGCTGTCGACGCCGACGGGGCAGACCATGAACTCCTGCACGTCCAGGCCGTTGTCCGCGTGCGCCCCGCCGTTGAGGATGTTGGCGAAGGGCAGCGGCAGGAGCGAGGCCTGCAGCCCACCCAGGTAACGGTAGAGCGGTAGCCCCTGGGCCACAGCGGCGGCGCGGGCGGCGGCGAGGGAGACACCGAGGATGGCGTTGGCGCCGAGCCGGCCCTTGTTGGGGGTCCCATCGAGCTTGATCATGGTCTGGTCGAGCTCGGCCTGGGCGAGCACGTCCATCCCCTCCACGGCCTGGGCGATCTCCCCCTCGACGTTGGCCACGGCCTGGCGCACCCCCTTCCCCCCGAAGCGGCTGGGGTCTCCGTCGCGGAGCTCGAGCGCCTCATGGACGCCGGTCGAGGCGCCGGAGGGGACGGCCGCGGTCCCGGAGCCGTACTCGGTGGTGACGGTGACGCTCAGGGTGGGGTTGCCGCGCGAGTCGAGCACCTCGATCGCGCTCACCCCCTCGATGGGGATCACTGGGTCAGAAAGTCTACTGCGGGTGGGGGCGGGGGCTCGGCCGAGACCGGGATCGAGAATCCGTCGTCGAGGAGCCGCTCGGCGTCGGTGGTCAGGTTGGTGTCGGAGTGCAGCACCACCGCCAGCAGGTGACGTCCGCCCCGGGTCGCCGTGGCCGCCAGGCAGTACCCCGCGTCGTCGGTGTAGCCGGTCTTGAGGCCAGTCGCCCCTGGGTACACCTCCACCAACCGAATCAGGGTCCGCATGTCGTACTCGGGGTGATCGGCGTCGGCGGGGATGACCACGGAGCGCGCCCCGGCGATGGCGAGCAGCTCCGGCTCGTGGACGGCAATGACGGCCGCGGCGATGGCCAGGTCATAGGCGCTGCTGTAGTGGTCGGGGGCGTCCAACCCCGTGGGGTTGCTGAAGTGGGTGTCTCGCATCCCGAGCTGAGCCGCCTTCTCGTTCATGAGCTGGATGAACCGATCACGGGGCACGAACGCGCTGGCCAGCGTCTCGGCGGCATCGTTGCCGGATTCCAGGAAAATCCCATACAGGAGGTCCCGGACGCTGAGCCGTTCCCCCGGCGAGAGCCCCATCAAGGTGGAGTCCGGCTCCACCTGGGTGGCGGAGGCAGGGACCGTCACCACCTGGTCCAAGGAGGTGGCCAGGTCCATCGCCACCAGCACCGTCACCAGCTTGGTCAGGCTGGCCGGGGCCCGACGAGAGTGGGGGTCGCGCTCCCACAGCACCTGGAGCGTGTCCAGGTCGACCAGGACCGCGCTCTGAGCGTGGATCTCGAGGTTCGGCTGCGGGTGCTCGAGGGCGTAGGTCTCATCGAGGGGAGGCGGCACCGGGAGTGGGCTGGGGGACTCCTGCGGTGCCGACGGAGTCGCCACCGGTCGGGGGGCGGCTGGGCGGGGCATCCAGGGGGTGGAGGGCCCCCATACCACCGTTGCTGCGATGAGGACGGCGACGGTCAGGGCCAGGGCCGATCCGGCCAGCACCCGGCGGGAGCGGAAAGGGAGGCGACGGGGGGATGGCCGCTCCTGCCGGTTCGGGTCGCCGTCGAAGGTGGCCGGCGGTGGAGACGTCGCCTCGTCCGTTGGATTCGAGCCCATGGACATCTCCCTCGGAGAAGGCAGCTCACCCGGTCGTGACCGGCGGGAGGCCGAGGCGGCTCGCCCGCTCGCCCATGGCCCCAATCGGAGGGGTCCTCCCATCTCTGGGGTGCGTCAGCATCCGCCCCGCTTCGTAGCGGAGCGCTGCCGGCGGCAGCTGCCCGGGCCGGCCGCTGGTCACCACGTCCAGGCTCCCGGTTGGCGTCGCCTCCGGGCAGGGCGGCAGCCCCAGGCGCCGGAGCGTCTGAGCGGCCACCGCCTCGGCGGCATCGAAGAGCTCGACCCCAGCGGGCAGGGCGGCCTGGATGCGGTCGGCCACCAGCCGGTACTGGGTGCAGCCCAGGACCAGGGCTCGGACCTCTCTCGGGGTCTGGGCCGCGGCCTCCTCGATCGCGGCCGCGATCGCCGGCTCCTCGCCCGCGTCGACCGCGCTGGCCAGGGTGGCGGAGGCCACCTCGGTGACAGGGAGGTTGGCCGCGAAGCGCTGGATCAAGGTCCGTTGGTACGCGCTCCCGGTGGTGGCCGGGGTGGCCCAGATGGCGAGCGGGCCGCCGGTGGCGGCAGCCGGCTTGATGGCGGGCACGGTGCCCACCACCGGGATGCGCGGCTCCAGGTGAGCCCGAAGACGGGTCAAGGAGTGGACCGAGGCGGTGTTGCAGGCCAGCACCAGCGCATCGGGCTGATACCGCAACGCCGCTTGCGCGCACGCCAAGGCGAGCGCTGCCACCTCCTCTGGCGGTCGCTGCCCCCAGGGGGCATGATCGGGATCGGTGGAGAGGACCAGATCAAGGTCGGGCCGCATCCGCCGCAGCGCCGCGGCCGTGGCCAACGTCCCCAGGCCGGAGTCGACCAGAGCGATGCGCATGGCCGAAGCCTACCGCGAGGTCCTTGCTCGCCTCCCCTCGAGGGCGTGAGACGACCGGCCTCGTTCGCGTTCGTCACCGCTTTCCCCGCCGCTCCGACTGACCCATGAGGAGGGCGGATGCCCCGTGCTGGCGGAGGCGACATCGACGGTGATGACCAAGCCGAGTGCGCTGGCCCCCACGTTCGATCCTCGGGGTGGTCTGACCTCGACAGGCCCGGATCGCCCTCCTCACGCCCGGTTCAAAGCCGCGGCCAGGGCAAGGGACCGGCGCCAAGCCGGGCGATGAGGTGGGCCCGCCTCAGAACTGCGTCTTTAGCTCCTCGATCTCCCGTGCCCGCTCGCGGAGCTGCGTGTACGCGGGCCGTTCGCGAAGCCGGGCGAGCGCCCAGCGCACGGCCTCGGCCCGGTTGCTGGCGATCCCGGCCTTGATCAGGGTGTCCAAGGTCTCCAGGTCGGCGGGCCCGAGCCGGGTCATCACCGGGGTGAGATCGCTGGCCCGTCCCTCTTGGGCCGCGCCGGGGCGCATGAGGAACAAGGAGTTGTTGCCGTCGGAGATCTCCAGCCGTGTCGCCCCTGGAGCCAGATGCGGGAGGTCCCGGCTGAGCTGCTTGATGGCCGTCTGGTGAGCCTGGTGGAAGGCTCCCACCGGATGCTCCGACCCCTCGGGCACGTGCTCCGGGTCGATGATGAGGCGGATCCCCATCCCGCCCGGCTCGATTGTCGGGTCGTCGCCGTAGTGCAGGAGCACGACCTGACGCACGACGCCCTCCGGGAACCGTGCCTTGACCTGGTGCTCGATGTCCTCGCTCACTCGCTCATCCATGTCGAGTCCCTCATGATTTCTTCTGTAAGAAGAGTATCTGGAGTTGCTCGGGTAATCAAGTCAGCTCGTTGCCCAACTCCCGACCGCTACCCATGGTGGTCGGAGCGGTCGAACAGCCATCGCCCCGTCAGGTTGGACCGGCGCCGGACGGCCCGTCGCCTTCCTCCGGAGGTCGGGGGCGGTGCGACGCTTCCGCGGGTTGAGGCCATCCCCGTGGGGATGCCTGCGAGGCCCAAGACGTCAACGGGTGCCCGGTCCCTCGGGCCCGCGCACGGCGAGGGCGGTGCTGCCCAGGGCCTGCCCGAGACGCCACCGTCAGCGGACCTTGCCCGGGTTGGCGCTTCCCTTGAGCGTGGGCTCGGCGGGGACGAGCCGTGCCCCGTACGTCGCCGGTGGTGATGAGCCGCCTGCCCCCGATCGGCAACGGCGGGTGGCTGCAGGTCCTACAGGCCGCGTCGAGAGACGTGGGGCGGAGGCGGCAAGAGCTTGAGGAACGAGTCGCCGGCAAGCTCAGGGATGGTCGCGACCTCGTCGCCCAGATGCACGGGCGGCCGTCCTGGCGTGTTCCGGCCTGCTGGGCGAGGTGGTTACGGCACCGTCGCCGCTCTGAGTCGCTCCACGATGGCGTCGGCCACCTGGCTCGTGCCCACGGCGGTGGGGTCGTCACGACGCTCCTTCAGGTCGTAGGTGACCGACTTCCCCTCCCGGATCACATCGGCGATCGCCTGCTCAAGCCCGTTGGCCGCCTCGACCTCGCCCAGATGGCGGAGCATCAGCACCCCCGAGAGCATGAGCGCCATGGGGTTCACTCGATTCTGGCCAGCGTACTTGGGGGCGCTCCCGTGGGTGGCCTCGAACACCGCCCCCACCGTCCCGATGTTGGCCCCTGGGGCCAGGCCGAGGCCACCGATCATGCCCGCCCCCAGGTCGGAGATGATGTCCCCGTAGAGGTTGGGGCAGCAGAGCACGTCGTACTCGCTCGGCCGTAGGACGAGCTGCATGCACATGTTGTCGACGATGCGGTCCTCGAAGGCGACGTCCGGGTTCCGGGCCGCAACCTCCCGGCCCACGGCCAGGAAGAGCCCGTCGGTGTACTTCATGATGTTCGCCTTGTGTACCAGCGTGACCTTGCGCCGCCCGTAGCGACGGGCGTAGTCGAAGGCGAACTGGACGATCCGCTCCGAGCCCGACACGGAGATCGGCTTGATCGAGAGCCCGCTGTCGGGCTTGATCGGGCGCCCGGCCAGGCGCGAGATCTCGGCGATGGCCTGGCCACACTCGGACGTGCCCATCTGGAACTCGATCCCGGCGTAGATGTCCTCGGAGTTCTCTCGGATCACGACCAGGTCGAGGTCGTCCCGCAGGTTCCGGGCGCCAGGATAAGCCTTGATCGGGCGCACGCAGGCGTAGAGGTCGAGCTCCTGGCGGAGGGCCACGTTGACACTCCGGAACCCGGTCCCGACCGGCGTCGTGATCGGCCCCTTGAGCGCGACCTTGTGCCGCTTGATCGAAGCGAGCACATGGTCGGGCAGCGGGGTCCCGTACTGGGCCATCACGTTCTCCCCAGCCTGCTGCACGTCCCAGTCGAAGGCGACCCCGGTCGCCTCCAAGACCCGGACGGTGGCCTCAGTGATCTCCGGGCCGACACCGTCGCCCGGGATGAGCGTCACGGCATGACGGGCCACGGCGACGCCGCTATTTGTTGAAGTAGTCGGCGTTGATCTTGATGAAATGCGTCCACTCGGCCGGGACCTCGTCCTCGGGGTAGATCGCATCCACCGGGCAGGGATCAACGCAGGCGCCGCAGTCGATGCACTCGTCGGGGTCGATGTAGTACATCTCGGCCTCGTCGTCGGTGTGGATGCAGTCGACCGGGCAGACCTCGACGCAGGAGGCGTCCTTCACGCCGATGCAG
>DATGLL010000093.1:0-5603 GCA_035294145.1 Candidatus Dormiibacterota bacterium | reverse complement strand
CAACACCGGCATCACCTCCTTGCAGCCATGCCGATGGCTGACCATGCTGGTCGCCTCGTCCCTCACCTCCACCGTAGGCTCGCTGGGAAGGGCGGGTCAACATTGAGTTGACGGGCAGCATCGGGCCCCTCGGCCATGGGGGTCAGGAGGGCCGGTGCCGCTCGTAACGACGATCCCCGCTCCTCTCGCCACTTGCTCCTCACCCTGGGTCGTGTGGGGTGCCGAGGCCGGCCTCATGAGGCCCCCGCCGCGACCCCACTCCTCCCGGGGGCCCGCCTGGGATCTGGTCGGGGTGGTCGCCGCCCTGTCGCCCCGCTGCCGGCGCCTACCGCAGCCAGCGCGTGTCCACTGCTTCGCCCGGCCCGTGTCCTTGAGCCGGGGAGGAGATGCCTGAGCCCTCACCGGCTCGGAGCCATAGCCGGCGGCCTGGCAGGGGAACTGTCGGCGAGATCTCCCCCATGCGTCAATCGGGAGTGGGAGCTTGCCCCCGATCTCCGTGGCCTTGGGGGGGACACCTTGGGCCTTGGCCCACGGCTTCGAGCCCGTCGTCCGAGGGTGGGGCCCCTTGGTCGAGCGACCGCTGGCAGCCCCGACGCTCAGAGGTCGGCTGAGGCCCGGCGCAAGGTCGCGTTCTCTACGAAGCCCCCAAGCTCGGGAGAAAGCCACACGGTCAGCACCCAGTCGTCCTGGGGCAGGGGATGCCGGCGCTGGTGACGGTCGATCACGGCCGAGCGGTTGCTGAAGCGGAGCTCGCAGCGCACGTGGCCGTCGCGCTCACGGCCTCGCTCCTGGAAGGAGCCAGCCTCGCCCAACTCCGGCTCCAGGGTCGCCCCGATCTCGAAGAACGGGGTCAAGGCCTCCTCCCAGGCTCGAAGGAGGGCGGGGTTGACGTAGCGGCTCAGGCGTTGGCGGGGATCGGGGATGTCCCTGACCGTGCTCAAGGTGTACTCCTCCACCTCCTCCGGCACCGGCCGCGTGACGGCGGCCAGCCAGCAGCAGAGGTCGTACAGGAGGCAGAAGCAGACCCCGCGCAGGGCATCCGTGCGGCGGCTTCCGTAGTCGGCTCTCTCCACCTCCCGACGCCCGCTCTCCCAAGAGCTGCCCCGGCTCATGTCGCTCATGCTCGTCTCACGCCCATCGACCACGGCGGCTGGCGGCCGCCTCGATGACCTGGGTGGCAAGGTTGACGTAGGCTTGATGGAGTTCGTTGTCCACCTCGGCGATGGCGACATGCTTGATCAGGGCCAGCGTCGCTCGGTCGTCGTCCGGGATCTCCACCACCGCCGTCACCACCTCGCGAATCCGCTCGAGCAGCTGGCGCACCTGCGGAGCCTCCCGGATCTGCCTGATCCTGGGCACGATGTACGGGACGACGACCGGTTTGCCTTGGACGCTGTCCGAATCGAGGTACTCGACCGCTCCCACGAGCGCCGTCGGGTCGGGGGTCGTGGGCAGCACCAGGACGTCGGCTTCCCCGATCCAGGCAGCCGCCGCGGCGGCCTCCGCCGACGTGAACGCGGGCAAGCGGCTGGGGAGGTCGACGACGATGGCCGCGTGCCTGGAACGCAGGTAGCTGGCCACCCGGTGGATCTGGGCTGGCGCGTATCCGTCCACGGTATCGCGTGACTCGGGGTAGATGGCCAAGGCCGGCGTCTCCGTGTAGGCGGGGCTGGGCGGCTCGATCCCTGCCATGAGGCTGCGGACGAGCTCTCGCATCGTCGTGGCTCTACCCCGCACCTCGAGCCGACTCCAGGCATCCGGGTTCCCGAGGTTGGCGTCGACCAGCGCTGCGGTGTGTCCAAAACAGTCCACGGCCTCCCCGAGGATGGCCGCCACCGCGGCGGCGCTGGCCGTCTTCCCGATCCCTCCTTTACGCGATACCACCGCGGCCAGGAGGGGCTTACAGGCCAACACCGCCTGCCCCAGCTCGGGGCTGGCCGGTGCCTGTCCTCTCTGGCTCAGCCGATCGACGATCTGCCCAGGGCCTGCACGCGCTTGCGGTTGCTCCCCTCGGGGTCGTGCATCGTCGAGGAGCGATCGAGGTGGGGAGGGGCTGCTGTCCCGATACGACCTTGACGAGGGAGGGCCGCTGGGCGGCTTCCCGGGCTCGATGGGGCTGACGCGACCGAGGAGCTCGAAGGGGTCCGGGATGCGCCCATTCGAGCCGCCGCCCTCGGGGAAGGGGCGTTGAGGGGTGTTCGGAGGTCCCCCGACCTCGAGGGGCTCCCGCTGGTAGCCGTGGCGAGCGGGCTCCGTCGCCCCCTCGTAGGAGCGACGCTCCGCTCCCTCCCCACGCCCGCCGGCTCTGCCGCCTCCCTGCTCACGCTGGGGGAGGTGAGGAGCCGTGGGAGGTTCTCGATCCTCGAGACGCTGCCCCTCGTGCCGGTTGAGGAAGGACCGTTCAGCCTCCCGGCTCCTGGCTCGAGCCTCCCGCACGGTTGCTTCGTAGCCGACGTCGACCGGCTTTGGGGCCGATCCCGCGGGACCGTGCAGGGCCAGCTCCGCGAGCCGGCGTGGGTCGTCGTCGACACTGGCCAGGACGTTGGGCAGATGCGAGTAGAGTTTCAACGTCCCCTCGTCCGGGACCGCGACCACGAAGTCAGCGTCGAGCCCAGGCACCCATCGGGGCAGGTCGTCCTCGTGCGCGGTGATCACGATCGGCCGGCCTGGAGCCGTAGCCATCCGCTCCCACCACTCGTTCAGCTCGTCGCCCTCCCTTCCCCTGGCCGAGAGGAAGGCCAGACCCGGCACCGGTGCGATCAGCGTCTCGACCGCGCTCGGGCCGCCCAGTCGGGCCAGGGTTGCCGCCGCCACCCAGGCGTGCGGCTCCTCGAGCAGGATCAGGACTGTGCGACGTGGCGTTCCGCTGGCGGTCAATGGCCCTGCATGCCTCCTGGATCAATCCTTCTGGAGATGGGGACATGAGGGGGAGAGCAGGAGGCGGTCCTGGCGGCTGGGGCTAGCAGCCCGGCAGGCAGCGCCGGGTCCTCAAGCCCCGGGTGGCCACTCCTTGCCAAAGCCCCAGTGATCCGGCGGGGGCCCCTTGCCTGTCCCCGTGGCCGGGCCCTAGATGGGCAGCCGAGGGAGGGAAGCCATGCCGGGCCCCAAGCCCGGACGCCCCGCGCCAGCGGGGTCGCTCCCGGCCGCATAACGCCAATCACCAGCGAGACGTCCCTCTGGTGAATCACCGCACGAAGGTGCCTGCCAGCAGAGCCACGGGCAGCGCTCCGATGAGCACAAGCACGGGCATGATCATCAGCCCCACCTCGGGATCGCGATCAGAGTTTTTGGCCTGAGCCACGCGATGTGCGGTTCGGGGATCCCTGCGCGCACGTCACGCTCGCCCGCCCAGTGTATACGTCCTGCGCGCTCCTGCCATGCCTGAGGACGGGGTGGCTCCGCGACGATCGCCATGGATGGGGTGGCGCCTGGGGTCATGGGCAGCGGCGAGCCCGGGGCCGGGGAGGCGAGCCGTCCAGTGCCGCTCGCCTCCCCGTCCCCGAGGCCCAGCCGAGCGACGCCCCGTATCCCCTCCCCCGGGACCTTGGCCCTGGCCTGGCGCACCGGGCCTCGGGCAGCTCCCTGCGCCGGTCCAGGAACCCGTGCCCGCGCGGCGTGGCGTCGGTCAGGGGCTCCCCATCGAGACGCATCTCGATGGGGCCCTGAGGAAGCTGGTCTCGTCCAGGACACCGATCCCTTCGGGGCCACCGAAGGGCTCGTGCGCGAAGGCCTGGAGACGGTCTGGGGCGGCATCCCCCACCGCCTCGGCCACTTGCCAGCGGCTCTTGCGGGCGAGCGGGCTCCGCCAGTGCTTGGCCAACTGCTCGCGGGATTTCCGCCGGGCGAACCGGTCGGCGAGGCGCGCGGGGAAGGCGAGGAAGGTCTCGCCCGAGCGCTCCAGGCCATCGAGCGTGGTCACCACCTCCGTCAAAGGGACACCCATCCTGCGCCGTCAGTTGACCGTGCCGCTCAGAGCCTCGGCCATGCCTGGCACGCTTGCGATCAGGCCTTCGATGACTTCCCCGCCGGGCCGTCGTGTCGGGCAACGTATCGCCAGCTCAGCCTTGCGCCGATCGTGAGGTTCCCTTCGCCTGCGGGGCCTGGGAACCTGATTCCCTTGTGGCGTCAGGCGCATGCCACGCGCAGGTCACGTTGAGGGTCCCCGGGCTTGGGGCGGCAACTCGGCCCATGCGGCAGTGCTGGCCTTTTCTGCGCACGCCTGAGACTGAAGGCTGGGCCCAGGAGGGGCAACCTCCGGATGGCGAGGACGTTCGGTGACCCGGGCCGTGGCCCCTTTTGAGCGAGCGATAGGGCGCGAGGGGTACGCAGGGGCCTGGTTGGCGCAGGTGGCCTGAGCTGTCCTTGGCCCTGGGACCTTCACGCAAGCGACCCTCGGGTCCGTTCACGCCCGCCGAGAGATGGAACGAACGATCTCCTCTGCGCGGTCAGCGATCCGCCCCATCGTGGCTGGGCTCACCAGCCGCAGTCGTAGCCGGCGGATCTCGTCTGCGGCGGTCATCAGCCCCGAGGTGGTGGCGGGCGCGTTCCGGAACCTGGCTACCACTGGCTCGGCGTGCAGGTGGAGGATGCTTTCCGCCATATCCATGATCTGGGCCCGACAGCGCTCGACGGGGTCGGGCAACGCGGCGACGGGCTCCTCTCGCTCGTGGTCCTCTGGGCGGATGCGATGGTGCGGGGCCTCCATGTGACGGACGGCCGGGGTCGCGGTTTCGGTGACGCGCGCCCGGAGAACCGTGTCCGGCTCCATCAGGAGCTCGTCGAGCAGGTCGAGCGGCCCCGGCTCAGGGTGTCGTTGACTGTAGGCGGCAACCAGCCCCTCCTCGTCGAAGAACACCACGCCGGTGTCGAATCGGGAGGTTAGGACGACCACTCCCCGTCGCGAGCGGCGCATGACGGCCTCGGTCACGCCCCTCAGATCCACCCAACGACCTGAGATCGATGGCAACCGATCGGGCTCACGCCAGTAGGTAGGGAGCACAAGCGCCAAGCGCCGATCCAAGGTTGTGGCTCTCAAGCCTGCCCCCTCGACGGTGTCGATTGCGTTCAGCGCTTCCAGCCCGACCAGGGATGACCCCTGCGGCGATTCCGCGATCGCGTCGATAACCCTGCCTCCAACCACGACCACGACCGCGTCCCCGCCCGGCCCGTGATGGTTGATGACTGCATCGTCGATCGCGGCGATCAACGCCGCCAAGCCGCGGGCACGGAAGTAGGGCTCCGGCCCGGCTGGGACCGGTGGCAACACTGGCGGCGACTGGCTGAGGGAACTGCTGGCCATTCGCCGGCATATCCTAAGCTTCCGATCTCCCTTGAGCAGGGGTCGGTTGGTGCCCCTCGAGGAGGCATGGCAGGGGCCACTGGTGCTCCGTCCCCACCACGGGCGGTTTGATTGCTTTGATTAGGGAAAGGAGCGTCGGGGACGTCGTGTAGGCTTGTCAGCCGAGCAAGGGGATCCCCGTCGCCCGGCCAGCATGGCTGCCCCGCTAGCTCAGTGGATAGAGCAGCTGCCTTCTAAGCAGTAGGTCGGGGGTTCGAATCCCTCGCGGGGCACCAGCCAGTCTCCTCCAACTCCGGTCGAGTTC
>DATGLL010000092.1:0-7210 GCA_035294145.1 Candidatus Dormiibacterota bacterium | reverse complement strand
GGCTGGTCGGCGCCGTGCTCGCCGAGCCGCATGACGAGTGGGTGGTCGCCCGACGCTATCTCAGCGCCGAGTCACTGAAGGTCGCGCAGATGCCTGCCGACGACGAGGAGGTGGTGCCCGAGCTGGCGGCGGTCAGCTGATGTTGTGGATGACGTGGTCGTCAGTTCGTACACCACTTGACTGGACGTGGCCGGACTGGCCGATGCGGCCCTGGCCGAGATCCGCCGGCAGCTTCGTTACCAGGTCCCCTGGTACGGCTCGGAGGTGGTGGAGGCCGAGCGGTGCTTTACCAGCTCGAGGACCTGCCATGGCTGCGGCTTGGTCCAAGACCTCGGGTGGGCCGAGCGTTGGAGGGGTGACGGCGGTGGGGCGCGCCATCAGCGCGATGACCACGCCGCGATCAACCTGGCGAGGTATCGGCCCGGGGCACCCCACGAAGCTGGCTTGGTGGGGGCCCCGGCCGTGGGCTCCGTTGGCGCCTTCGGGAGGCGCAGAGCCGCGGTCAGGGGGCCCCACGAGGCCGGCCTCGTGGGGGACCCGGTGAGACCCGGGCCTCCCGGGCCCGCGGCGGGGAGGCGCGAAGCCCGCGAGGGCAACCCCGTGAGGGGTGCCGCATGAGACGATCGCTTACTCAGCGGCAACGGCAGAATCGTGGCCACGCAACGCGCGCTGGACGGAGCCGCCGCTCGACGGCGAATCGATGGGATGGTCGAGGTGATTCGCGCCATGGACCTCGCGGGCGTGAAGTCGGCCTACGCATCGGACGTCGTGTCGTTCGACGTCCAACCGCCGCTGCACCATGTGGGTGCGAAGGCGAAGTAGAGGAACCGGGCGAAGGCCCTGGCCGCGCACCGGCGTCCGCTCGCATGAGATCCATGACCTCACGGTCACGGTGGACGGCGACGTGGCCTTCACGCACAGCCTCGATCGGCTCAGCCGCATCCCGAGAACAGGCGCGACCGCTTTCGAACGGTCGACGGCAACTGGCTGGTCGTGCGGTGCCGCTGGATGTGAAGACCGGCGGAGCATTGCTGAACCTTGAGCCCTGATGGCTGGCGGTCTGAGCGCTGCTCGCGCCACCGGTGCGACCTGCTCCGAGGGATCCCCGGCGGCGCCTTGGTGCTGGGGGAGCCCTCTGTCGAGGATGAGGCTCGCCGCGATGGTGGCTGAGGCCGAGCAGACGCGAGCGGACGATGGTCGCGTGCAGGGCGAGGCGGGGGCGATCGGCGGCGATCGGCGGGTGGGGGCGGAGGCTCGGGTGGGGCGGCGAGATCCCGCCGCCTGGCTGCGGGCGAGCTGGCCAGGGGTCACTGATGGCCGTGGCCGTCGCTCTCCGGCATCTGGGACGACCAGCCCGGTTGAGCACCATGGGCTGACCCCTTGCTGTCGTCCCCTCCTATCAACCTAGGACGGGCGCTTCCTCGATGACGCGTCTTGACCATCCTCATCCGCCGGGCTATAGTCCTGCGACATCGCTTGCGCCGTGCAGGTGTGGTGTGAGCGCTCGGGGAGTAGGGAGAGGAGGTCTAGATGTTCAACGCCCTTCGCCGCTCGGGTTATCTTGCCCTGGCAGCCGTGATCGTCGTGACCAGCGGTGCGGTCAGCGGTGCGAGCACGGTCCAGCGTGCCCGGCTGGGCATGCCATCTGGTGCGCGCCTAGAGGCCGCTGTCACCGCCGGTACGTCGGCCCCTGGCCCGAGCACGACGCCGATCCAGCCGGTGATTCCCTGCAACCAGCTCACGGCTGTGGACTTCACAACGGTCCAGGATGCCCCTACCCGCGTCATGTCCGCGACGGTGGCGACCATCAACGGCGCCTCCTACTGTGAGGTACGAGGGTACGTGAGCCCCCAGGTGCTCTTCGATCTGCGCCTGCCGACTTCCACCTGGACCGGCCGATACGTGCAAGAGGGGTGCGGCGGCTACTGCGGCATCCTCCAACCAGGGCCACCAGCCGTGTCCACCAACTGTCCGGCGGTGACGGGGAACCAGCTTGCCCTGGGCGTCGACGATGAGGGCCACGTCGGGAGCTCTGCCTTCGACGGGCTGTGGGCCGCCAACGCGCCCGAGCTGCGTGTCTCGTTCGGCATCACCTCTGAGCATGCGCTCGCCCAGGCGGCCAAGGCCATCATCGCCGCCTACTACGGCCAGCGTCCACGCTACTCGTACTTCGACGGTTGCTCTGACGGCGGCCGCGAGGCACTGATCGAGGCTCAACGCTACCCCGACGACTTCAATGGCATCCTCGCCGGTGCCCCGGCCAACATCTGGGCGGACTTGAATGGTGAGTTCCAGGAGTGGAACATCCTCGCCAACACTGATGCCCATGGCCATCCCATCCTGACCGCAGAGGTGCTGCCTGCCCTTCACGCCGCGGTGGTCGCTGCTTGCGGCAACGCGCAGGGGCTGATCCCAGACCCCCGCTCCTGTGGCTTCGACCCAGCCAGCATCCAGTGTCACCCGGGCCAGGCCTCCAACTCCTGCCTGACCCCGGCTCAGGTGGCCGCCGCGCGCCGGATCTACCGCGGGCCGACCCTCGCCGACGGCCGATCCCTCTACCCAGGCGGTGAGCCCTACGGATCCGAGCTGGCCTGGCAGGGCTGGCTCATCGACCCTGCCTCCGACACCGCCTGGCCAGCTGACACCGCGGCGTATCAGATTGCGATCAACTACCTGAAGTACCAAGCCTACCGGGCTAACCCTCCATCCACCTTCACGCTTGCCGATTTCCACTTCGACCGTGCTGACTACGAGCGACTGCAGCAACTAGCCGGTCTCTACGACGCCATCGACCCTGACCTAGCTCCCTTTGCGAGGCTGGGCGGACGGATCATCCTGTACCATGGCTGGGCAGATCAGGCCATCCCGCCCTTCGGGACGGTCGGTTACTATGCAGCTGTCGTCAGCCGGGCCGGTGGCTTCGCCGCCAGCCAGGCCTTCTCCCGGCTCTACATGATCCCGGATCAGTATCACTGCTTGGGTGGTGGCTCTCCCCAGGTCACGGCCGATCTCCTCACCCCGCTCATGAATTGGGTCGAGAAGGGGATCGCGCCGGGGGCGATCACCTTGCCTCTCACCGCCCCCACGCCGACGTTGCAGTCCATCACCGTCTCTCCGCTCAACCCGCTGTTGCCTCCGGCTGGCGGCGCGCGCGGTCTCAACGCCAGCTACAACTGGATCGGCAGCTTCCAGCGTGAGCCGACTCCCTCCACCTTCTCATGACTCCGGATACGGATGGCCACGTCCACCGGCTAGTCTGAACGTCTCGAGGCCGAGGCCCCTGATGCTGCTACCGTGCTTGCCGAAGGCCTGTCGCTCCGGGTTGGACGGTGGCCACGTTCGACGAGCTGGAGCGCTGGGGAGCGGGGACGTCTTGGCGGTCTGATCGACCACGCGGTCTGGACTGAACGCCCGTGACGGCGCCGTTCCGCGGCGCCGGGGCCAGCCCCGAGCCTGGCCGTGGCTCGCCTTCTCCTTGCCGAGGCGCAAAACGGGCCGGTCCCCCAGCCTGGCCAGTTGTGGTCGAGGGGCGGCGGCTGCTGGCGGTGGCGGTGGCGCTGTCGCTGCCCGGGCGCTCGCTGGAGCTTGGCCTGGCGTGGCCATGACGGGGACGAGCCAAGCGCTGGCACGCCCCGTGCAGTCACGATCGCTCGCAGGTCACAGCTACGGACGGTAACAGTATTAGGTGAGGGCGTCGATGCCCAGGGCCTGGACCGGCCCCTCGACCTGTCAGGTGGGAACACTGGCCAGGTCGGTCTGGGCAGCAACGGCCACCAGCGCCTCCCCCGCTCCCACCCCGGCTCTAGCCGCCACCCCGCCAGGTGGCTGTCCTGGCACAGCTCGGGCACGGCCAGGCTGATGCTGCCGACGCGGAGCTCCCAGCCCCGCTCGCGGTAGCCGTCGCTGGAGCTGGCTCCGGGCTCGAGCGCTTGCCCGGTTGGCACCGCAGAGCGGCTGGACCTCGGCGCCCATCAGCTCCTGAAGCAAGTCAAGATGCGCTGTCTGCAGGTGCTCACGCATTCAGATGAAGACATTGCCCTCCATGCCGATCCTGGCCATGGCCTTCTCCTTGGCGTGGGTGACACCTCCAAGAGACGGTCGATGGTCGTCTTCTTCCCGGCCATGTCGGCGACCAGCTCGTGCCCATCTCCCTGGACGCTAATGGTGAGCTCTGCAACGGGAGACGATGGTGAGGACGGCGTCTTCTTTGCGTGGGTTCCAATCCCCTACTTCACGGGGCAGCCTTCGCCACCGCCATGGTGAGCTCGGCCGGTCCTCCCTGGCAAGTCCCGGAGAGCCCGTTATCGTCGTTCTGTCGTCGGGCTCGAATTTGGAGAGCGATGGCCAACCTCCCCCTCGGAGGGGGTTGTGAGGTTGACCACCCAACCGGCTCATCCAACTCATGAGATATGAAATCTGATACGAAGATAAACCCGTCTCTGTAGGATCGTAATCGGCTGAAGATCTATCCATTCCGATGGGTGAGTACCTCTCGATCGATGCACAGACGGCGGCTCGGCAAACTTGAGCCAGCCCAATGAAGAGGAACCGGAGGTTGACCCCCCTTCTTGCTCAGCCAAATCATGTTTGGTTATGTTGAGTCACCGGTAAATCTGCTGTTCTGACACTCAACTCAGTCAGATCTCCCCCCAGCCTGGACGATCCCCACCGCATCCTCGTAGCGCCTCAGCTCCTCGGCCGAGAGCGCATCGACCCGCTCCAGTGAGTCCTGGCGCCGCTTGGGGTCGCCGCCCCGGCAGCTCGCCCTCGGGACGGGAGGTCAGCGACGCTCCCGCCAGGCCTCCCTACAGTCGGAGCACACCCAATCGCCGCCCTGCTTGGTGGCGTGCACGTGCTGGCAGGGCAGGTCCTCTGGGTTGAGCTTGCCGCAGCGTAGACAGCGTCGAGGTCGGCCCTGCCAGGGCGTGTTCCACAGCTCGAAGCCGCAACGGCAGATGAGTTCGGGATTGACTTGTGGGGGCTTCTGGTCAGCGGCCGTCCCTTGTGACCTCCAGTGGGGCGACGTGGACCTCGCCTGGGTCGTGCTCCGGGACCCTAGGTGGCCTGCCGTCGAGTCGTCATGGTAGCGCTGGGGCCCATATCGATTTTGGCTGGCACCGGCCGGGCGGCCCCTGGCGATGAAGCGCGGGGGCAGCGGGGAGCTGCGCGGGTCCCACCAGGTGCCGCTCGACCCTCGGTCCGGCCCTGGCCGCATGTCCCGGTTGAAGGAGAACGGGAGGGGGGCGATCGTCGCTCCGACCGGGAGATCGCCGCCCGACGGCGGGGTCCGAGGGCCTCAGAGCGCCCTGGCCGAGGCGACCCGGGGCAAGGGTCTCGCTCGGACCGCCGGGTCTACCGTCTCCTTGGCATCGAGGAGGTGCGCTGGCTCAGCCTCCAGGAAGGCTGGTGCCGCCTACGGCGGCTGCCTCGCCGCCGGGGCGGGGCCGAGCATCGGCGAGGTCGCCCAGGAAGCCGCCCTGGCCCGGCAGCCCCGCTCGGCCCAGGGAGTGGAGCCATCCGCCTCCCCCTGCCTGTCGCCTCGGTCGCTGCCTTGTTGATCGACGCTGCTGGTCTCCTCCACAGCTGCTGGCGCCATCGCCAGCGGTACCGTGGAGCCATCGCTCGGGGCCCATGCGCCCTTTTACCCAGAGCTTGAGGTCCTCTCACGTGGGATGTCTCACACCTCGCCGTCGGGGCCCACCAGGCTCATCGATCGCCAGGGAGCCGGACGGTCCCCAGCCCTAGGCGACGTCGTCGAGGCCTCGTCCGCGCCGGTGGCGGTCGTGGACGCCGAGGCGAGGTCAGCCGCCCTTAGAGGCCTCGTACAGGAACCAGACCCGACGCTCGGCCTCGTCGATGAACGTCTCCAGGAGGCTCGTGCTGGCCACGTCACCGGCGGCTTCGCACACTCGGTGGGCGTGGCGCATGCGCTCGGCCAGGGCCTGGTTGTCGGCCATCAGGATCCGAAGCATCTCATCTGGCTCGACGAAGGCCCGGTCGTCGTCGGGGATCTGCCGCAGTCGGTCTACCTCCCTGATGGAGTGAAGGGTGGGCTGGCCCAGCTTTCGTGATCGCTCGGCCAGGGCATCGGTGATGGCCAGCACCTGCTCCGCTTGCTCGTCGAGCAGAAGGTGGTAGTCGCGGAAGTGGGCTCCGGACACATGCCAGTGGAAGTTCTTGGTTTTCAGGTAGAGGGCGAACGCGTCCGCCACCAGAGGGTTCAGCACCTCCGCCACCGACCGGCGCGCGTCCTCGGCGAGGTCACTGGGGGTGGCCAGGCGCTCTGACACAGGGGTCTGGGGCATCTCATCTCTCCTCGTTCAACTTGATCCAGTGCTGCCGATGGCGGGGCTCAGCTGCGCTGGCCCATCTACCGTCGGGGCCGTCCCGGGCGGGGACTTCCACCCCGGGAGGGCACGGGGGCGCGAGCCGTTGGCCATCGGCAAGGCTTCGGATGTTTCTCTCTCGATGGCTCCTCAGACCCCGCAACCACAACATGGCCACCGTACCCCGACCATACGCTTCCCGAGCCGCGGCCGGGGGGCGAGCCCCCGGGCTCCCGGACGAATCCTTGCGCAGCCGAGGCGGCTTGCTCCGGGTCAGGTCGGTGCACCGTGGGCGTTGGGGTGCCCTGAGCGCGAAGGCGAGGTTCCTGCTGCGCGGCAGGAGGTTGGCCGTCAGCTCGTCTCACCCGGCGGGAGGTCGCCAAGACGCCGAGGCCTCCCGCCAAGCGCCTCCGCCTGCGGGCCGTGCCAGCCGTGCAGGAGCCGAGAAGAGTGCAGCGGACCTGCAGAAGATGGCCCTTGGGTGGCCGGAGAGGACCCTTCCACAAGGGGCACGGGCTCGGTGGCAATGGAGCGCTGGGCGTCGTGCCGGACCTGGCGCGGTTTCTCGGGGCCTGTGAGGTCTGGACCGGGCGGGTCCCCACGTCGCTGCGCTCCCTCAGATGCGTGATCCCGCTCTGGCCGCCTCACGCTTCGGCGGTCGTGGGTGATGAGCGAGCACTGGCCCTTCAGGGGCTGCATGACGCCCTCGACCCCAGGCCGCACCGGGGCCAGCGGCCCGAGGCGGCACGGCTGGCTCTCGCGGTCGGATCAGGCGGGCTCCGAGCGAGACGACGTGATCCTCGAGGAGGCGGCTAGCGCAGCCTCAATCGCGGTGGACGGCCGGTCCCGGTCGGACGCGGCCCGGATCCCGGAGCGTCGGGCAT
>DATGLL010000091.1:0-40954 GCA_035294145.1 Candidatus Dormiibacterota bacterium | reverse complement strand
TTCACCCCCTGCCGGATGGTGATGTTGACGGTCTTGCCCCCGTCGGCGAACTGGTAGCCGGTGGCCAGGTCGGGGACGATCTTGCCGTGCTGGTCGAGCTCGAAGAGCTGGCCGTAGATCGCCTCCATGTAGCTCTGGTTGGCCGCCCCGTTGGTGTTGGTGGCGGGGTCCAGGCCCGCCGGCCAGGCGCCGGCGAAACCCGACCCCTCCAGCACGGTCAGGCTCCCCCCTCGCTGTGGCGTGGTGCTGCTCGTGGCCGAGGTCGTGTTGGTGCCGCCGCCTCCGCACGCAGCCAGGACCAGCGCCGTCAGGGTGGACGACGCCGCCAGGAGCCACCTGGCGGGTCGCTTGCGTTGACTTCCGGGCATCAGAGACCTCCTCCTCCTCCTCTTCCTCTTCTCTCTCTGATTCACTGCCTTCACGGTCATGAGGCGGTCGGTCGCGGTCAGGTCACCCCCCCCGACGGGGTCAGGGCCTAACCGGTCGCAGCTGGGGTACGGTGCGCCGCACTCCTCCTTCCTCCGGCGAACCACTCCGCCGCCGGCTCGCCCGGCGAGCCTTCTCCCCCTCCCCATTCCCGCGCTAGTACTCTAGCATGCCATCACCAACGACACCATGAACGCATGATGACCTCTCCCCTCGGCCCTCGGTCTCGCTGCCATCGATGACATTCGCTCACTGCGTCGGAAGGCATCACTCCAGGGCCATGGACCGGGGTATCCGCCGCCCAGGATGAGCCGGATCATCTGGGAGAGCACCGTTTCCTCGCTGGACCCCGTTCCCCCACTCAACGGTCCGTGGGAACGAACTGGTCGGTGGTCACTGGAGACCTGAGGCACTGCCCGATGTCTGGGAAGCCTCACCAGAAGGCATGCTCGACACGTGGGGGGATGACCGCGCCGTCGTCGGCCGCTTGGCCACCCTCCGGGCTCCTGAGGCCCGGCCGCTCATGAAGCTATGAAGGAAGAAGCAAGCCCGCTAGACCCAGGCGGCATCGTCGGCGGGGGCGCGCCTTCGTCGGTTGGCTGGCCATCCCACCCCTCCAGCGGGCGAGCGTCCGGTTCGCCTCCGGGCCTTTCATTGCCGCCCCAACCAGCTGCCAGGCTCTCCTTGCCCTCAGGTCCCCGGATGCCCCCTCACGAACCCCTGGTGTGGACCACTTAGGAGCCTGCCTCCTCGAGGCGATAGGGGAACTCCCAGCCGCGATCGTCCTGAGCGGCTACCACCTCGTCCACGTACCGGGTAGCACGCCCCTCCAGCCGCAGCCGGATGGCCTGAAGGAGATCGGCGGCCGCCCGTCCCGCCCAAGCCGGGGGCAGCAGCTCGGGTGGCAGCCCAGGGTCGAGACAGGGCAACCGTCGCCAGGCGTGCACGGTCAGCGTGTAGTCGACGAAGCACGCCTCCGGCTCCCGATGCTCGTGCTCGCGGGCCAGCAAGGGCTCATGATCCTGGATGAAGGCCCGATATCGCCCCTCCAGCCGCTCTAGGTCCCAGGATCGCCGGACGATCGCCATCGGCGATCCGAACCCACGGTAGTGGGCGATGAAGATGTCCACGTATCGCTCGAAGCCGAGCTCGCGAACGACCTCGCGGAGGGTCGGGAGGGAGCGCGTGGGGGCGATCCAGAGGGCGCTGGAGAGACGGCCGAAGCCGAGCCAGGCCAACCGCGAGCGGAGCCGGTGACGCTTACGACGCTCGCTCTCCGGGATGGAGAACGACACCAGCACCCAGCCATCAGCCAGCTCGGCCGGCTCCACCGCCGACGAGATCCGACGGTCCGCCTCCTCCAGGAGCCGATCCGCGATCGGGGTGAGGCGGTAGCCACGACGCGAGCCACGACGCTCAGGGGTTAGCAGCCCAGCACGCACCATCCGCGCGACGGCCGATCGCACCGCCTGGTCATCGGCTCCCAGCTTGCCGGCCAGGTTGACGAGATCCGAGACCGCCAGCCACCCCCCGAGGCGACGAATGTAGAGCCCGTAGAGGTCCAGGATCAGGCCCTGGCCAGCGCCTCGCCTCGGCCGTCGTGTCCGAGGGGCCATCGAACTCTCTATTCTTCCCCGCCCCCGGCCGTGCTCGGGGGGAAGGTCGGGGCGGACGCTGGCTCCCCCCGACCTCCGACGGTCGATGGGGGTCGGGGCGGGCCTACCTGGTCGGTGCGCCGGCCGCCGGCCTCCTCATCGCCATCTCCGGCACGGCCACCGCTGCCGAGCGCCTCCCCACACCGGGGGTGCTCTGCTCGGCAGCCCCTGGGGCCGCACCCTGGCCCTCAAGACGGCGTGGGCGGTGGTGGTGGCCCCCACCACCGCCCACGCCCTGGCTGGCCGGCGGGTGGTCTCCCCGGGCCATCTCCCTCTCCCAAGCCCTGACCCCCCTCATCTCCGTGCTGACGCTCGCCATCGTGGACCTGGGCGTTCGGCTGACGTCCCCCTGATCCCGGCAACCTATATTCACGGTATGACCAATGAAAACTCTTCCCGTCCCCTGCGCACCGACGTCGGCACGCATCGGGCGCTGTCCGAGGTGAGCCGGGTTCGCATCCTGGAGGAGCTGGAGCGCAGCCCAACGCCTCTGGACGTCAACCAGCTGGCCGAGCGGCTGGGGCTGCATCACAACACCATCCGTGCGCACCTGGAGGTGCTGGCGCGAGCTGGCCTCGTCATCAGCCGTCCGGAGCGACGGACCGTGCCCGGTCGTCCACGCACCGTCTACCGGCTTGCGCCGACGGCCTCGGCCGGCGACGACGGCTCCGGTTACCGTCTGCTGGCGGAGATCCTCGCCAGCTACCTTGCAGGCTCCATCCCCGACCCACGGGCGGCGGCGGTCGAGGCGGGCCAGGCCTGGGGACGGTTCCTCGTCGAGCGTCCCTCCCCCTTCGAGCGGTTGGGGCGGGAGCAGGTCCTGGACCGCGTACAGCAGCTGCTGGCGAAGCTCGGCTTCCGGCCCCAGATCGAGAACGGCCACGACACCGTCCGCGTCCTCCTGCACCGATGCCCCTTCCACGACCTCGCCACCCGCCATCCCGAGGTCACCTGCGCCGTCCATCAAGGCCTGATGCAAGGGGCGCTGCGGGAGCTCCAGGCCGAGGTCGACGTCAATCGTCTCGACCCCTTCGTCGCCCCCTCGCTCTGCGTGGCGGAGCTGGTTCAGGCTGAGCCCACGCCCTCGTCGTGAGCGATTCCAGCGTCAGCTCCGGGAGTCGGAGGCCCCGTCCCCCACAGCCCTGACCAGGGGATCGGGGTCGGCCTGGATGATGATCCGGATGGGATGGTCCCAGCGCAGGTAGTTCCAGGCCCAGGACATCAGCGCCACCAGTCGGTTGCGGAAGCCGATCAGGTAGTAGATGTGGACGAAGGCCCAGGCCAGCCAGGCGACGAAGCCGGTGAGGCGGAGCCGAGCAATGCTGGCCACCGCGGCGTTACGACCGATGGTGGCCATCGTCCCCCTGTCCACGTACCGGAACGGGGGCGGGGAGGGCACCCCCCGGGCCGAGCAGAGGATGACCCGGGCCACGTAGCGGCCAGCCTGCATCGCCGGTGGCGACAGCATGGGCAGCTCAGCGCCTTGCCATGAGATCGAGGCCACGTCCCCGATCGCGAAGCTCCCCGGTCGTCCCCGGATCCCCAGATCGGGGCCGACCTCGATCCGTCGGCTCCGACTCCGGGGAGCCGTGTCCCCCAGGGGATCGTCAGGGCCCACGCCTGCGGACCACACGATGGTCGCGGTCGGGATCGTCACCCCATCGCTCAGCGTCGCCGAGTGCTCGTCGGCGGAGGTGACCAGGGTGCCGACCCGGATCTCCACCCCGCGCCGCCGGAGCACACGCCCGGCATAAGCCCCCAGCTGCCGGGGGAAAGCCCCCAGCAATCGCTCCCGACCCTCCACGAGCACGATGCGGGCCCCGGCCCAGGAGAGGTCGGGATAGTCCCGCCCCAGCACCAGGCGCAGCAGCTCTGCCAACGCACCGGCGTACTCGACCCCGGTCGGTCCGCCGCCGACCACCACGAAGGTGAGCAACCGCTCGCGCTCGGACCGCTCCGACACCGCACTGGCCCGCTCCAGACAGGCCAGCACGTGGTTGCGGAGCCGCAGCGCCTGCTCCAGACCCTTGAAGCCGATCGCCGCTCGGGCCACCCGCTCGTTGCCGAAGTACTCGTCGCTGCTGCCCGTGGCCAGGACCAGGTAGTCGTAGGGGAACCGTTCCCCGCTCGCGATGGTCACGGCTCGGCCCTCCCAGTCCACCGAGCGGACCTCCGCCTGTCGGAAGCGGACGTTGGGGGAGCGGCGGAAGATCGCCCGCAGCGGGTAGGCGATGTCGCTCGGGTTCAGCAGCGAGGTCGCGACCTGGTAGAGGAGCGGCGTGAAGAGATGGTAGTTGCACCGGTCGATGAGGAGCACGTCAACCGGTCGCCGGTCCAGCTTGCGGGCGCAAGCCAGGCCACCGAACCCCGCCCCGACGATCACCACCCGTGGCCGGCCGGGGCTTCCTGTCGTCCCCGCCGCCATGCCCATCGGGGGCGACCGGTCCGCCTCCATTCCGTCCATGGCCATATCCCCGTCCTTGCCCGTCAGCCCATCCTCGCCCCCAGCTTCTCGGCCAGCCAGTCCGCGAAGGTGGTGCTGGCGATGCTCAGGTAGTCATGCTGGCAGTGCTGTGCCCCTCCTTCCTCGGCGGTGAAGACCCGCATCGTCTTGTCGGCGGACCCCACCGCCGCGAAGAGCGCCCTGGCGTCGTCGAGGGGCACCTGCTCGTCCTCCTCGCCATGGAGGAGCAGGAAGGGGCACCGGACCCGCTCGACCACGCCCTGGAGCCGGAAGTCCTCCAAGCGGGCCAGGGCGGCCTCGATCCCCTCCACCCCAAGCACCCACTGGATGTGGTGCGCGGGAACCGAGAGCTGGGTCTGGAACCCCGAGCGCAGCCGGCTCTCCCAGGTGGCGTGGTAATCCCAGATGGCGCCCCAAGCGACGCAGGCGCGATAGCGCGGCTCCATGGCCGCAACCCGAGAGGCATAGTAACCTCCCAGGCTGATGGCCAGGACGCCAGCCCGGGCGGCGTCCACGTCCCCGCGGCTCTCCAGGTAGTCCAGGGCCGCGCTTCCCGCCCGCTCGTAGTCGTGGCGAAGGGGGAGGCCGCGGAAGCGGATCGACTCCCCGTTCCCGGGGCCGTCGACGACCAGGCAGGCCATCCCCCGACGGGTGAGGTCGCGCACCCCCCGCAGGTAGCACAGCTCTTTGGTCACGTCCAGGCCGTCGAAGTAGACCACGCACGGCGGGCGGGGATCGTCGGTGTTCTCCGCGTGGACCAGGTACGCCGGCAATGACGTGCCCTGGTAGGGCACCTCCACCATCTCGATGCGAGGCGCGTCGATCAGCTCGGCGTAGCCGTGGAAGCACCAGACCGCGGCCCGATAGGCGTCGAGGGCGATCTCGTCCTTCGGGATCCGGAACCGCTCCCCGATCTGGTAGTAGGCACAGGCCCGGAGGTAGAGGCCGGCCGCGGTCAGGCGCCGCCCCGACGAGCGGGCGGCCTCGGCGAGACCCTGGAGGCGGGTCGCCTCCGCGCGCCACTCGTTGAACCAGGCCGCATCATCGCCCACCCGATCGCGCAACCGCCGTCCGACCCGGTCGACCTCTGCCACCTCGGCGCCACCTTGACCGGCGGTGCTGAGCACGAAGGCCAGGGCTGCCGACCACCGGTAGTCCTCGGGGAAGTAGGCGAACCAGTTGGCATGACGCGGCGGCACGGTGAGGACGCGGCTCATCGCCGCGCCTCCTGCGGCAGCACCTGGGACAACCAGCGCGTCACCGATCGCCCCACCTCCTGGTCGAGGCCGTTGTACCAGTGGTCGCAACCCTCAAGGTCGACCACCTGGCAGGGCCCTCCGGCCCGACGGGCGAAGGCGTCGGCAGGGTACAGCTCTCGGTCCTCGGCCGCGCCACGGAGGAACAAGGTCGGGCAGCGAACGCCGGGCGCCAGCTCCAGCAGATCCGGGGGGCCAGCCAGGTAGTCCAAGAAGCTCTCGGCCGAGATCACGTGCCACCAACCGGGGAGCAGCATCAGCTCACGTCCTCGCCCCGCCGCGACCAGCTCCTGGGCCCGCCTCGTCAGCTCCTGGAGGCGGGATCCCGCGAACAGTCCCAGCTCGCTGATCTTGCGGTGTACCTTGGCCCCCCCGCAGTGGGCCGAGAGCAAGACCAGCGCCGGCGTCTCCGGATGGTCGACCACGTAGCGGACGGCCAGCGTGCCGCCGTTGCTGTGCCCGATCACGATCGGGGCCGGATGACCTCGAGCGCGGAGGTAGCGCCCTGCCAGCTCGTTGTCCTCGAGCGCCTGGGCCGTGGTCTGGAAGGCCCCGCCCACCGGCTCCCGGCTGCGGTAGGTGGCCACGACATCGTGGCCCCGCCGGTTGAAGGCCAGGCACGCCAGCCCCATCTCGGTCAAGTGAGGGGGCAGGAAGGCGGGCGGGCCCACGTAGAAGTTGGACTGGTTGCCGTGGAAGACCAGGGCCGCACCGCGGACCGGCCCCTCGGCGGGCTCGTAGTAGAGCCCGTGCAGCGGCTCCGTCCCCGTGGGGATGGCGACGAGCTCCAGGCGCATGGTGGGGACCGCCATCAACGGTACGCCGGCAGCACCCGCTCGCCCAGGAGCTGCACCTGCTCCAGGCTCGGGACCTGGGGGAAGAGGATGGTGAGGTCGAAGCCAGCCTCGGCGTTCTTTGCCACCCACTCCGCCACCGCCTCTGGGGGGCCGTGCTTGACCACCTCCTCGGGTGGCCGCACCGTGCCCATGGGGTAGTAGCGCTGGGTCTGACGCACCGCCTCCTCCAGCTGCGCCTTCCCCCCCACCGCCACGTAGGCGATGCGCGCGACCGTGAAGCGGGGCTTGCCATGCTCCTGGGCCCAGGAGCGGACCCGACGCACGAGCGGGGCTGCCTGCTCGGGCTCGACCAACGCCCCTACGACGAACCCATCCCCGAGCTCGACCGCCCTTCGCTGGCCCGGCTCGTTGTTGGGGTTGGCCCCAACCCAGATCGGGACCTGCTCCTGGACCGGCGCTGGCCCCAGCGGTCCAAACCCCTCCTTGGTGGCCCGCCTCGCCTCGGCCCAGATCTCGCGGATGCGTCGCACCTGCCGTCGGAACCGCGACACCCGATGCCCCATGTCGGCGCCGAGCACCTCATAGTCGTCCGGCCGCCCGCCCAAGGCCACGCCCAGGTCGAGCCGCCCGTTGGAGACCCGGTCGATCACCGCCGCCTGCTTGGCCACCAGGACCTCGTTGCGGTTGGGAAGCTGCATCACCGCCGTGACCAGGCGCGCTCGCTCCGTCACCGCCGCGGCCGCCGCCAGCGTCACCAGCGGCTCCCACATGTCGTAGTTCGGTCGATCCAAGGTGGCAAGGCAGTGGAACCCGGCCGCGTCCGCGGCCCGGGCCCACTCGATGAAGAGGCGTCGGTCGAGACCATAGGGAAGCGCGTTGGGAAGCGCGATCCCGAGCTTCATGCGGACCTCCTCGACACCTCCCGACCAGGGAGGGCAGCGACCGAATGGGGAGAGGCCACATCTGGCCGGCCCACCGAGGGCACGGCCAGGACCAGGGGCCCATGGCCGGATGCGTGGCCAGGCCCGGGATGAGCCTCCAGGGGATCACGACCCTCAAGCCAGCCCCCGTCCTGGGGAGATCTCAGCTGGCCGAGGATGCGCTCAGACACGGACCATGGAGTTGCAGATCCGGTTCAGCTCGATCGGGCCATCGTCGCCCACGACGACCGTGCCTCCGATGTTGACACGGCAGCGTCCCAGCACGCAATTCGGCTCGAAGGCGAAGCCCATCCCGGGGCGGAGGACGAGGTCGGGCAGGGTGGTCTCCAGCGCCCCGACCTCGCGATAGGCATCCATCCCCGGTTGGGCCGGGAACCCTTGCCCGCAACGCCCAATGGCCCCGAAGGGGTTGAGGCTGTGGAGGTGGGGGGTGAGGTTCCAGCCCCCGACGCGCCGGATGGGCTCGTCCATCGCCTCCACCACGTCCCCGAAGCGTGCTCCCACCTTCAGCTCCCGAAGCCCGATCTCATAGGCCTCGCGGGCGGCTCGGGCGCACACCTCCGCCTCCGGCGGGACGTCCCCCACCGCGATCGTGAGCTGCTGCTGGCTCTCCAGCATCCCTGCGGTCACGAAGAGCTCGGCCAGTACCAGATCGCCGTTCTGGATCGCCCTCGGCGGCTGGGGTCGATAGGTCCAGGGGGGCGGCCCCCAGGCCAGGGTGCCAGGACCCGAGAGCAGGATCAGCCAGTAGCAGTTGGCCACGTTGGCGAAGCAGGCGGCGGCGGCAGCCGCGTAGAGGTCGCTCTCCAGCACCCCGGGACGGGCTGCCTCGACCATCGCCTCGCACATGCGCTCCCCCGCCTGGGCCGACCAGCGGAGGACCTCGACCTCCTCGGGGCTGCGGGCCATGGTCAGCTCGCTGAAGCGGCGCTGGACGGGGACGAAGGTGGCCTCGGGCAGCGCTTCCAGCACCCGCTGCCAGGTGACATACGGGATCAGCCCCTCGGGGAAAAAGGGGGGATACGGCTCGAGGCCGAGGACGCCGATCCGGCCTCGCTCCAGGCCCTGCTCACGCAAGGTCCGCACGATGGCGTCGGCGCCGCGGCCGGTCCGGATCTGGGAGGGGCGCAGCCAGGTGGCATCACCGCGCCTCGATGCCTCCAGGTGATCGCCGATGACGGCCGAGGACCAGACCAAGGCCACCAGCTCACCCCGCCGGGGGAGGATCACCGTCGCCCCCGGCCGATCGTTCGTGAAGTAGGTGTCGGGCGTGAACTGCGGGGGACCTGCCTCTCCACGCTCGCCATAGGCCAGGAGCGCGTCCAGGTCTTGCTCCTCCATCAGGTCGCGAGCCAGCCGGTAGCGGCGGTCGCGCTCCGCGATCGAGAAGCGAGGGATGGCCACGACCGTGCCGCTCACAGCCCCACCCCGGCCCCGTCCAGGCGCCGTAGCAGGCGATGGCTCGGGGCTCGCACCTCCAGGGTAAAGACGTCGGCCCGATTGTAGTGGCCGCTGTAGTCGTGGACGACCTTGGCCCGCACACAATCGTGCAGGTCGAGCTCGGCCAGGAGGAGCCCCTGCTCGTCACCGGGCATGGGGCCGCTCAGGACCCGGCTGGTGGCCCCGATCACGCTGGACCCACCCCCGTTCAACGGGTCGGCCAGGAAGCGACGGTCATCGTCCGTGCGCGGGAGGAGATGACGATGCTCCTCGGTGATGGTGCCGCAGGCGTTGAGGACGAAGCAACTCGCCTTGTAGGACAACGACAGCGTGTTGAAGGTCACCGCCTCCGCCATGGGGTGCTCGTTGGGCGAGAAGTGGCTGGGCCAGCAGGCGACGTGGATCTGGGCCCCTTGCGCGGCGAGGGCGAAGATGGCCAACGGATTGGCGTTCTCCCCGCAGAGGAGACCGGTCAGGCGCCCGATCTTGGTCTCGAAGACCGGCACCATCTCACCGCGCCCGGGGGCGTGGACGATGCGTTCGCCGACGGTGGGGACCAGCTTCTGGCGCTTGCCCAGGATGCGTCCCCCGTCATCGATAAAGAGCTGGGTGTTGTACATGGTGCCGGTGGTCCCCGGCTCGCGCTCGCAGACCCCGATCACCACGTGGACGCCCGCCCTCCGCGCCGCCTCGCAGAGGGCGTCGGTGACCGGCCCCCCCACCTCGACCGAGTTGGCGAAGAGCTCGGCCGCCCATTCCAGGCTTTGCTTGCCGGTGACGGGATGGAAGTGATACCAGGTGGGATGCCCGGGGATGAACCCCTCAGGGAAGGCGACCAGGCGGGCGCCCTGGGCGCCCGCCTCCTGGATCCACCGCACCGCCTCCTCGAGGCAGCGATCACGCCGGAGGAAGGGCCCGGTCGCCTGGACGACCGCGACGCGCAGCCCCCGCGCGCTCATGGCGTCGGACGAGCGGCGCTGTCGTGCCGGAACTCCTCGATCCACTTGCTCTCGGGCAGGATCCCCCAGGGCGGGACGTTCTTATAGGTCTTGATGGGCACGTTGCGCAGCTCCCCGTTCACCTGCTCCACCTGGCAGATGTAAATGTTCTGGATCGGCGAGTAGGCGGGAGGGCCGCTCAGCTTGACCGGGCCCCGAGCGGAGACGATGGGAGTGGTGCGCATGGCCTGGATCACGGCCTTCTTGTTGGAGACGTCACCGTGCAGGCGCTTCAGCGCGGCCACCAACAGCCTGGCCTTGGTGTAGCCAGCGTCGGAGTAGTAGCCGGGGTAGGTGCCATAGGCGGCCTTGTACTCGTTGGCGAACTTCTGGTTCTGCGGGCTCTGGATCCCGTCGCAGTACTGGGCGCCCGTATGCAGGCCCAGGACCGCGGCCGGCTCCTCCGAGGGCAACGCCGAGTAGTCGGTCATCTGGGTGATCCCGAAGAGCGGGACCTTGTTCCTCAACCCGAACTGCAGGTACGCCTGGGTGAACCGCACCGCCACCTGCCCGGAGACCTCGGCGTAGACGGCGTCGACATTGGTGGGGATCTGCGAGACGTAGGGGCTGAAGTCGAGGGTGGTGTTGGGGAACCAGATCATCTTGTCGATGGTCCCCCCTAGCTGCTTGAACGCGGCGGCAAACCCACCGTCGACCAGCCAGCCAAAGGCGAAGTCCTGACCGACGGTGACGATGTGTCGCCAGTGCATGTCGTTGTAGGCCCACTCCGCGGCCATGATGGCGGGCTGGTTGCAGGCCCAGCCCGAGCTGAGGCCGTTGTTGAACTTGACGTAGTAGTCAAGCTGGATGGCGGAGCACATCGAGAGGTCATCGGTGGGGATGCCCCGGGGGCCGAGGTAGGCGGCCACGGCCGCGATCTCGTTGGCGGCGAGCGGCCCCTCGAAGATCTGCACCCCCTGGTTCTCGACCAGCTGGTGGGCCACGGAGAGCGCCTGGTTCGGATCGGCCGCGGTGTCGGCGAAGATGGGCACGATCTTGTGGCCATCGACGACGTCGCCGAAGTCCTTCAAGCCAAGCTTGAAGCCGTTCTCCTCGTCGCGCCCGTTGGAGGCGAAGTTCCCGGTCAACGGGACCTCGTAGCCCACCTTGATCGGCGAGGCGCTGGCACCCCCTTGGTTGCTCGCGCCACCGCAGGCGGCCACCAGCCCCAGGCTCAACAGCCCGGCCAGGATCCTACAAACGCTACCCGATCTGATCATCCTTCCTCCTCAACTCCTTAGCTCCAACGTCCTTCGGTCGCGGGTTGCAGGTGGCGCAGGGCACGCTCGTCGTAGCGAGCCCCCGCACCGGCACCCGGCGGGGCTGCCTCCTCGATCCGACGGAGGTCCTCGGGGCTGAGCTCGACCTCGAGCGCGGCGACGTTCTCCTCCAGGTGCGGGCGCCGTCCTGCGCCCGGGATGGGGACCAGGTGCTCGCCCTGGGCTAGGACCCAGGCGATCGCCAGTTGCGCCGGGGTGCAGCCCTTGGCCGCGGCCACCGCCGTCACCCGATCCACCAGGGCCAGGTTGACGGGCAGGGCCTCCTCGGCGAATCGGGGATGCTGTCGACGACGGTCGTCATCGGCCAGGTCCCCCCGGCTCCGGATGCGGCCGGTGAGCAACCCCCGACCCAAGGGGCTGTAGGCGACGTAGCCGATGCCAAGCTCCCGGCAGGTCGGGATCAGCTCCACCTCCGGCTCCCGCCACCACAGCGAGTACTCGGTCTGAAGCGCGGCGATGGGATGCACGGCGTGGGCACGGCGCAGGGTTGAGGGCGAGGCCTCACAGAGGCCAAGCTCGCGCACCTTGCCCTCCTCGACCAACCTGGCCATGGCCCCGACCGTCTCCTCGATCGGCACCTGGGGGTCCACCCGGTGCTGGAAGTAGAGGTCGATGTGGTCGGTGCCGAGCCGCCGCAGGCTGCGCTCGCACGCCTGCCGGACGTAGGCTGGGCTGCCATCCACGCCCGCCGGGCGCCCGTCCGGCCCCGTCACCTGGCCGAACTTGGTGGCCACGACCGCCTGCTCACGCCGGCCGCGCAGGGCCCGCCCGAGCAGCTCCTCGTTGTGGCCGGCCCCATACATGTCGGAGGTGTCGAACAGGGTCACCCCCAGCTCAAGGGCACGGTGGATGGTGGCGATCGCCTCCGCCTCCTCCACCCGACCGTAGGTGCCCGACATGCCCATGCAGCCCAGGCCGATCGCGGACACGCGGAGTCCCCCAAGGGTTCTCTGCCTCACCACTAGACCCCCAGATAGGTGTGCTTGACATCCTCGGCCGCCTCCAGCTCCTGGGGGCTGCCGTCCCAGACCACCACCCCCTTGGAGAGGATGTAGACGTGGTCGGCGGAGCTGACCCCGACCTGGTAGTTCTGCTCCACCAGCAGGATCGAGAGGTGCTGGCCGCGCAGGCTGCGGATCACCTCCTCGACCCGCTCCACGATGACCGGTGCCAGCCCCTCCGAGGGCTCGTCCATGAGGAGGATGCGCGGGTTGCTCATCAGCGCCCGGCCGATGGCGAGCATCTGCTGCTCGCCCCCCGAGAGCTCCCCACCCCGGTTGCGACGGCGGTCACGGAGGTTGGGGAAGACCTCGTAGACCCGGTCCAGGTCCCAGACGTTGCCGTCCCTGCCGCCACGGGCAGCCCTCCGAGAGGCCAAGATCAGGTTCTCCTCCACCGTCAGGGAGGGGAAGACGTGTCGGCCCTGGGGGACCAGGCCCAGCCCCTTTTGGGCAATCTCGAAGGGCTGTAGGCCCACCAGCTCCTCACCGTCGAGCCGGATGTGGCCAGCGCTGGGCGGCGACAGGCCCATGAGGCTGCGGATCAAGGTGGTCTTCCCCATGCCGTTGCGCCCCAGGAGGGTGGTGCAGGCACCATCCGGCACCTGCATGGTCACGCCCTGCAGCACATAGCTCTGACCCCGATAGGTGTGGATGTCCTCGATCTCGAGCACCGCCGCTACCTCTTCGACCCCAGGTAGATCTCGCGCACCCGGGGATGGCTCTGGATCTCAGCCGTCGGCCCCTCCGCCACCACCTCCCCGAAGTGCAGGACCGTGATCCGGTTGACGACGTCACGGACCAGGTCCATGTCGTGCTCGATCATGACCAGGGTCAGCTCGGGAGGCAGGGAGTGGAGCAGCGCCCGCATGCTGACCCGCTCGCCGGGCGAGAGCCCGGCTCCCGGCTCGTCCAAGAGCAGCAGACGCGGCTTGAGGGTCAGGGCGAGCGCGACCTCGAGCTGCCGGACCTCGCCATGGGAGAGATCAGAGACCGGGCTGTCGAGGCGGTCGGCGAGCCCGAACCGATGGGCCAGCTCCTCCACCTCCTGGTTGCGGGCCCGGTAGCTCCGCCAGCTGCGGAACAAGGAGAACTTGGACCGGGACAGGCCGTGCGCGCCAATGGTCAGGTTCTCGCGCACGGTGAGGTGCACGAAGGGCCGCGTGATCTGGTAGGTACGTCCGAGGCCCAGCGCGACTCTGGACGGCGGCGAGTGCCGCGTGATCTCCCGGCCGAACAGCTCGATGCGTCCCCGGGTCGCCTTCAGCTCTCCGCTGATGACGTTGAAGAGCGTGGTCTTGCCAGCCCCGTTGGGGCCAATGATGCCGTGGCGCGCGCCGACCGCCACCTCGAGGTTCACGTCCGCCACCGCCGTGATCCCACCGAACCGACGGCTGACGCCGACCAGGCGCAGGGCGGTCGTCCCATCCTCGGCTGCGCTCATCCCGTCCTCCCGTAGTGAGCGGCCTGGACCTCCCATCGGGACCTCGAGAGCGGGCCCCAAGGAGGGCTCTGCGTGATGGTGTCGATGACCACGTTGCGCAAGGCGCCATCCACCATCTCGACCCGACGGATGTAGATGTTCTGGATCGGTGAGTTGGTGGCGGGGTCGATCCTCACCGGCCCCCTGGGGGCGTCGAAGGGCGTGGTCTTGAGAGCGTTGACGAGCGCCTTGTGGTCGGCCGTGTCTCCGTTGAGCCGCCTCAAGGCCGCGATCAGCAGCCGGGCGGTCGCATAGGCGCTCTCAGCGTAGTAGGAGGGGTACTTGCCGGTGGCGCCGTGGTACTCCTGGACGAACGCCTTGTTGGCCGGCGTGTTCAGCCCATCGGCATACTGCAGGACGGTGATGGCGCCCAGCACCGAGCTCGGGGACTCCGAGCGCATGGCAGAGTAGTCGGTCAACGTGCCTCCACCCACCAAAGGGATCTTGCCCATCAGCCCGAAGGCCTGGTAGGCCTGGGTGAAGCGGACCGCGGCCGAGCCCGCGGCGAGGTCGAAGACGGCCTGGGTGCCCGACGGGATCTGGGAGACGTACGGGCTGTAGTCGGTGGCGTTGAAGGGCGCCCAGATCTGCTTGTCGATGCGGCAGCCGGCGGCCGTGTAGGTGGAGACGAAGCCCCCGGTCACCTGCCACCCAAAGGCGTAGTCCATGGCCACCGTGGTCAGGTGCTTGTACCCCAAGGTGTCGCAGACGTACCTCCCGAAGTTGAGGGTCGGCTGGTCGCAGGTCCAGCCGGTCAGGATCAGGTTGGGGGTCTTCTGGGTGGTGGCCAGCTCGACCGAGCAGGCGCTCGGGTACAGGGTCGGGATGCCGCTTGCGGCCACGAAGCCGCGGATGGCCAGCCCCACGTTGGCGGCGATGGGGCCGATGAGCACATCGACCTTCTGGGTCTGGACCAGCTGGCGGGCGTCGGTCAGCCCCTGGTTGGGATCGGAGGCGTCGTCGACGAAGATGGTCTGGATCTTCCTTCCGGCGACGCTGCCACCGGCATCCTTGATGGCCAGGTTCCAGCCGTCGCGCTCGTCTTGGGCGTTGGCGGCGAAGACCCCGGTCAGGGGCAAGATGAAGCCAACCTTGACCGGACCGGCCTGCCTGGCCGCCCCGCCGCCGCAGCCGACCAGGGCGAGCAGCACGGCGCCCAGGAGTCCCATGCACGTACGACCTCTCCCCACGATCGCTCCTCCCTACCGGAGCCCGGCGGCGCTCACGCCAGATCGTCCTCGTAAACCCCCACCACCGACCGCTCGGCGAGGCGGGGCTCCACGCTCGGCGGGGCGCCGGCACGGCCTCTCAGCCATCGGCCGAGACGGGTCAGGAGCCCCCAGAGCCCGTCCGGCGCGAAAAGCACCACCAGCACAAAGATGACGCCCTGGACCGTCACCCAGCGCTGGACGTAGATGCTCAGGTACTGCTGCAAGAAGACGATGACCAGCGAGCCCAGCAAGGGGCCCCAGAGCGTCCCCAGCCCGCCGAGCACGGCCATCAGGACCACGGTGCCGTTGTGGCCGAAGTCGATCGCGGTCGGGCTGATGTAGAGGTTGAAGAACCCGAACAGGACCCCCGCCACCCCGGCGAAGAAGGCTGAGATCACGAAGGCCAGGTACTTGTGCAATCCCACGCGATAGCCGAGCGTGCGCATCCTGAGCTCGTTGTCCTTGATGCCACGCAGGGTGAGGCCGAAGGGCGAGTTGACGATGGCACGGAGGATGAGCGCGCAGATCACGAAGATGACGAGCACGAAGTAGTAGTAGGCAGTGCTGCCGCTGAGGTCGATCGGGCCCAGGCCCGGCCGATCGGAGATGGGGAGCCCATTGTCGCCGCCGCTCACGCTCACCCAGCGATAGGCGAGCCCCCAGATGATCTGACCCAGGGCGAGGGTCAGGATCACGAAAGTGATGCCGCCCACGCGGACGGCGGCGAGCCCGAAGACCAGGGCCGTGACCACGACCGCGAGCAAGGCCAGGCCGACGCTGGCGTTGGCGCTCATCCCCTGCTTCAGACCCCAGGCGATGCCGTAGGCCCCGACCCCGAGGAAGGCCGCCTGGCCCAGGGACACCAACCCGGTATAGCCCCCGATCAGGTCGAGGCTCATGGCCAGCAGGCCGAAGATCAGGAAGTTGAGGCCGAGCGAGACGTAGAAGGTGGAGCCCAGCTGCGGGACGATGGCCGCGATCGCGAGCAGGACCAGGGCCACGAGGGCCCGCAGCCACGCAGGGCGACGATCGAGGACACGAACGACGGCGCTCATCAGACCGTGCTCTTCCCGAACAGGCCCTGGGGCCGCCAGAGCAGGATGATCGCCATGGGCGCGAAGAGCGTGAAGTAGGCGAGCTCAGGGAAGTACGCCTGGCCGTAGTTGTCGAGCAGCCCGGCCACCAGGCTGCCCACGATCGCGCCTCGCAACGACCCCAGGCCGCCGATGATGACCACCACGAGGGCGAAGACCAGGATGTCCGAGTCTCCCCCGGGGTAGAGGGTGAGCAGGCTACCGCCCAGCACCCCCGCCAGCCCGGCCAGGAGCGTGCCCAGCACGAAGACGGCGGTGAAGACCCGGTTGATGTTGATGCCCAGGGCGCTCACCATCTCGCGGTCGTCCACCCCCGCCCGAATGATCGCCCCGATCCTCGTCCGCCCCAGGAGGTAGGAGAGGAGCAGGGCCACCACCACCGCCACGCCGAGGATGACGAAGCGGCTGTTCGGGTAGGTCAGCGTCCCCAGCCGGCTGGAGCGATCGAGCACACCGGGCATGTGGATGGCCAGGGGGTCGCCGCCCCAGATGGCCAACGCCACGTCGCCCATGATGAACGCCACCCCCATGGTCAGCAACAGCTCGGAGAACGGCATCCCTCGCACCCGGGTCAGCAGCCCCCGCTCCAAGATGACGCCGAAGATGGCCATCGCCACCGCCCCCGCGGCCAGGCCGAGCACGAAGCTGTGGGTCAGGGCGATGGTGGAGTACCCCACGTAGCCGCCCACGAGGTAGGTGCCACCGTGCGCCAGGTTCACGATCCGCATCAGGCCGAAAATGAGCGTGAACCCACTGCCGAGCAAGAAGAGCAGCCCCGCAAACGTCAACCCGTTGAGGGTCTGCTCAATGAATCCCTGCATGGCCTCCCTCCCTACCTGGCATGGTTCGGCAGCATCCTAGGTGGGGCACGGCGACAACGTCAACAACCATACCGCGTGGCGGAATAAGATTCCGATTCATGGAAGCAGCGCGCATCCACGCCTGGGGCGGGGATCTGGTCCTGGAGCAGGTCCCGGAGCCGCGCCCGGGCCCCGGCGAGGTCCTGATCCAGGTGCTGGCGTGCGGGGTGGGCCTGACCGTCCTGAACTGCATCGACGGCCACCTGGGGGCCGACCCCGATGACCTGCCCAGGATCCCGGGGCACGAGCTGGTGGGCAAGATCGTCGAGGCCGGCCCTGGGGTGGACCCCTCCCGCCGGGGGGAGCTGGTGAGCGCGTATTTCTACCTGTTCTGCGGCCACTGTGCGCGCTGCCTCGCCGGGCAAGAGGACCTGTGCCTTCGCCTGGAGGGGTGGATCGGGGTGGACCGCGACGGCGGCTATGCCCCGCTGGTCGCCCTCCCGGAACGCAACGCGCTCGCGATCCCTCCCAGCCTGGACCCGGTGGAGGCCACGGTGATCGCCGACGCGGTGGCCACCCCGGTACACGTCTCCCACCTCGCCCGCATCCAGCCCGGGGAACGGGTGGCCGTGATCGCCGCCGGCGGCGGGCTCGGCATCCACATGAGCCAGGTCGCCCGAGGGTTCGGGGCCGAGGTGGTTGGCCTGGAGACGGCCCCAGCCAAGCGCCGTTACCTCGAGCAGGAGCTGCAGATCGCAACCGCGGACTCGACCGACTTCTCCGCCGTGCGTCTGCCCCACGGCTGGGAGGGAGGCGCGGACGTGGTGATCGACTTCCTGGGCCGGAGGGAGAGCCTGACCTGGGCGCTGAACGCCCTGGGGCCATCCGGCCGGTTGGTCACGCTGACCACCTTCCCCGGGATCGACTTCCCGGTCAGCCCGCGCCAGCTGGTCTTCTCCCAGCTCTCCATCCTCGGCTCGCGCTACGCGACCCGGGGCGAGTTCGAGCTCGCCGCGCGCCTGGTCGCGGAAGGCCGGGTGCGGCCGGTGATCGGGCGGCGAGAGCGTCTGGCCGACGTGCGGGCCATCCACGAGGACCTGCGGCACGGGCGTCTGCTGGGACGCGGCGCCCTGGTCTGGTCCGACCCAGCCTCCTGAGCCGGCCGAGGCCGACCCGGGCCACGATCGTCGCCCGCCACCGCCCACCGCGGGTGGTGGCGATCGGTGCCGTCCACGAGGCCAGGCCGCGGGCCTAGCTCGGCACGTCGGCCGAGCCCGCGCGCGCTCCCCTCCCGCCTGGGTCGGGCCCGCGACCCCATCCCCACCGGCCCGGAGGCGAGGCGGCCGCGGCCGGAGCCACTACCCGTCGAGGCCCGGGTCGGCCATAATGCTCTGAGTTTCCGTGTTCTGATATGACATTCCGCACAGCAGAAAGGAGGCCCGATGGCAACGACTTCCCACGAGACCACGCCCTACGGCAAGGGGATGGACCTCTCCTTCCTGCAGAAGCCGCATGAGTTCGACCCGCGGCGCACCTACAGCACCACCGGGACCGACTGGCAGGCACGGGTGGACTTCGACCGGCTGCGTCGCGACCGTCTGGGGCGGGCGCGGGCGATGATGGAGAAGCACGACCTGGGAGCCCTGGTGTGCTTCGTGGGTGAGAACGTCAGGTACATCACCAGCGTCTACCAGGGGAACTGGAAGAACAACATCTACATCCGCTACTGCGTCCTGCCTCGCGGCGGGGACCCGGTCCTCTTCGAGACCGCCGGCTCGGACCTGGAGTGCGCCAAGATCGACGCCCCCTGGCTCAAGGGCAACATCCGTCCTGCCATCACCTGGAAGTGGGCCGAGACCGCGGAACCGATGATGGCCCGGCGCATGGCCCAGTCGATCATGGAGGTCCTCAAGGAGCACCACGTCGACAAGGAACGGATCGGGGTCGACGTCTACGACCCCTCTGCCTACGCCGCCTTCCAGGAGCTGAACCTGAACGTGGTCAGCGCCTGGCCGGCGATGTCCGGGGCCCGGGTCATCAAGACGCCGGATGAGATCGAGTTGCTCAAGATCTCGTCGGCGATCGGGGACACCGCCTTCTGGAAGATCGAGCACGAATGGCTCAAGCCCGGGGTCCGGGAGTCGGAGATCACGGCCAAGGTCAACGAGTACCTCTACTCCCAAGGCTTCGATTTCGTCTACGACATCATCGTCGCCTCGGGCGGCAACACCAGCCCCTACCGGCGCTGGCACACGGACAAGGTCATCCGCCAGGGAGACCTCGTGATCATCGACCAGAACGCGGTCGGCCCGGGCGGATACTTCGTGGACTTCGTGCGCTGCTTCAAGGTCGGGGGGAAGTGGACGCCGAAGGAGAAGGACCTCTACAAGGAGTGCCACGAGACCATGTACGCGGCGATCGAGATGATGAAGGCCGGCAACACCACGGCCGACGTCGCCGCCAAGCTCCCCACCTACGCCGACGACGAGTACAAGACGGTCACGCTGCAGCAGTTCGCCCACTCGATCGGGCTCTCGCTCTACGAGGGGATGTGGATCTCCCGCGCCTACTCCCTGGAGTACCCGGTGCCGCTCGAGGAGGGGATGTACTTCGCGGCCGAGACCTTCGCCGGCCACCCCGGCCTGGAGCAGACCGTCCGGTTGGAGGAGAACCTGCTGGTGACCAAGGATGGGCCGGTGATCTTCACCAAGTACCCGTTCGACGAGGAGGCCCTCTCCTAGGTCGAGGGCGCTGGAGTCATGCCCGAGCGCGTGCTCGTCACCGACACCCTCGCCGTGTTCGGCTCGCTCGACGTCGAGCGAGCCGTCCTGGCGCCCTTGGGCCTGGAGCTGGTGCCCGCCTCGGCCACGGACGAGGCGACGTTGGCCCGGGAGGCGGGCTCGGCCGCGGCCATCCTGGTCGTCTACGCCCGCATCACCGAGCCGGTGATCGCGGCCGCCGCCAAGGCCGGCTGCCGTGTGGTCGCCCGCTGCGGCATCGGCGTCGACAACATCGACCTCGAGGCCGCCACCCGTCATGGCGTCCAGGTCACGAACGTCCCCGACTACTGCCTCGACGAGGTGGCGGACCACACCCTCGCCCTCCTGCTCTGCGCCGCCCGTGGCGTGCTCCAGGCGGCGACCGCGGTCAGAGAGGGGGCCTGGCAGGTACCACGGGGCGGGATCCGACGGCTCCAGGGCCGGCGCCTGGCGCTGGTGGGCACGGGGCGCATCGGACGGCGGGTCAGCGCCCGCGCCCGCGCCTTCGGCCTCGAGGTGATCGGCTTCGATCCCTACCTCTCGCCCTGGGATCTGGAGGGGACGCGGCGAGCGTCCACCCTCGTCGAGGCCATCGCCGAGGCCGACTTCATCTCCCTGCACGCGCCCCTCACGCCCGAGAACCACCATCTCATCGATGCCACGGCCATCGCCGCTATGCGGCGAGCGCCCGTGCTCGTCAACACCGCCCGAGGTGGCCTGGTGGACCTGGAGGCGGTGCTGCGAGGGCTGGACGGGGGCCAGCTCTCGGCCGTGGCCCTGGATGTCACCGAGGTCGAGCCCCTCCCCCCCGATCATCCCCTGCGCCGGCACCCTCGGGCCTTGATCACCCCCCATATGGCGTTCTACTCCGAGGAGGCGGAGCATGAGCTCAGACGACGAGCGGCCGAGGAGGTCGCCAGGGCGATCAGAGGGGAGCCACCTCGCTGCCCGGTCAATGCCCCGGGGAGCAGGGGCCATGGCTGAGGCGACGGTCGACGGGCTGGCCATCCCCACCTACCCCGACCTGGCCGGGAAGGTGGCGGTGGTGACCGGGGGCTCCCGAGGGATCGGGGCCGCGACCTGCCGCATGCTGGCCGCGAACCGCGCCCGGGTGGTGGTCAGCGGCCGCGACCAGCACGCCATCGACCAGGTGGTGACGGGGATCGTCGAGGCCGGCGGCCAGGCGATCGGGGTCAGCGCCGATTGCACCCGCTTCGAGGCCGTCGAGCGCCTGCGCCAGCAGACCGAGCGGGAGTACGGGCCGGCCGACATCTTGGTCGCGTTCGCGGGCGGCTTCGGCCGCTACACCCCCGCCCACCTCATCAGTGAGGAGGAGTGGCGGGAGGTGATCGACGCCAACCTCACCTCGACCTTCCTGACCGTCAAGAGCTTCCTCCCGGGCATGATCGAGCGCCGTCGAGGGGCGATCGTCACCATGGCCTCCAACGCTGCCCGCTTCCTCGACATCCTGACCACCGCCTCCTACGCCGCCTCCAAGGCGGGCATCGCCATGTTCACCCGACACGTGGCCAAGGAGGTCGGCCCCTACGGGGTTCGGGTCAACTGCGTCGCCCCGGCCACGGTGCTCTCGGAGCGGGTTCGCCGCATCATGCCCGAGGAGCGACAGCAGGAGGTGGCGCGGATGGCGCCGCTCGGCCGCCTGGGCACCCCGGAGGACGTCGCGCTCGCCACCCTCTTCTTCGTCTCGGACAGCTCATCGTGGCTGACCGGGGTGACCCTGGACGTCGCCGGTGGTCGGATCATGCTGTGAGCTAGGGCGGGGCTCGGCCTTGGATCGGGGGCGTGGTGGGCCCGCCCCGGCCGTCGCCCCCCACCAGGCCCCTCGCCCGGAGGGAGGGAACCATGCCCGACATCGTTCATGAGCCATCTGGAGGCGTCGACCTCAGCCCGGAGCCGGCGCCCCGATTCGAGCTCGGCCCCGGCCTTGAGCGCCTACGCCAGGAGGCCCACACCTTCGCCGCTCGGGAGCTGCGCCCTCGAGCGGCGAGCATGGAGTGGGCCACCGACCCGGCCCAACGCGTGGCCTGGGACCTGGTCGAGGAGGCCTCCAGGCGGGGATGGCGCACCCTAGGGCTCCCCCAGGAGGACGGCGGCGGGGGGGCCACGGTCCTCGCCCTCTGCGTCCTGATCGAGGAGCTGGCCTGGGGCGACATGGGCTTCGCCGTGCTCCTCGACCAGACGCTCAAGGTGCAGCGCATCCTGGCCCGGCTGGCCGGCGGGGAGACCCGACGCCGCTTCCTGGACCGGTTCCTGGCCGACCCTCGCTGCGTGCTGGCGATCTGTTTCACCGAGCCCGAGACCGGCTCCGACTACATGATCCCCTGGCCGGAGTTCCGCTTCCGGACCCGGGCCGAGCCGCGTCCGGACGGGAGCTGGGTCCTCAACGGCTTCAAGCGGTTCATCTCCAACGGGGCCGACGCCGGCTTCTACCTCGTCTTCGCCTGCACCGACCCGTCCCGGCCGGCGGCGGAGGGGACGAGCGCGTTCCTGCTCGAGCCGGGGCTGCCGGGCTTCGAGGTCGTCCAGGTCCACGAGAAGATCAGCCAGCGCACCATCAACAACGCCGCCCTGCGCTTCGAGAACGTGGTGCTCGAGCCCTGGCGGATGGTGGGCGAGCCCCACCGCGGCTTCGCCGGCACGCGCGAGATCCTGAAGGAGAGCGCCATCGAGGCGGGCGCCACCACCCTGGGGACGGCCCGTGCCGCCTACGAGATGGCGGTCGAGCACGCCAGGAGCCGAGTCCAGGGCGGGCGGCCGCTGATCGAGCACGCGAACGTGGCCTGCCGTCTCGCGGAGATGCACGCCCAGCTGGAGGCCGCCCGCAGCCTGATCTGGCGCGCGGCCTGGGCCGTGGAGCACGACCCCGCCTACGACTATCGGCTGGGGAGCGCGGCCAAGCTGGTCGCCGCCGACACGGCGGTTCACGTCTGCCTCTCCGCGATGGAGATCCACGGCGGCCTGGCCATCATGTCACGGGAGGCAGGGGTCGAGAAGTGCCTGCGCGACTGCCTGTCCTTCCTCCACTCGGACGGTGCCCAGGACTCTCACCGCCTGCGCATCGCCGATCTGATCCGCGCCAGCGGGTGACGACCACTACCGAGGAGAGCCATGAGGATCGACGTCCACAACCACGCCATGCCCGAGCCGGCGCTCGACCTGCTCCGCCGTGAGCCGGTCTACGGGGTCACCATCAAGGGCGACCAGATCAGCGGCGGACCGCACGTCCCCTACACCCTGGTGCGCTCGTTCTACGACCCCGCGGCCAAGTTGGCCGAGCTGGAAGCCAAGGGGTTGGAGGGGGCCGTGGTCTCGGTGGCCCCACCCCTCTTCTACTACGAGGTCGATCCCGAGGCCGGCGAGGCCATGTGCGAGGCGGTGAACACCGGGCTGCGCGACTTCTGCGCCCATCGCCCCGACCGGCTCCGCTGGATGGCCCACGTCCCCCTGCGACGGCCGCAGCGGGCGGCCCAGGTGCTGGAGGAGCAGCACCGCGCCGGCTGCGTGGGGGTCGAGGTGGCGAGCAACGTGGCTGGTCAGCGTCTCGACGACCCAGCCCTGGAGCCGTTCTGGGCGGCGGCGGAGCGCCTCGCCCTGCCGGTCATGATCCATCCCGCCTACAACCCGCCGCACCCGGCGCTGGGGGAGTGGTACCTGCAGAACGTGATCGGGAACCAGCTCGAGACCACGATCGCGGTCGAGCGGCTGATCTGCGCCGGGGTCCTCGATCGCCACCCACGGCTGGTCCTGGTGCTGGTCCACGCCGGCGGGTACTTTCCCTATCAGGCCGGCCGTCTTCGGCACGCGCGCACCGTCCGCCCCGAGCTCGCGGAGGCGCCCCACGACCCCTGGGCCTATGTCGGTCGCCTGAGGTTCGACACCATCACCCACGACCCTGCGGCCCTGGCCTACCTGGTCTCGCGGGTCGGGGCCGAGCACGTGCTCATGGGCACCGACCTCCCCTTCGACATGGCGACCCCTCAACCCTGGGCCGCGCTCTGCGCCGCCGTCGACCCGGAGACGGCGCGTCGTGTGGCCGAGGACAACCCGGCCCAGCTCTACGGATTCGAGCCCACCCGCCCGCTACCGGCATCGTCCGCCGATGCCGGGGGAGGTCGCTGAGCGATGTCGGAGCACCACCCCACCCCCTTCCTGATCCACGTCGACGACGTGCCGCCAGCGCCGGTGCGCGCCGAGGAGGGATGGCACGGCCTCGACATCCGCTTCCTCGTCGGCGAGGACCGGGGCGCGGTTCGCTCGGCCTGTCTCTTCCGAACCCTGTTCCCGGCCGGGGCGGCCCACCAGCCGCACCGCCATCCCCACGCCGACGAGGTGCTCTACGTGGTCCGTGGCCGGGCGACGGTGGGGGCCGAGGGCGAGGAGCGAGAGGTCCCCGCCGGCACCGCCCAGTTCGTCCCCGCCGGGGCGGTGCACTGGCTGCGCAACCAAGGCCAGGAGACGGTCGAGGTGGTGGGGGCGTACCTGGGCGTGGGCAGCCTGGCCGAGGCCGGCTACGAGCCGGTCGAGGAGGCACGGGCATGAGAGCGGCCGTCCTTCACCGCTTCGACGCCCCGCTCGAGGTGAGGGAGGTGCCGGAGCCGACGCCGGGCCCGGACGAGGCTCTGGTCCGGGTCCGAGCCGTGGGCATCTGTGGCACCGACCTGAAGATCGCCTCGGGGGCCTTCTCCACCACCCCCCTCCCCATCATCCTCGGCCACGAGGTGGCGGGGGAGCTGGCCTCGCCGGCGGCGGGGATGGGGCGTGGGCAACGGGTGGCCTGCTACGTGTACGACCCCTGCGGTCGCTGTCGTTGGTGCCGGGCAGGGCAGGACACCCTCTGCCCCGCCTCGCGACGGATCGGTTTCGACCGTGACGGAGGGCTGGCCGAGTACGTCGCCGTCCCCGCCCGCAACCTCCTCCCCTTCGGGGAGCATCTGCCCTTCGAGCTGGCCGGGATCGCCATGGACGCGGTCACGGCGCCCTGGCGGGCCCTGGTCCGGCGGGCGACGGTCCAGGCCGGGGAGACGGTGGTGGTGGGCGGCGCCGGGGGCCTGGGCTTGAGCGGGATCCAGATCGCCCGCGCCCTCGGGGCTCGGGTGGCGGCCATCGACCCGGTGGCAAGCCACCGTGACCTGGCGATCGCGGTCGGGGCCGAGCTGGCGGTGGCGCCAGAGGAGGCCGAGCGGGTGCGGGCCTGGGCCGGGGAGGGCGCCGACGTGGGGTTCGAGGCCTCCGGCTCCCGGCAGGGCTTCCTGGCCGTCCTGGCCGCCCTCCGCCAGGGCGGACGGCTGGTGTGCTGTGGCTACCGACCCGGCCTGGAGTACGGCCTGGACTCGGCCCAGCTGGTCCTGGGCGAGATCACCCTGCTCGGCTCCCGCAACGGAAGCCGCGAGGACGCCAGGGCCGCCCTGCGCGCCGTGGAAGAGGGGAAGGTGCGGCCGCAGGTGATGGAGCGACTGCCGCTGACCGAGGCGAACCGGGCCCTGGAGCTGCTCCGGGCCGGCGACGTCCAAGGACGGGTCGTCGTCTGCCCATGACCGGCGCCACACCGAGCGCGATTTCGTGGACACGGAGGTGATCCTCATGGCCGACCAACCCTGGAAGACCGAGCAGTACTTCGTCAGCCCCTGGAACTATCAGCCGGAGGTGGTGGCGGGGTTCTCGCCGCCGGAGCGTCTCGAGATCCACGACGTGAGCCTCCGCGACGGCGAGCAGCAGGCCGGGGTCGAGTTCACCCCTGACGAGAAGCTGCGCATCGCCGAGGCCCTGGCCGAGGCAGGCGTCCAACGCATCGAGGCCGGCCTGCCGGCCGTGTCGCCCGCCGACGCCGAGGCGGTGAGACGGATCGTCCGAGCGGGGCTCCCGGCACGCATCTTCGCCTTCTCACGCTGCATGGTGGACGACGTGAAGCGCGCACTGGACGTCGGGGTCGACGCCATCGTCATGGAGATCCCGTCCAGCGAGCACATCATCCAGTACGCCTACCGTTGGGAGTACGAGCGAGCGCTCGAGCTGACCATCGAGTCCACCCGCTTCGCGCACGAAAACGGCCTCTTCGTGTCCTTCTTCCCCATCGACTCCACCCGGGCCGACATCACCACCTTCTTGAACATGATCGAGGTCATCGCCCGGGACGGGCACATGGACTCCCTGGCCCTGGTCGACACCTTCGGGGTGCTCAGCCCCCAGGCGGCCGCCTTCATGACCAGGAAGGTTCGGGAGCGCATCTCCAAGCCGCTCGAGGCTCACTTCCATATGGACTTCGGGCTTGGCGTCGCCAACACCGTGACCGCGGTCGCCAACGGTGTCCAGACCGTGCAGGTTTCCGTCACCGGGATCGGGGAGCGGGCCGGCAACACCCCGCTCGAGGACACGGTCATGGCCCTGCGCACCATGTACGGAATCGACAGCGGCCTCGATCTGAGCAAGCTGTACCACCTCTCCAAGCTGGTGCGGGAGCTGGCCGGCGTCCCCGTGCCCCCCAACCGGGGCATCGTCGGGGACCGGCTCTTCCACGTGGAGTCGGGCATCATCGCCAGCTGGGTGAAGAACGTCGGCTCCGAGCACCTCACCGAGGCCTTCCCCTTCCGCCCGGAGATGGTCGGCCAGCACGGTCCCGAGGTGGTCCTCGGCAAGGGGAGCGGCCTGGACTCGGTCCTGATCTGGCTCGACAAGCTGGGCATGGGGCCGGCCAGCGAGGAGGAGATGATGGCCATCCTCCAGGAGGTCAAGGCGCTCTCCCTGCAACGGAAGGGGCTGCTGGACGAGGACGACTTCCGACGCATCGCCGAAGGCGTGCTGCGGAAGCCGGCGCGGACCTGAGCCAAGCCCGGGAGAGCGTGCCCATGGCACGGAGGATCGTCGACCTGACGGTGCCCATCGGGACCGGCACCAAGAGCCCGCCGTCCACGGACCTGCCGGTCGAGCTGGCGAGGCACCGCCGGGGCCCGGGGTTCTGGCAGGTCACCTCGATCCGCCTGAGCCTCCACACCGGTAGCCACGTCGACTCCGGGCTCCACTGCTTCGAGGACGGCGGGACCACGGACGCCATCGGCCTGGACCAGGTATGCGGGAGGGCGGTGCTCTTCGACCTGGGCGAGCTCGACCCCTCCACGGAGGTCACGGTGGCCATGCTCGCCGAGCGTGATCCTGGCCCCTTCGAGGGTCAGATCGCGATCCTGCGCACGGGATGGACGGATCGGGCGTGGGGGGACTTCCCGCGCTTTTTCGTGGACTCCCCCTTCCTCAGCGTGGAGGCGGCCGCATGGCTGGCGGCGCGCCGCCCCAAGGCGGTTTGCTTCGACTTCTTCGAGGAGTACGCCGCCCGCCTCCCTGCCTTCACCTCGGAGGACTTCCGGGTCCACCGGACCCTCCTGGCCGCTGGGATCGTCCTCATCGAGCAGGCCACCCGCCTGCACGAGTTGGTGGGCAGACGGTTCGAGCTGTTCGCGCCCTTCGTCAAGGTCATCGGCGCCGAGGGAGCACCGGCCCGCATCTTCGCCGTGATCGAGGAGTGAGCCGGCCCAACCGCACCGTGCCCCGACCACGCCCCGGCCCCCGCCGGGCCGGGGCGCCGGCGCGGCCCCAGTGATGGCCGTCGCCCGGACGCCACCGGCACGGCCGTCGCCCGGACGGGTGCTGGCCATCACCGTCCTCGTCCAGTTCTGCTTCGGGCTGGTGTACGTCTGGGGGGCCCTGGCCCCGGCGCTGCGGAGCCAGGGGTGGCCACCGTTGCTGGTGGGGTTGGTGTGGTCGGCCGCCCCCTCGGGTTGGATCCTGGGGATCGTCGTCTCAGGTCGGCTGGCCGACCGGCTGCCGCCACGCCGACTCTGCCGGGCCAGTCTCGGGATCGCCGGGGTGGGGTTCGCGATCGCGCTGACCATGCCCAACGGGATCACCTTGCCCCTCTGCTACGCCGGGCTCGGCCTGGGAGTCGGGGGATCGTTCGCCATGGCCGGCTCCCTGGCCGCCGGGACAAGCGTGCTGCCCAGCCGGGTGGGGATGGTCGGGGGCGCCCTCACCGGGGCCTACGCCCTGGCCGCCCTGATCCAGATCCCGGTGGCGAGCCTCCTCCTCCCTCGCCTGGGCTGGGCCGGCACGCTGCGGGCCATGGCCTCCGCGCTCTGGCTGCTGGCCGCCGTCAGCCTGACCTTGCTGCCGACGCTGCCCGGCTCCACCCGGCGGGCGGAGGGCGCCACCGTCCCGCTCCCGCGACTGGTCAGGCGCCCCTCGGTGCTCACCAGCTTCCTCTTCCAGCTGCTGACGGCCCCGTTGGGCGCCTACGGCTTCGTCTTCCTGCCCACCTACGCACATGCCCCAGGCGATCCGGCCTGGCTGGCCCCGGCCGCGTTGGCGGCGGTGGCCGCCGGCAACACCGTCGGGCGCCTGGGGGCGGGGGCCATCAGCGACCATTTGGGCATGAGCCGGCTCCTGGCCGGGATCGTGGCCTGCGACGTGGCGGCCGCCGGTCTCCTCCTGCTCTGGCGGGGTCCGGAGGCGTTGATCCCGAGCGGCCTGGTGGCCGGCCTCGGCTTCGGGGGCCCGGCGGGCGCCATCTCCCGGATGGGCGCCCAGGCCGCGCCAGACGCCCCCGGCTCGGCCACCGGCCTCGCCTTCGCCGGCTACTCGAGCGGATCGGCCCTGGGCCCGCTGGTCGGGGCGGCGCTCGGCGCACCCGCCAGCTGGGCGGTCCTGGGCGCCTGGGCCCTGGCCGGGCTGCCCCTGCTCGGGCTCCGACGGTGGGCCATGGCCAGGGCCGGGTGATGGGCCATCCGTCCCTCTCCGCAACCCTGCCAAGGATCGGAGCCGGGTTCGGTGGTACGGTATGCACGCATGCTCGAGTCGGCGGATCGGGTGCTGCGGGTGCTCGAAGCCTTCAGCCCCACCAAACGAGACCTCACGTTGTCGGAGATCGCGGACCAGCTCGGCCTGCCGCGCAGCTCGGTCCATCGTCTGCTCGCCGTCCTCATCGCCCACGGCTTCATCGAGCGCGACCCGGCCACCCGTCGGTATCGGCTCGGGATCCGGCTCTTCGAGATCGGCTCCATCGTCATCCACCAGCGAGGGCTGCACTCCGCCGCCCACCCGGTGGTCGAGGAGCTCTCGGTGAGCACCGGGGAGACGTGCCATCTGGCCGTGCTCTCCGGCATCGAGGCCGTCTACGTCTACAAGATCGAGGGGGCCTCCAGCATCATCATGTCTTCCCGGGTCGGAGGCCGTGCCCCTGCCCATTGCACCAGCATCGGCAAGGTGCTCCTGGCCTGGAGTGGACGTGAGGTGGTGGAGCAGGTGGTGGCTGGCGGCCTGCGCCCCTATACCCTGAACACGATCACCAGCCCTGAGCAGTTGGAGGTGGAATTGGAGCGCGTCCGTGCCCAGGGGTACGCCATCGACGTCGAGGAGTACGAACGAGGGCTATGCTGCATCGCCGCCCCGGTGCGTGATCACTCCGGCGCCGTGATCGCGGCGCTGGGCCTGGCCGGGCCGCGAAGTCGCCTGGGCCCCCGGCGCCTGACCGAGCTGGCCGGCCCGGTGCGAGCAGCCGCGGACGCGGTCTCCCGCAACCTCGGCTACATCCCCGCCGCAGTCGTGGCCGGGAGCTGACCGACCCGTGCGCGCCGACCTGGGAACCTTCGCCCATGGGCAGTTCCGAACTGACTACGAGGACCGACCCGACCCTCAGGCGTTGCGCGAGCGCCGGGTGGAGCGTGCCCGGGAGGCCATGGCCCGTCAGGGCCTGGACGCCTTGCTCTGCTGGAAGGACGAGAACGTCCGCTACCTGACCGGGCTCCGCGCCCAGATCATCGCCGGCAAGAGCGCCTTGCTGAACGGCTGTCTGCTCATCCCCGATCGAAGCCCCATCCTCCTGGCGTCGGGCGGTGAGGTCCAACGGGCCAAGGTCGTGATGCCCTGGCTCGAGGAGATCCACATGGTCCCGATCATGGAGGCCAGGGGCCTCGTCCGTGGCGCGGTGGAGCACACCCTGAGGCCGATCCTGGAGCGTCACGGCCTGACCCGGGGCCGGCTCGGCCTGGACGAGTCGGGCTATTGCCTGGTGCAGGCGCTGCAGGAGCTGCTCCCCGATCTGGAGCTGTGCGACGGCGACGCGGCCATGCAGGCTGCCCGCCTGGTCAAGCTCCCCGAGGAGATCGCGCTCATGGAGGAGGCCAGCGCCATCGCCGAGGCCGTGACCCAGGCGGCCATCGACGCCGTCGCCCCCGGCGTGCGCGAGACCGACGTGGTGGCCGAGGCCATGCGCACGCTCTTCCGCCTGGGGGGCGAGTACGCCCACGTGATGACGCCCTTTGTGGCCTCGGGCGAGCACATGTCCCCTCCCAACCGCATCGCATCGGACAAGATCATCCGCGAGGGCGACCTCGTCTTCATCGACATCGGGGCCCAGTGGGGCGGTTACTTCAGCGACATCGGTCGTACCGTGATCTGCGGCCGCCCGCACCGCCGCCAGCAGGAGGTCTACACCGCCGTCCATGAGGCCCTGCAGGAGGCCACCCGGGCCATGGTCCCGGGGAACACCAACGACGACGTGGCGGCGGCGGTGCGCCAGGCAGCGGCTCGCCATGGGCTAGCCGGCAACTTCATCAGCCTGTTCATCGGCCACGGCGTGGGCATGGGCTCCAACGAGCCCCCCTACATCGGCGAGGACCTGCCAGGCGCGGAGACCGTGGTGCTCCAGGAGGGCATGACCTTCGCCGTGGAGCCGCTGATCTGGGTGCCGAACGTCAGGGGCGGCGGCGGTGTCAGGCTGGAGGACACCATCTTGGTGTCACCGGGCGGAGGGCGCCCCCTCACGCGTCTCGGGTTCGACGAGCGGCTCCTGATCTGACGGCCCCGGTGGGCGACCACCCGCCGACGGCCGCATGACCTCGACCCGAACGGCGTCTGCCCTCAGTCGGGGTCCGACACGTAGGTGTCCGCAAGGTGCTCGAAGTCGTGGGCCAGGGCAGGCAGCGCGTAGGTCACCAGCTCTCGGCCCTCCCAGACCGCGCCCAGGAACTCCGCGAGCGCAGGCTCGTGCAGGCCGGCGGGCTCACGGCCGCTCCATCGAAACCCGACCGGCAGGCTATCGTCCCGCCATCCCAACACGACCCGCTCGCCCATCGTCGCTATCTCCCATGCCCCGGCCCCCGTTCAACTCCTGGCCTTCCATGACGTCCTCCCCCTCGATCGTGACCAGGTCCCCCACGGTCAGCCGGCGGCCCTGGCGGATGGCCTGGTAGACCCTGGCCGCTTGCCGCATCCGCGCCCGGTCCAGAGCGTTCCTCACGCTCCGCCCGTTGGCGAAATGAGGCTCGTGCATGCGTCGCCGCAGGTGCTCCCGAAGGGCCGCCTCCGCGTCGGCCGAGAGCCGGTAACGATGCTCCCGCACCATCAGCTGCGCGATCGCCATCAGCTCCTCGAGCGGGTAGTCGGGGAAGTGGAGGTGATGGGCGACTCGGGAGCTGAGGCCAGGCACGTCGGAGAAGAAGCGTTCCATCTTGTCGCGGTACCCGGCGAAGATGACGACCAGGCTCTGCCGCTCGTTCTCCATCGCCTGGAGCAGGAGCTCCACCGCCTCCTGGCCGTAGTCGCGCTCGTTGCCCAGACGGTAGATGTTGTAGGCCTCGTCGATGAACAGCACCCCTCCCATCGCCCGCCTCAGCACCTCCCGTGTCCGAGGGGCGGTATGACCGACGTACTGGCCGACCAGGTCCTCGCGCGAGGCCACCACCAGGTGTCCCTTGCGAACGTACCCCAGCTGGTACAGCAGCTCGCCCATCCGCATCGCCACCGTTGTCTTCCCGGTGCCTGGGTTGCCGGTGAAGCACATGTGCAGCGTCGGGGGCGTCGTCTCCAGCCCCAGCCGTCGACGCAAGCGTCCCACCAGCAAGAGGGCCGTGAGCTCGCGGAGGCGCTGCTTGACCTCGTAGAGGGCCACGAGCTCTCGATCCAGCCGGCCCAGCACCTCCTCCGCCCGGCCGCCCTCCAGGAGCTCGGTCGCCTCCACGGCGGTGTCCTCCCCGCCCCCATCGATGAGGGCGGCGAGGTCCTGGGGACGAGGTTGGGCCTCGACCTCCCACCCCCCACCTTCCTCCGTGCCCGGCCCCAGCGAGGGCACAGCACCGGCGATGCCCGGATCCGGCTCAGCCATGGTCATCTCGATAGCGCTCTCCCGGCGGTCGCTCGCCGGCGTACGGATGCAGGCGATAGCGGATCACCCGATCTTGCGCCTCCTGCCGATCCAGCCGGAAGCCGGGCTCGCGGGCCGGTCGGTTGACGATGAACTGCAGGGCGGTCGTCTGCCTGGTCAGCCCGGGGTCGTAGAGGCTGACGCGGACGTAGTGGGCGGGGAACGCCTCGCGACACCGCTGCACCTCACGCAACGCGGCCACCGCGTCCCTGATGTCGAACATTGGCATCCCCCACATCCCCCAGTACACGTTCCTGGGATGCGGGTCGTCGGTGAACTCGATGGACACGGCCCAGCCCCTGTCGACCCCATACTGGATCTGGGCCAGGATCTGCTCGTCGCTGAGGTCGGGAAGGTAGGAGAACGTGCCCTGCGTGATGCGCAGGCCTCCGCCCATGGCCGGCCGGGACGGGTTCCTTGCTTCCATGCTCCTTGGCTCCTTGCGCCCCTCCCCGCTCAGAACGCGACCGGGGTGGGCACGCCCACCGTGTCCGGCACATCGGTGGGCTCGAACTCGAAGGTGACGTCGCCCCAGACGTCCAGGGCCGCGCGCAGCTCGGGCGACCAGCTCGCCGCCCTGCGCAGGATCTCTGGCCCCTCGCGCAAGACCTCGTGGCCCTCGTTGCGGGCCTGGATCATCACCTCGAGGGCAACCCGGTTGGCGGTGGCGCCGGCCGCGATCCCCATCGGGTGGCCGATGGTGCCGCCACCGAATTGGAGCACCACATCCTCGCCCAAGTAGTGCAGGAGCTGGTGCATCTGGCCGGCGTGGATGCCACCCGACGCCACCGGCATCACCCCGGGCAGGTGGCACCAGTCCTGATCGAAGAAGATGCCGCAGGCCAGGTCGCGGCGCACCACGTCCTCGCGCAGGGTGTCGTAGTAGCCCTTGACCGACGCCGGATCGCCCTCCAACTTGCCCACCACCGTGCCCGCGTGCATGTGGTCGACACCCAGCAGGCGGCACCATTTGGCGAGCACGCGGAAGCTCACGCCGTGGTTCTTTTGCCGGGTGTAGGTAGCGTGGCCGGCCCGGTGGAGGTGCAGGAGCATGCCGTTGGCGCGAGCCCACCTCGACATCGACGCCATGGCGGTGAAGCCGGCGGTCAGGTCGATCATGATGATGACGCTGCCCAGCTCCTTGGCGAACTCCGCCCGCTCGTACATCTCCTCCATGGTCGCGGCGGTGACGTTGAGGTAGTGCCCCTTGACCTCGCCCGTCTCGGCCATCGCCCGGTGCACCGCCTCCATGCAGTACAGGTAGCGATCTCGCCAGCGGTTGAAGGGCTGGGAGTTCATGTTCTCGTCGTCCTTGACGAAGTCCAGGCCGCCGCGCAGGCCCTCGTAGACCACCCGGCCGTAGTTGCGAGGCGAGAGCCCCAGCTTGGGCTTGGTGGTGGCCCCCAGGAGCGGCCGCCCGTACTTGTTGAGGATCTCTCGCTCCATCACGATGCCGTGGGGCGGCCCCTGGAAGGTCTTGACGTACTCCTTCGGGATGCGTAGGTCCTCAAGCCTGAGCGCTCGCACCGCCTTGAAGCCGAAGACGTTCCCGATGATCGACGAAGCCATGTTCGGGATCGAGCCCTCCTCGAACAGGTCCAGCTTGTAGGCGATGTAGGCCAGGTACTGCGGCAGGCCCGTGCTCGGCACCGGGTCGATGCGGTAGGCCTTGCCCCGATAGTTGTCGTGGGCCGTCAGCCGATCGGTCCAGACCACCGTCCAGGTCGCCGTGGAGGACTCTCCAGCGACCGCGGCCGCCGCCTCCTCCGGCTCCACCCCCGGCTGCGGCGTGATCCGGAAGACGGCCAGCACGTCGGTCTCCTCCGGCTCGTAATCGGGACGCCAGTACCCCATCTGCTTGTAGGGGATCACCCCCGAGGCCCATCGCGACCTCTGGGGGACGGGTTCACGCTCGACGAACACTTCAACCTCCTTGGCCGTCTACAGGTGACGGTGGGTCCAGGTCAGATCCTCATGCTGCGGGGCGGTGAGGCGGACCATCATCGACTTCTGCGCGCTCAGGATTCGATGGGCGAGGATCAGCTGGGTCAGCGCCAGGGGATCGCTGTGCCGTTGCTCGCGGGCCGCCTCGTAGGTACCCAGCCGCTCAGGGGGGACATGATGGACGCTGCCGTGGACGCCATCGACATGCGCCCAGATGGTGCGCTCCAGCAGCCCGGCCTCGTGCGTCGTGATCTGGCCCTCGATCTCGATCACATCCGAGCGCTCGCCATCCTCGTCGAGCACATCGAGGAACAAGTGGACCCGCTCAGCGCCGTGCAAGGATCGGTCGAAGGAGAGCCTTGGGAGCGCGTGACGCTGAGTGATCCTGACGCTGAGGTGGCCCATGTCCTCCCACCCCGGCGTCGGCCGGTAGAAACGCACCACCATGTCGGCCCAGCGGCGCTGGGGGTGGATGTAGGCCTCGGCGTCGAACCGCCGGGCCTCGATCTCCGCCAGCACCTGCTCCCGTGAGTATCCCCGCCGGGCCACGTCTCGGCGCAGTTTCCAAGCCACGCGCAGGTCGGCCTCGGGGTCGAGCCAGACCTTGAGGTCGAAGGTGTTGCGGATGCCCGGCACCAGGAAGGGATGGAGCCCCTGCACGATCACCACCTGGCGGGGCTCCAGCCGTCGTGGGCACCCGAAGGTACCGTCGCGGTGGTCGTAGACCGGCTTCTCGATCGCCTCGCCCCGCTTCAGCGCCCAGAGGTGCTCCTCCATCAGCGCGAAGTCGTTAGCCCGGGGATTGAGCGGGGTGAGCCCCACCAGCGCCCGCTGGCGGCGGTCCAGCGAGTGGTAGTCGTCCAGGCAGACGGTGGCGATCCGATCCTCCCCGAAGAGGCTGTAGAAGGCCGCGGTCAGGGTGGTCTTGCCGCTCCCGCTATCGCCACCGATGCCGACGAAGATGGGCCGGCCGGCCACGTGCATCTCGGTCATCGGCCCCGGGCCTCCACCTCGAGCGCACGGGGGCGGAAGCTCGGCATCGCCCGTGGTCGTCGGGGCGCGACGAGGGCCACCCTCCGACCGCAGGCGCAAGCCAGCCCAGGCGAGGAGCGGTGACCGCTCGCCGGCCCCCTGGACCTCTGCCACCAGGGGTCTCCCCCCGATGGCGGTGGGGCCATGGGGACCATCCCGGGACGCACCGGCGACGGCCCGGGCCATCGCCCCTCGGTCGCATCCTGGCCGCTTCGCCCGAGGACCTCGTCGGGGGGGCGGATGATCCTGGCCACACCCTCACGGTACGGGGAGCCTATCATGTTGTCAAATGCAACATTTTCATATTAGGATGAGATTTTCTGCATGAGATCAGCGGACCTTGAGCGACGGCTGACCCTCCATCAGCTCCGCATCTTCGTGACCGTGGTGGAGCGCGGGAGCTTCACGCGCGCAGGCGAGGCGCTCGCCCTGACCCAGCCCGCCGTCAGCCATCAGGTCCAGGCCCTGGCCCGCGCCATCGGCCATCCCCTCCTCCAACCCCTGCGTGGCACACCCGAGCTGACGCCGGTGGGACGGGCGCTCTACGAGCGGGCGCGTCGCATCCTGGCCCTGGTCAAGGAGACCGGCGAGGCGATCGAGGAGCTGGCCGGCGTCCATGCCGGCTCGCTCAGCGTGGCCGGCGACACCACCGTCGGCATCTACGTGCTCCCCGACGCCCTGGCCGGCTTCCGCCGCGCCCACCCCAGGGTCGAGCTCCGGCTCGACGTCCTCAACCGGCAGCAGGTTCGAGAGCGCCTGCTCTCTGGCGAGGCCGACCTGGGCGTGGTGGGCCGTCCCTTCGAGGTGAGCCTGTTCCACGCCGAGCCCCTGCTCGAGAACACCCTGATGTGCTTCAGCGCCCCTGACCATCCCCTGGTCGCGAAGGAACCGCTGCAGCCTGCCCAGCTGCTCGAGGGCCCCCTCCTGCTCCGCGAGCCCGGCTCGGGCACGAGGGAGTCAGCCGAGGCCATCCTTCGTCAGCACGGGGTGGAGCCGGTGGCGGCGATGCAGCTGGCCAGCAACGGGGCACTGAAGCGAGCCGTGGCTCGGGGCCTGGGGGTGACCGTGCTGTCCGTCTACACGGCGCGCCTGGAGATCGAGCTGGGGCTCCTGCACCCCTTGCGCGTGGAGGGATTCCCCGTGCGTCGCACCTGGCACGTCGTCTGGCCACGTGAACGCATCCTGAGCCCGGCCGCCCAGGCCTTTCGGGCCTACCTCCACACCCCCGAGTGGCGCGCCTCGCTGCCCCTCCCCATGGGCAGCGACTGATCCGGGGCCGGGCACACGGCCTGTCGAGGGCAAGGACGGCCGCCGCTCCCGCCGCCCGTCACCGCCCCTCGAGCTCGGCGAGAACCGTCTGGACCAGGACGACCGACCGTCTGAGGCCGATCAGGACCGACTCCAGGGCGATCCGCTCCGTCTTGGTGAGCTTGGGATGACGGAGCATCAGGCTGAGCGCCCAGGAGGCCTCCTGCATGCGCTGGTTGGCCCGAGCTGCGGAGGCGACGGCGGGGGTGGACAGCAGCTCGGGCTTTGGCTCCGTGAAGTAGGCGAGAGGCTTACCCGTACGGTTCGCGATGTGAGCGAGGGTGGCGGCGGAGGGACGCGACTTGCCGGTCTCGATGAGGTGGATGGCGACCGGCGTCACCGCCCCGGCGGCGAGCTGGGCCAGGCTGAGGCCAGCGTCACGACGAGCGGCCCGCACTCGCTCCGGGATCACGTCGATGCCCGGTCCCCTCGGGAGCGACCTCGCCATCGTGATAATGGTACCGATCTGCTTAAGCAACTACTTAACCAGATCCATGTCAACCTCCCACATTGGACGACCAGGGCCGCACTCTCGCCGATCGCTTGGAGGCGAGGTCGGGGTCCTGGTCGGATGCTTAACTACCGCCAGTTAACATACACCCGAAGGGCGGGGGTTGGCAGCAGGAGCGGCAGAGGCAGGCGTGAGCGCCCGCGAATCGAGGTCACCGTCCGGAGGCGACACGGCCAGGCACACCCCGTGAACCTCAGGCCACGGGCGAGGGCGGCCACCTCCCCCTTCACGACTCCTGCTACGATGGGGGCAAGGTCCAGGTCCGCCCGGAGCTGGGGCATGCGCCAGCCGCCGGCGACCAGAAGGCTGGCCGAGCGTCGTCCCGGAGCAGATCGACGAACAGTCACCAGGCAGACGAGGCGGCTCCATCCCAGGAGCTGGCCAGGGACATGGTGGGGCGTTGTCAGGCCAAGCCGGCGCAGTCAAGGTCGAGCTTCTCGCTGGTCGCGATGGCCGCGTCGGCCGGCGGGCTCCAAGCGCTGGGTACGGTGCTTTCGAGCTTGCCCTCCAGGCTGCCCGCAGCCATCGTCGTCGTGCAGCACCTCGACCCTCGTCACCGAAGCCGGATGGCGGAGATCCTCGCCAAACGGACGGCCCTCCACGTGGCGGAGGCGGTTGAAGGCGAGCAGCTCCGGCCGGGCCAGGTCCGCATCGCCCCACCCGACCGCCATCTGCTGGTCAACCCGGATGGCTCCTTGACCCTGAGCCAGTCCGAGCTGGTGCACTTCGTGCGGCCGTCGGCCGACCTGCTCTTCGAGTCGGCTGCGGCCGCCTTCGGGAAGCGCGTCATCGCCGTCGTCCTCACCGGCACCGGCTCCGACGGCGCCATGGGGGTGACCGCGGTCAAGAAGATGGGCGGCACGGTCATCGCCCAGGACGAGGCGAGCGCGGACTTCTTCGGCATGCCTGGCGCAGCGATCAAGGTCGGAGCCGTCGACCTCGTGCTCCCGCTGGCGGAGATCCCCTCGGCCATCGTCGCCCTGGCCACGGGCAGCGGCGTCCATGAGTGATCCCCCTCCCGAGGCCGAGTTCGACCAGCTGCTCGATTACCTACGTCAAGCCCGGGGCGTGGACTTCGCCGCCTACAAGCGCTCCACGCTCATGCGACGGGTGCTCAAGCGGATGAAGCTGGTGGGGGCGACATCCTTCGTCGACTACGTCGACTACCTCCAGGTACACCCGGAGGAGTTCGCGCACCTGTTCGACACCATCCTGATCAACGTCAGCTCGTTCTTCCGCGACCCCCCTGCCTGGGACTACCTCCGAGACCAGGTCGTGCCCGCGATCATCGCCTCCAAGCCCGAGCACGTGCCCATCCGCATCTGGTGCGCGGGATGCGCGGCCGGGCAGGAGGCCTACTCGCTGGCCATGGTCTTCGCCGAGACGCTGGGGATCGACCGCTTCCTGAAGCGGGTGAAGATCTACTCCACCGACGTCGACGAGGACGCCCTGGTCCGAGCCCGTCAAGGCTACACCCAGACCGAGCTGGAGCCGGTCCCGGAGGAGCTTCGGGAGAAGTACTTCGAGCGTCAAGGAAGCCGCTACGTCTTCCGCGCCAGCCTGCGGCGACCGCTTATCTTCGGGCGCCACGACCTGCTCCAGGACGCCCCTATCTCCCGGCTCGACCTCCTCTCCTGCCGCAACACGCTGATGTACTTCACCGCTGAGGCCCAGGAGCGCGTCCTGGCCCGCTTCCACTACGCCCTCAGCGACGACGGCTACCTGTTCCTGGGGCGGGCGGAGATGCTGCTCACCCACGGCAACCTGTTCCGCCCCATGGACCTCAGGCAGCGCCTCTTCAAGAAGGTCCCCCAGTTCCAGCGCATCGAGCGTCTCCTGCCCGCCCAGCCCAGCGGCCGCGAGCGGTCGGTCGTGCTCTCCCGGCGGGTGCGGCTCCGGGACGCTGCCTGGGAGCTCTCCCCCGTGGCCCACTTCCTGCTCGACGCCAACGGGACCTTGGCCATGGCCAACCGGGCCGCCCGCACGCTGTTCAACCTGAGCCTGCGAGACGTGGGCAAGCCCCTGCAGGACCTGCAGGTCTCCTACCGGCCGCTCGAGCTCCGCTCGCAGCTGGAGCGGGCGGAGCGGGAGCAGCGGACGGTGGTGATCAGCAACGTCACCCACGACGCGGACGACGGGAGCCTCCGCTACCTCGATGTCCAGATCACCCCGGTGACCGACGACGAGGACACCATGCTCGGGTTCAGCGTCCTCTTCGTCGACATCACCCCCCACCAGCGGCTGCGGCTCGAGCTGGAGCGGACCCGTCAGGAGGTCGAGACCGCCCACGAGGAGCTCCAGTCCAGCACGGAGGAGCTGCAATCGACGGTCGAGGAGCTGGAGACCACCAACGAGGAGCTCCAATCCAGCAACGAGGAGCTGGAGACCATGAACGAGGAGCTGGAGTCGACCAACAGCGAGCTCCAGGCCCTGAACGCCGACCTCAGGTCCCGTACCGACGAGCTGGACCGCGTCAACTTCTTCATGCAGTCCATCCTCACCAGCCTGCAGATGGGCGTGGCGGTGCTGGACGAGTCGATGCGGGTCAACCTCTGGAATCAGCGGGCGGAGGACCTCTGGGGGTTGAGGGACACCGAGGTGATCGGTCGCTCCTTCTACGCGCTCGAGTTCGGCCTCCCCGTCTCCCAGCTTCGGCCGCTGATTGAGTCCAGCCTCGACCGCGAGGGCGAGCGGCACGACCAGGTGGTGGAGGCGACCACCCGGCGGGGGAAGCGCATCCAGTGTCGGGTTACCGCAAGCCCTCTGGTGACGGTGGAAGGGGAGGTCAAGGGGGTCGTGCTCTTGATGGAGGAGCTGGCCACCCCCATCCCTCCCGCGGCGCCGGCTTCAGGCGGGGCGTGAGCCAGAGGCGCTCTCGAAGGGCCGGCATGGCGCCCGGCCGCAAGGGGGCCCACCGCATCCCGGCCTGGCCCCGGATGCGGCCGGGCGGCTTGGGCTCAGAGCGCGATCACGCGCCCCTCCCGTGCCGAGCGGGCCATGGCCTCGGTGAGCTGCACGCTGCGCAGCCCATCCAGCCCGGTCGCCAGCGGCTCCCGCCCCTCCAGCACCGCATGGTTGAAGTCGTCGATCAGCCGCCGGTAGCAGTCGTGCGTGCTCTCCTGGGTCACCTCCTCGCCGGCCTCGGTCAGAACCCGCATCTCCCCCTCACGCCAGGGCCGAGTGACGCCATGCCCCACGATCCTGCCCCGGCTCCCATAGATGTCGATGTCGGGCTGGAAGTTGGGGGTGGTCTGGTTGGCGTTCACGTAGGCCATGGTCCCGTTGGCGAAGCGGAAGAGGGCCAGCGCCATCGTCTCCAGCTCATCCCTCCGCCCGACGTCGGTCAACGTGACCACCTCGCTGACCTCGGCGCCGAGCAGGTAGCGCAGCAGGTCGTAGGCATGCACCCCGATGTTGTTGATCGTGCCCACCCCCGCCAGCGACGGGTCCGTGCGCCAGCCCCGCAGCGGAGAGGCCCCGGCGCTCACCTCCACCTGGACCAGGAGCACCTCCCCCAACGCCCCCTCCGCGATCAGGCGGCGGGCACGCTGGAAGCAGGCATGATGCCGGGTCTGGAAGTTGATGCCCAGCTTGACCCCCGCCTCCCGGCAGGCCTCGACGACCCGCTGCGCGTCGGCCGCGGTCAGCGCCAGGGGCTTGTCGCAGAGCACGTGCTTGCCGGCCTTCGCCGCCGCGATCGCCTGCTCCGGATGCAGGGCGTTGGGGGTGGTGATGGCCACGACCTGGACGTCAGGGTTGGCCAGCATGTCTTCGTAGCGTGTGTACGCGCAGCGGGCTCCGTGACGGGCGGCGAACTCCTCCGCCCGCCCCTGGTCCCGGCTGACCACGGCCACCAGCTCGCTCTCGGCGAGCTCCTGCACGTGCGGGGCAATGGCCCGGTTGGCGATGTTCCCGATGCCGATGATCCCCCAACCCAGGGTCATGAGCGAACCTCCTCTTCGTGCTCCTCGTCGACCTCGACGTGCCCGGCGCCGGCCCCAGGCAGGAAGCGGCCGCTCCCCGGCTCGGCCAGTACCCGACCCTCTTCGGCCGCCAGACGGCCTCGAAGATAGGTTCTGACGGCGCGACCGCGCAGGACCCTCCCCTCGAAGGGCGACCATCCCGCTTTGGAGCGCAGGTCCGAGGCCTCCACCCGCCAGCGATAGGCCGGATCCACCAGGACCAGGTCGGCGTCAGCTCCTGGTCGCAGCCCGCCCTTCTTGGGGAACATCCCGTAGATCCGGGCCGGCGCTTCAGCGTACACCTCGACCACCCGCTCGTAGGCGATCCGGCCGGCGTGGGCCGCGTCGAGCAAGATGGGCAGGGTGGTGTCGACGCCGGGCAGCCCGAAG
>DATGLL010000090.1:0-2480 GCA_035294145.1 Candidatus Dormiibacterota bacterium | reverse complement strand
AGACCGGTGGATTCCAGCGTCCGTAAGGCTTTGTCGGCTTCGTCGTCAAGCCGTACCGAGATTGCTCTGGCCACAGCCACAGTGTATCACGATATGTAAGACAAGGAGCGCCGAATATCGGCGTACCAGGATCTCCCCATCTTCACCAGACCCGAGCTGCATCGGCGATCCGCGTGGGCAGATGATTGCCGCCTGCCACTCGCGCGAGCGCAGAGCGGCAGGCGTTGCCCGCCAAGGTCAAGCTCGGAGGCGGGCAGCGATCCATTCAGCCGTGGCTGCCTCGTCGACCTCTCTGGAGGCGGCGGCGAAGATCTGTTGGACGGCGTCTTCGGCGCTGGTGTGCAGGTAGTGCCCGTTGAGGGCGCAGAACATTGTCAGACACGACCAGCCGAGCCGCTTGTTCCCGTTGGGCAGCGGAGGGTTGCCGCGGTTCGGCCGCGCATCTACTGCAAGGGGCCGTCGCCCTGCTCGCCGATCACTTGGCGCCTGTCGAGATCCGCTGAGCCGCGGGGGACAGCGCGTCCCAGGCGGTCCAGGACTGAAGCGGTGGCGCCGGCGCGCTCCTGCCACCAGCGGGCAGCGGACCCGCTGGAGCACTCCGCATGAAGGCAAGCCCAGCGGCGAGCGTGCCGGGCGAGCCATGACAACACCCCGGCGGGATCCTGTCCGAGCATGGCATCGAGCGTGAAACGCCGCTCGCCCCGGCGGACTCCCACCCCGGTCTCTCGGCCAGCGTGCTCGAGGTCCGAAGCGGTGAGGATGAAGCCGACTCTCACCGGAGCGGTCAGGGCGTCCAGGAGCTCGCCGTAGCCGATCGACTCGTCGATAGGGGGCCCAGCGTCGCGGAGGGCAGCAGGAAGCATCTCGAAGGGCAAGCTGGTGAGCTCGACCTCTTGCTCGAAGGCGCTCAGGGTGAGCCTCGCCCAGCGAGACCCGGCCTGGTAGCAAGCGGCGGCAGTCAGATAGCTCGGCAGCCAGGGCAGAAGATGCTCCCCGAGGAGGGCTGTCCGGGCGTGGTCCAAGCGCCGGCGGGTCTCGGGTCGTCGAGAGGTCTGCGCAGCGTGGCCGAGCTCGGCATAGAGCGAGAGCAGGCAGGCGAGGTGATCGGAACCGACGGGCACCTCCAAGCCGAGCGCCCGCCAGAAGCCGGCCACCCGGTCGGCCCCTTCGCCACCCAGCTTTCCTTCGGGACCCAGATAGATGGACGAATAGGGAGGCAAGTCGAGGACGAACAGGCGAGTGTGCTCAGCCGGAGACCATTCTTCCAGCCCCAGGGCCGCGCTCACCGGTCGACTGGAGGGCGGCCCGATCTCGCTGAGCGACCCGAGGGCCCGCAGCAGCTCCCAGCGGGGAGCCGACGAGTGGACCGAGCACGGTCCTGCCGCCTCCACCGAGGCGGTCACGAGCTGCTCTGGGGAAGGGCGAACGCTTCGGCGGCCGGCCTCAAAGGTCGCATCAGCCATCGAGGCCGGCGCGTCCGGTCCGGCGAGTGAGCGCCGGCCGGCCGGGTCATCTCCAGCCACCGCTGGTACACCTCTCGCGCCTTCAAGGTGTCGACGAATATGTCCCCATGGGTGTCACCTGATTCGGCCGGGACCACTCTCACCGCCTGGTGCCAGCAGTGCATCCCCGAGATGGGGTCTGGGTGGACCGGGAAGGTGAGGTTCTGGTGGACACCGGTGTCCGACCACCAAATCCTCGCCGTATCCGGATCCGACGAGGTGTATGGCTTGACCCGATCCTTGGCGTGCAGCGACCAGCCGCCTTCTTCGTGCTTCAGCTCCACCGTCGCCATCAACCCGCCGGAGCGGACCGACTCGTGCCCGAGCAGCTTCCACCGGCCCATGTGGTGGCTACAGGCCACCACGCCCGGGCGTATGCCCTCGGTGATCCAGGATTTCGCCACGAAGTAGCCGATCTCGGTGGTAACCCTGATCAGGTCCCCGGTCCGGGCAATGCCGATTCGCTTGGCGTCAGAGGGATGGACCCAAACAGGGTTGGTGTGGGAGAGCTCGTCGAGCCACTTGCTGTTGGCCGAGCGGGTGTGGATCTGGGTGGGCAGGCGGAACGTGGACAGAAGCACCATCTGATCGGGAGCCAGGTTGGCGGGGTGGACGTGGGACCTGATGTAGCCCGGTATGGCGTGCTCCGGCCAACCCCAGGAGGCCAAGGTCGTGGAGTAGAACTCGAGCAGCCCTGAGGGGGTGGGGAAGCCCCGCCTGACCTTTCCGCCGACCATCACCCCAACGGGGCGGCGCCCACCCTCTGCGGGGGGATCACCGGTCGGGACGATGTTGGTGGACGGAGGCTTGGGCTTGGAGGTGTAAACCCTGCCCGTTTCGGAGACCTCCACGTCTTCCAGCTCCTCGGGGGGTACCTCCGAGGCGTAGAGCGGACCCTGGCCGCGGGTGATCTCGAAAGCCCCGTAGCGGCGCATGTACTCGAGCGGGGTCAGACCTTCGGCTGCCGCAGCTTCGGGT
>DATGLL010000089.1:0-40229 GCA_035294145.1 Candidatus Dormiibacterota bacterium | reverse complement strand
CCCGGAGGATGCCGCGGAAGTCCTCGCGCTGGATGGGCAGCAGGCGCGCCAGATGCCGCTCCCGCTCCTCGGTGGTGGCGGCCATGATCATGGCCCGCACGATGGGCAGCCGGTCCTCCTCCATGAACATGTGCTCGGTCCGGCAGAGCCCGATGCCCTGGGCGCCGTTCTCCCGCGCCTTCTCCGCGTCCCGGGGGTAGTCGGCGTTGGCCCAGACCTCGAGGCGGCGGATCCCGTCGGCCCAGGCGAGCAGGGTCTGGAGCTTGCCCGTGGGCTTGGGTTCGATCATCGGGACCCGGCCCAGGTAGACGCTGCCGGTGGTGCCGTCGATGGTGATCTCCTCGCCCTCGCGCACCACCACCCCGTTGGCCGAGAGCCGGCGGGCCTTGAGGTCGACGTTGATCTCGCTGGCGCCCACGATGCAGGGCCGTCCCATCCCCCGTGCGACCAGGGCGGCGTGGCTGGCCGTGCCCCCGGTGGAGGTCAGGATGCCGCGCGCCTCGATCATCCCGTGCACGTCGTTGGGGTTGGTCTCGACCCGCACCAGGATGACGTCGCGGCCCTGCTTGCCCCAGGCCTCGGCCGTGTCGGCATCGAACACCGCCTGGCCGGTGGCAGCGCCGGGAGAGGCGGGCACACCTCGGCCGATGGGCTCCACTCGGGCCTCGGGGTCGACGCGGGGGTGGATGAGCTGCTCGAGCTGCCGCGGCTCAACCCGGGCCACAGCCTCCTCCTTCGTGATCAGCCCCTCCTCGACCATGTCCACGGCGATGTTGACCGCGGCCTCACCGGTCCGCTTGGCGCTACGCGTCTGGAGCATGTACAGACGGCCCCGCTCAACCGTGAACTCAAGGTCCTGGACGTCGCGGTAGTGACGCTCGAGCTTCTCGGCGTACTCCTGGAACTGCCGGTAGACGTCGGGCAGGTGCTCGCGGAGGGCAGAGATGGGAAGGGTGGCGCGGATCCCGGCCACGACGTCCTCACCCTGGGCATTGGGAAGGTAGTCGCCGTACAGCTCCTTCTCCCCGGTGATCGGGTTACGGGTGAAGGCGACCCCCGTCCCGGAATCGTCGCCCATGTTGCCGAAGGCCATCATCTGGACGTTGACCGCGGTCCCCAGGTCGTCCGGGATCTTCTCGACCCGTCGGTAGGCGATGGCCCGCTCGGTGTTCCAGGAGGCAAAGACCGCCTCGATCGCGGCCCTGAGCTGCTGGCGAGGGTCCTCCGGGAAGTCCCTCCCCGTCTGCTCCCGGTAGATGGCGAGGAACTTCGCCACCAGCTCACGCAGATGCTCGGGCTGGAGCTCGGGATCGGTCTTGACACCGGCCCGCCGCTTGGCCTCGGTGAGCGCCTCCTCGAAGAGGTCCCCGTCGACGTTGTCGACGATCTTTCCGAACATTTGGATGAAGCGTCGATAGGCGTCGAGGGCGAAACGCTCGTCGCCGGTCTGCTCTCTCAGGCCCTCCAGCGTCCGGGGGTTCAGGCCCAGGTTGAGGACCGTGTCCATCATGCCCGGCATCGAGATCTTGGCTCCGGAGCGAACGCTGACCAGCAGAGGGTTGGCCTCGTCACCGAGGCGCTTGCCGGTCTGCTCCTCCAGCTTGGCCAGGGCGCGCTCGACCTGCTCCCAGAGGCCATCGGGGAGGCGACGTCCCAGGCGGTAGTACTCACGGCAGGCCTCGGTCGTGATGGTGAAACCAGGCGGGACCGGCATCCCCGCTTGCGTCATCTCGGCGACACCTGCGCCCTTGCCGCCGAGGAGGTCGCGCATGTCTTTCGACCCCTCGCTGAAGAGATACACCCACTTCGTCTCGGTTGCGGTCGACATGGCTCTACAGTTTGCCCCTGAGGTGAGAACAAGCGCAGCGGCGAGATCGGTCGCCTCCCTCCCGGCTCGGAGGCTCACGCGATCCCGGCTCGTGACCTGGCCGAGACGGATGCCAACCGGAGGATGGGCCGCGGCCCCGAGGGGCAGCGCGGCGGCGTGGGGACGGCGCGGGGCCGTGGGCCACGTCGGTGCGGTGGCCCCTCGGGGTCACGCCCTCACATACCGGCCCCCGCTTCCTCCTCGAACCGCTCCTGGAGGCGTTCGACGAGGCCCGCGATCGGGACGCGCTCCTGGGCCATGGAGTCTCGCTCCCGGATGGTGACGGCGTGGTCGGCCAGGGTCTCGAAGTCGATGGTCACACAAAACGGCGTGCCGATCTCGTCCTGGCGGCGGTAGCGGCGACCGATGTGGCCGCCGGTCTGGTCGTACTCCACGCGGAAGTATGGTCGCAGGAGAGCCTGAACCTTTCGCGCCACGTGGATCAGCTCCTCCTTCTTGGAGAGGGGGACCACGGCCACCTGGACCGGGGCGACGTTGCGGTGGAACCGCAGCAGCACTCGGGTCTCTCCCCGGACCTCCTCCTCGTCGTAGGCCTCGACCAGGAGGGTGACCATGATCCGATCCACACCGGCCGCCGGCTCGATGACATAGGGCAGGTAGCGTTCACCCGTCTCCGGGTCCAGGTAGGTGAGGTCCTCCTTCGAGAACTCCTGGTGACGCCGGAGGTCGTAGTCGGTCCGGTTGGCGATCCCCTCCAGCTCACCCCAGCCGAAGGGGAACCGGTACTCCACGTCGGTCGATGCCTTGGCGTAGTGCGCCTTCTCCTCGGGGCCGTGCTCGCGCAGACGGAGGTGCTCGCGCCGGATGCCCAGCACCTTCACGTACCACCCCATTCGCTCCTCGATCCAGTACCGGTGCCAGCGCTCGTCATCGCCCGGCCTGACGAAGTACTCCATCTCCATCTGCTCGAACTCGCGAAGCCGGAAGATGAAGTTGCCCGGCGAGATCTCGTTGCGAAAGCTCCGGCCCTGTTGCGCGACCCCGAACGGCACCCGCACCCGCATCGAGTTCAGGACGCTCTTGAAGTCGACGAACATGCCTTGGGCGGTCTCGGGCCGCAGGTAGACCTCTGAGGCGGTGTCCTCGACCGGGCCGACGTGGGTCTTGAACATCATGTTGAAGCGCCGCGGCTCGCTCAACGGGCCGCCGCACGTTGGGCACCGGCTGGGATCCTCGAGATGATCGGCGCGGAACCGCTGCCGGCACTCGCCGCGGCACTCGACCAGCGGGTCGACAAAGTTCTCGAGGTGGCCGGACGCCAGCCAGACCCGAGGGTGCATGATGATCGCCGACTCCAGGCCCACCACGTCGTCCCGAAGCTCGACCAGGTGGCGCCACCAAAGGTTGCGGATGTTGCGCCGCAGCGCCACGCCGTAGGGTCCGTAGTCGTAGATCGCGTTTAGCCCACCGTAGATCTCGCTCGATGGGTACACGAACCCCCGACGCTTGCAGAGCGCCGTGACCTTCTCCATGACGTTCTCGCGTTCGACGATCATTCGCAGGACCTCATCTGGCGCAGGATGCGCAGCGACTTGAGCCGGCGGTCGAGATGGTATTCGAGTTGGGCCTCGAGCACGTTCTCCACCTCGGCGAGCAGCGGAGGCTCGAGGCGCAGTCGGCGGTAGAGTCCGATGCTACCCGAAGCCATCACCCGGAGGACCTTGAGCGCTCGGACCGGGAGGACAGGGGCACCGGGCGGCATGCAGGTCGCGCAGACCACCCCGCCCGCCGGTGGCGAGAAGGCGGCCGGGGCCTCGGGCAGGGGCTGGTGGCAGGCCACGCAGTGGGTGAGCTCGGGCGCGTACCCCAGGAGGTCGAGGGCGGCCATCATGAAGTAGGCGGTGGCGCGCCGGGGCTCCGGCTCCTGGGCCACCTCCTCCAAGCCTCTCACCGTCAGCTCGTAGATGCCATCTAGGGGATGGCGCTCCTCGGTCACGTGGTCAGCGAGCTCCGTGATCAGGGCGGCATGGGCGGTCCGCTCCAGGTCGGCCGTCACCCGTGGCCCCGGCAATCGAACCGCCTGCAGGACGACGTCCAGGTTTCGCCCTCGGGCGAGCTGCACGTCGACCGTGCTGAACAACTCCAAGGTCGCGGCAAGGGAACGGGGCGAGCGCCGGATGCCCTTGGCGATGGCCCCAACCTTCCCGTGCTGCCGGGTCAGCAAGGTGAAGATCCGGTCCGCCTCGCCATAGTCCACCTTACGCAGGACCACCGCCGTGTCGCGGTAGCTAGCGGCCGTCCTCGCGCCCCCTTGTCGCCCGGCTCTGCTCAGGGCCCGGGGCCTGGACCTCGGGCGGGGCCAGGCCCACCTCCTGGAGCACCGCCTGCGGCCAGGGACGCTCGGAGCGGAGACGGACCTTCGTGATCCGACGGCCCTCCACCCGCTCCACCGTCCACTGCACCTCTCCGCTGCGGAAGCTATCGCCCGCCTCGGGGACCTCGCCCAGGGTGGCGTAGACGAAGCCACCGACCGAGTCGTAGTCCTCACTGGCCTCCACGCCTAGCTCGAGCCGCTGGTTCAGCTCGGCCATGGGGTAGCGGGCGTCCACCACCGCCTCGCGGTCGCTCAGGATCTGGACCGGCTCCTCCTCGACGTCGTACTCGTCGCGGATCTCCCCGACGATCTCCTCGAGCAAGTCCTCGAGCGTGACCAGGCCCGCCGTCCCCCCGTACTCGTCCATCACGATCATCATGTGGACCTTCTCGGTCTGCATGAGGTGGAGGAGCTCGTCGACCTTCTTCGACTCGGGCGTGTAGCGGATCGGCCGCATCACCTGGGTCAGCTCGAAGTCACGTGCGCCTTGAGCCAGGGGCAGCAGAAGGTCCTTGATGTGGAGCAACCCGACGATGTGGTCCAGGTCCCCCTCGTAGACCGGCATCCTCGTGTGCCGGTAGCGCCGGTAGACCTGGATGATCTCCTCCAAGGACGCCCCTCGGGGGATGGCTTGGATGTCGGTACGCGGCACCATCACCTCACGTACCGACTTGTCCCCGATCTGGATGATCCCGTGGATCATCTCGCGCTCCTCCTCCTCGATCACCCCCTGCTCCTCGGAGACGTGGAGAAGCGTCATCAGCTCCTCCTCGGTGACGTAGGGGGCGCGGGCGGCACGGCCACCCGTGATCGCCCGGGACACGAGGGTGATGAACCACAGGACCGGGCGGAGGACCCGGGCCAGGGCATCGACCGGCCCGGCGGTGAGCAACGCCAGGCGCTCCGCGTTGCGGATGGCCAGGGTCTTGGGGGTGACCTCGGCGAAGATGAGCAGGAGGACCGACAGGACCAGCGAGACCACGAGATCCCCCCAGAAGCCGACCCCCGGCGGCAACAGGCGCAGGCTGAGGAGAGTGGCGGCGAAGGAGGCCAGGATCAGGGCCACAGTGTTGACCACCAGCACCGCGGAGAGGAAGCGGTTCGGGTCCCGATGGAGCCGCTCCAGGACGGCGGCGGCGCGGCTCCCCTCCTCGGCTAGGTGCCGGACGCGCAGCCTCCCGACCGAGGTCATGGCCGTCTCGGTCGCCGACGCGGACGCGGCCACCAGCACGCTGGCGACGAGGATGATGACCTCGCCCCACGCCTGCGCGTCCATGGTCGGGATCCCCGCGCCAGCTAGCGGAAGAGCTCGCTCACGCTGCGGTTCTCATGCACCCGCACGATCGCCTCGGCGAGCAGCGGAGCGACGCTGAGCACGGTCACCGGTGGCCCCTGCTTCTCAGGCGGGACCGGGATCGAGTTCGTGACCACCACCTCGTCGATCGGCGCTTGACGGAGGCGCTCCACCGCACCGGGGGTGAAGACCGGGTGGGTGGCAGCGATGATGACCCGGCTGGCGCCGTGCTCCCGCAGGGCGTTCGCCACCTGGACCACCGTCCCCCCGGTCGTCACCATGTCGTCCACCACCACGCAATCACGGCCCTCCACGTCGCCAGCCATGTCCAGGATCTCAGCCGCGTCATCACGGGGGCGGCGCTTGTAGACGAAGACCAGCGGGGCCTTCAGCAGCTTGGCCATGTTCTCCGCTCGCTTGGCCCCACCCGCGTCCGGGGCGACCACGGCGCAGCGTCCAAGCGATCGGCTCTGGATGTGATGGGCGAGGATCTTGTGGGCAGTGAGGTGATCGGTGGGGACGTCGAAGAACCCCTCGATGGCCTCGGTGTGGAGGTCCATGAGCAGGACCCGGTTGGCTCCGGCGAGGGTGATGAAGTTGGCCATCAGCTTGGCGCTGATGGGCTCCCTGGGCTGGGACTTCCGCTCCTTGCGGGCGTAGCCGAAGTACGGGATCACGGCCGTGATCCGGGCGGCCGAGGCCCGGCGCAGGGCGTCCAGGAGGATGAAGAGCTCCATCAGGCTCTCGTTGACCGGGTGGCAGGTGGGCTGGATCACGAACACGTCATGCCCCCGCATCGAGTCCTGGATCTTGACGTCGATCTCGCCGTCCGCGAACCGCCGCACCCGAGGGTCGGTCAAGGGAACCCCGATCTCCTGCGAGATCAGCCAGGCGAGCTCGGGGTTGGCCGTCCCGGCGAGGAGCTTCAGGTCACCCCAAGGCGGGCTCGCCACCTCGGCCAGCTCTACCGCGGGCAACGGTCGTCCGATCATCCGGGCAACGCATCCCTGGCCTCGGGCTGCCGTCGGATGGCCCGCGCCGGCATGCCCACGGCCACGGCCCCCGCAGGGACGTCTCGGGTTACGACGGCGCCAGCGCCGGTCTTGGCGCCGCGCCCGATGCGAACCGGAGCTCGCAACATCGTGTCCACCCCGATGAAGGCATCGTCCTCGATCACCGTGGGGTTCTTCTTCGACCCATCGTAGTTGGCGGTGATGGTGCCCGCCCCTACGTTCACGTTCTCACCCACGGTGGCGTCCCCCAGGTAAGAGACGTGGGGGACCCGGGCCCCACGCCCGACCTGGCTGCGGACCAGCTCGGCGAAGCTGCCGATGTGGACCCCGTCAGCGATCCGGGTACCCGGTCGTAGCTTGCAGAAGGGCCCGCAATCGGAGCCGGAGCCGAACTCGACCCCCTCCAACCACGAGTGCTCGATCCGGGCGCCGTCCCCCACGGTCGAGTCGCGGATCTCGGTGAAGGGCCCGATCCGACACCCCTCGCCGATCGTCGTGTGGCCTCGGAGGATGGTGAACGGCTCCAGCACGGTGTCGACGCCCACGCGCACCCCGATGTCGACGAAGGTGGTGGCCGGGTCGACCACCGTCACCCCAGCGCGCATGAGGCCCTCGAGGATCCGAGCCCTCAGGGCCCGCTCAGCTCGGGCCAGCTCGACCCGATCGTTGACCCCCAGCGCCTCCTCGGCGTCCTCAAGGCGAACCACATGGGCGGGGCGCAGATGGCGGAACACGTCCGGGAGGTAGTACTCGCCCGTCTCACGATCGGGCTGGAGCCGGGCCAGGGCGTCCACCAGACGGGGGCCGTCGAAGCAGTACAAGCCCACGTTGATCTCCGACGCTGCCCTCACCTCCGGGCTGGCGTCGCGGTGCTCGACAACCCGGTCGAGGCTGCCGTCGGGCCGCCGGAGCACCCGGCCATCGCGTCGGGCAGGATCCTCAACGCTGGCCAGGGCAGCAGGGACGCCAGCCTGGCGATACGCCTGAAGGACCCGAAGGATGGTCTCCGGCCGTAGCAACGGCATGTCCCCATTGAGGACGATCACATCCCCGGCCAAGCGCTGGGGCGGGACCTGCGCCACCGCGTGGCCGGTGCCCAGCGGCTGGGGCTGGAAGACGAGGTCACAGGAGCCGCTGAGGTGGTCGATCACCGCTCGCTGACCGGGAGCGACGACAACGAGGACGTCACTCACCCCCGCCTCCCGGCAGGCGCTCAGCACCAAGTCGATCATGGCCTCCCCCGCCACCTGGTGCAGCACCTTGGGGACCCGGGACCGCATGCGGGTGCCAAGACCGGCAGCTAGGATGACGGCCGAGAGTGGTCGGTCACTCAATAGCTGGGACGTGGGGATTATACGTTCCTGGGGGGCGCGCTGGTCAGGATCGGCTTGGCCACGCCCCGGGTCGGGGGCATCGCCTGGAGCTCAGCAGGCGCCGGCCCCGTCGCCGAGCGGCCTCGACCCCTGGATGGTCGGTCCTCCCGCAGGCATGCCCACCACATGCGACCCGAGGCCCAGCCCTCGGGCTCGAGATGCATGTCACGCCGCTCGGACGGACCATGCCCTACGGGAGGTGCTCGGCCCGGCCGGGGCCGGCGCCAGTGGCTCGAAAGAGCGTCGCACCCGGCGACGATTGACATCGGCAGACGAGGGCCCTCGGGAGCCGCTGACCAGGCGATCCTCCCCCGGCAGGCTCGCGGTCCGTGAGCCAGACGCCGAGCTGGTCACCGCCGCTGCGACTCGCGCTCCAGGATCCGGCGGTGAGCGGCCAGCTCCAGCTGGTCGTCCAACGGCTCCAGCCCCCGGCCGAGGGCTCTGGCGATGACGAGATCGGCAAGGTGCGGGTTCTTGGGCAAAAGGCTGCCGTGCAGGTAGGTCCCGAACAGGTTCCCGGCCACCGCGCCCTCGGTGCCGTCAGCCCCATTGTTGCCAGAGCCCCACCGCACCGACCCCAGCGGTTGCACGCCCTCCCCCAGGAAGGTCCGTCCGCTGTGGTTCTCGAAGCCAACCAGGGTCGGCGGATCGAGTCCCAAGGCGGGATTGGCCTCGACCACCACGTCGCCGATGCAGCGGCGGTCCCCGGCCTCGGTGATCACGTCGAGCAGGCCAACGCCCGGGTATCGCTCGCCCTCGGCCGTCTGGTAGTAGTGACCGAGCAACTGGTAGCCGCCGCACACGGCCAGCACCGCCGCCCCCCCGGCGATGGCCCGGGCCAGGAGTTCGGCTTTGTGCTCGACGAGATCCTCGTAGACCAAGCCCTGTTCGCGGTCCTGGCCCCCCCCGAAGAAGAAGAGGTCGACGCGCTCCATGCCCCTGGTCTCCCCCTTGCCCAGCTCGAGGACGTCGACCGTCAGCCCCCGCCAGCGCGCCCGCTGGTAGAGGGTGAGCACGTTGCCCCGGTCCCCGTAGATGTTCATGAGATCCGGGTACAGCCAGCCGATGGTCAGCGTGTCCGTGCCGCGACTCACGTCGCCCAGTATGGCCGCAGCCAGCCCCGGCGCACCAGGAGGGCCCGCAGGTCGAGCATGGCCGTGTACGTGCAGAGGAGGTAGGCGTCCGCCCCCCGCGGCGTCAGCTCCAGCAGCCTCCCCAGGGCTCGCTCGAGGTCGGGCTCGGGGGCCACGGCCGGGACCTCGGCATACTTGAGCCGCAGCGCCATGTCGTGGGCACGCACGCCGGCCGGGACCACCACCTGGGCGCGCCGCGCCAGCAGCTCGAAGTCCACGTCCCAGATCCAGGAGACGTCGCGGCCGTCCGCCACCCGATCGTTGAGAGCGATCAGGAAGTGGCGACCGTCCACCCGCTCCGCCTCGCGCAGGTTCTCGTTGAAGCCGGTCGGGTTCTTGGCCAGCATGATGGTGCACCGCCGGCCCTCCAGCTCGACCCGCTCCTGCCGGCCGAAGGCTGCGCTCACCGTGCGCAGGCGCTCGGCCACGTAGCTCGGCTGCAACCCGAGCGTGACGCCGACGGCGAAGGCGGCGAGCAGGTTGTAGGCGTTGTAGACCCCACCCAGCGGCAGCTCGAGCCGGACATCGGCCACGGTCAACCGCACCCACTCGAGACCCTCCAGCTCGACCTCCCTGCCCACGATGTCCGGGGTGGGACGTGCGAAGTCGCCGTTGGGGCAAGCGTAGACGCCGTCGTGACCGAGGTAGACGGTTGCGAAGTCAAGCGCGGATCCGCAGTGGGGGCAGGTCCGGGCGTCGGCAGCGTGAGGCAGCTCCGGCAGCGCCACCCGGGGGTCGTCCAACCCGTACCAGACGGGCGGGGTGGCCAAGGCCAGCCCGATCTCCCCCACCCGAGGGTCGTCCGCGTTGAGCACCGCCCTCCCCGACCCGGGCAAGCGGTCCAGGGCGGCGTGGATGCGCCGGGCCAGGCTCTCCAGCTCGCCGTAGCGATCGAGCTGGTCACGGAAGAGGTTGCCGACCAGCACCACGCGTGGGCGGATCTCCTCGACCGCAGCCGGGAGGGTAGCCTCGTCGATCTCGAACACCCCCCAGTCGGCGCGCAACCGACCATCAAGGCCGGCGTCGGCGACCACGGCCGCGGTGGCCCCGTAGATGAGGTTCGAGCCGGTGCGGTTCGCCACCACCCGCGCCGGGAGCCCCTCGAGCAGGCTTGCGACCAGACGGGCGGTCGTCGTCTTGCCGTTGGTGCCGGTGATCAGCACGGCGCCCTGGCGTAGATCGCCGGCCAGACGGCGCAGGACGTTGGGGTCGATGGCCCTGGCCACATCCCCGGGGAAGGTGGTCCCCCCGCCACGACCACTCGCCCTGGACAGCGTACGGGTGGCCTTGCCGGCCAGGACCGCGATCGTCCGCCGCATCAGATCGCTCCCCACGCCCCTATCGGCCGGGCAACCGTGGCCCAGCACCCGCGGAGGGAGGCGATCGCCCGCTCGGCCTCGGCCCGCTCCGGGAAGGCCCGGAAGAAGGTGGAGCCGCTGCCGGTCATCCGCCAGCCATCCCCGAGCATGGCCACGAACCCCGCCAAGCGCGGCTCGATGGTGAGCGCGGCACGGGCGAGATGGTTGTCGCCCTCCCCTCCGACCCGGTCCCAGGCGGCGTAAACCCGGGCGGTGGAGACCTCGAACCCAGGCCAGGCGAGCGCATACCACTCGCCCGAGGGACGGGCTGGGAGCAGCTGGTCACCGCGCCCTTGCGCCACCATCGCCCCCCCGCTCAAGAAGAACTTGACGTCGGCCCCCACGGCGACCGCCACCGGGGTGAGGTCGCAGTCGAGCTCGTAGAGCCGCCGAAGCGCGCGCAGGGCGGCGGCTGCATCGGAGCTGCCGCCCCCCAACCCGGCGCCGACAGGGATGCGCTTGACGAGGCGGAAGCGCGCCGGCAGGGGGCGACCCACCGCCGACTCCAGCGCTCGCTGAGCCTGCAACACCAGGTCGTCGGCTCCCCTGACCCCGCCTTCAAGATCGGTACTCGAGGCCCGCTCGACGATCAGGAGGTCGTGGAGGGAGATGGCCTGCATTAAGGTGTCCACCTCGTGATATCCGTCGGGACGGCGACCCACCACCTTCAGCCAAAGGTTGAGCTTGGCATGGGCGGGGATGGCGAGGGACCGTAGGGTGACCAAGACGCTCGCCTGCGCTCAATCGGCCGGACGCAGGCCCATCCGATAGCGATGCGCGAGATCCTGATAATGAGCGGCGGTCTGCTCGACCCAGCGCTCGGAGGCACCCGAGAGCTGCTTTCTCACCACCGCCGGCACGCCGGCGGCGAGGTGCCCCGCCGGGACCTCCCCCCCTTCGGTGAGCACCGAGCCCGCCGCCAGCATGGCTCGGGCACCAAGCCGCGAGCGCTGCAGCATCACCGCCCCGGTGCCCACCACCGCACCGTCCTCGATCACGCACCCCTCGACGCAGGCGCCGTGGCCGATCGTGACCCCATCGCCAACCACGGTGGGCAGCCCTCGAGCACAATGGACCACGGCATTGTCCTGGAGGTTGCTGCCGGCCCCGATGACGATCGAGGCCACATCCCCACGTATCACGGCCCCGAACCACACGCTGGCCCGGGGGCCGACCTCGACGTCACCGATGAGCAGGGCGTTGGGAGCCACGAAGGCATCGGGGTGCACCCGGGGACGTTTCCCGTCGAGCTCGAACTCGGGCATGTGACCTATAATCCTAGCCTCGTGCTGTACCCCAATCGCTTCACCCTCCCTCGGAGGTCGGTCGCTGCCTAACACGCCATCCGCGAAGAAACAAGCTCGGCGCAGCGCCAAGCGCGCGATGCGCAACCGGTCGATCAGGTCCGCCGTCAAGACCAAGGTCAACAAGTTCCGGCGTGGCCTTGCTCAGGACGCTGACGACCTTGAGAAGCTGGCCGTCATCGCGATCTCGGCCCTGGATCGTGCCGTCTCCAAGGGGGTGCTCCATCGCAACAACGCCGCCCGTCGCAAGGCTCGGCTGATGCGACGCCTCAACGCCGCCCGTCGAGCCGAGGAGACCGGCTCCGCTGGCCGCTAGCCCGCCGGCACTGGTCGCCTCGCCGGCCTGATCCAGCTCGCGAAGACGGCGTTACAGACGGGCGAGCAACACCTCCAGGCCCAGGACGGGGTCGATCTGTCCTGACTTGACCTCCCACTCGTAGGTCAGGAGAGCGCGCAGGCCAGCCTCGAGCTGGCGCTGGTCGACGGTCTGAGCCGCCTCGTACGCTTTTTGCACGACGTAGGCATGCTGCCGCATCCGCGACTGTACCTCGGACAGCGTCAGCCCACGTCGTCGATAGGCCTGCACCTCAAGGACCGTCGCCAGGTGTCGAGCCAGCGCGTATGCGATGGTGGTGGGCTTCTCGCACTGGAGGAGCTTCTGGAGCAACCGCCAGGCCTCAGCGTCGGGACGGGGAAGAAGATGGTCGGTCAGCCGGTAGATCTCCTCCTGCCTCCCCACCACCAGTAGCTCCTCGATTGCTCGTTGGTCGAGCGGGTACCCACCGGCTCGGTAGGCAGCGAGCTTGCGCAGTTCAGCATCGATGACCCCCAAGTCCGCCCCGGCGGCTCGCTCGAGCGCCACCGCCACCAGCGGCGGCAAGCCATACTCCTTGGTCCGGGTCCGGATCCACTCACTCAGGGCGCGACCGCGCAGACGCTGGTAGGTTCGGCTCGTCCCGCCCGCCGCTGCCACCGCCTTGACGAGCTTGCTGGTGGCGGGCAACCGGCCCACCACGGTCAGCAGAAGACGGGTGCTCTCCGGTACCTCCGACAGGCCTCGGGCGAGGGTCTCGGCTGCACGCACCGCGATCCCGCGCACGGTCACCACCCGGTAGGGATCGAGGAACGGCACCTGCAGCACCGCCTCGCGGAGACGAGCCGGGGTCAGCCCCGACGGGTCCAGCGACTCGTAGCCGAACTCGGACGTCAGGCCCTCTCGCCATTGGGCAAGGGCCCGCCTGGCCTCGTCCTCGATCAAGAAGGGCTCGTCGCCGTGCAGGAGCAGGATGGATCGGCTCGCCACCCGAAGCAGGGTACCGCGCACCACCGACCATGCGATGGGCTCGCGGGGTGGCCGGTGGCCCCATCCTCCCGGGGCCCCGCACCCGGCGGACTCAGAAGCGGAGGACGGACCAGCCGACCGGGGGCCTCTCCGCCTCCACGGTCGCGTTGGCCACGATCGAACGGAGGCGGCACAAGGTCAGCCGAGAGGGCACCCATCAACCGCTCTCCACCTCGCCCCCCAGCCGGCGCCGATCGATCGGGCGGTTGGCCTGGCCACCCACGCGGGCCAGCCGCCGTCACGTGCTCCCCCGGGCGGTGGAGCGCAACAGCCGAACGACCACTTCCCCCTTTCACGCGGTCAGCGAAGGCTGGAGCGCCTGGCGACCAGACCGGCCGACCGGCACAGCTCGGGACGAAGGGCGTCAAGCCAGTCGGCGAGCGCTCGAGCCCCTCGGAGGGGCCCGGTCCGGACGTGAGATCGACCCTCACGGAGCTTGCCAAGGCCGAGATCGCGAGATGGCTGGGGCGGAAGGATTCGAACCTTCGGTCGCGGATCCAAAGTCCGCTGCCTTACCACTTGGCCACGCCCCAGGGCCTTGACCGCTGCCGGCCTCGAGTCGGCTGTGAGGGACGGCTTGGCGCGGCCCTTAGATTACCTCCAGCTCGGTGCGATCCTGTCGCCGCCGCAACCGCCACCAGCCTTCCTGCAAGGTGAGCCAGCCGGCGCCGACGAGGATGAGGACCTGAGGCCGGCGGATTGCGAGCGGGCGCGGTGCCGGCGATGGCGCCTCGCGGACGCGGAGGGCCCCATCCGAACCCTGTCATCTCCCGCCTCCCTGCCTCTCAACCCGAGGGGGATGCGCCTCCCCGTGAAGGGTGATGAGCTGGAGCCGGGAGGCGTCGGGGCGATGGGCGGCGAGGAGGCGGTAGAGCTCGACCGCCTCCCGGAGGCTTCTTGGCGGCGGCCCGGGTGGCGAGACAGGTGAGGGGCGTCCGGCCCTTCCTGCCCCGCGCCCACCGGTTTTGGCAAAGCAAGAAGCCAGCCCGCACGCGTTGACCGCCCGACCTCGTGGTCCAGCCGTGGCCGGCACGGGCCGTTGCCGCTGAGTGAGCGATAGCACTCACGCAGCACCCCTCACGGGGTTGCCCTCGCGGGCTTCACGCCTCCTCGCCACGCGCCCGGGAGGCCCGGGTCTCACCGGGGACCCCACGAGGCCGGCCTCGTGGGGCCCCCTGACCGCGGCTCTGCGCCTCCCGGAGGCTCCAACGGAGCCGACGGGCGAGGCCCCCACCAAGCCAGCTTGGTGGGGTGCCCCGGGCCGATACCTCGCCAGGTTGCTCGCGGCGTGGTCATCGCACCGATCGCGCGCCCCACCGCCGTCACCCCTCCAGTGCTCGGCCCACCCGAGGTCCTGGACCAAGCCGCAGCCAAGGTCGAGATCAGCCACGATCTCGGACAGCTCCTGCCAGTCCCGGTGTCGGCGCAAGGCCGGCTCCTTCCCGCCGCCGAACGGCCCCAGCGGCCATGCGTCGTGCGCAAGACCTCTGGCAACCCTGCTCAGTCGCCCTGGTCTAGCGCACATTGGTGGGCACGACGGCGCTGTGCCAGCACCCATTGATTCGACTCGGTCCGCATCTCATCCTGAGGTCAATGACGTACTCTCGTTGGCCGAGCGCCGCCATGTTGAGACGCCTTCATGGTACGTCTGCCATAAGGTGGGCGCCAGCGCCCTGTGATTGGTGAGGGTCCGTGACGACGGGTGATGCGGCAACAGCCGCCCCTACCCCAGAGCATGCTGGACAGGATCATGTTGCCATACGGCAGCGACTACGAGCACTCGACGCGTGCCTTGATGCGCTTGAGGAGGCCAACGAGCGCGGCGAGACTCTCCTGTCAGCCCGGCTGGCAGCCAAACTGCAAAGCAACGTAGGTGGACTTCGGGTCGGCATGGCAACGAGCGAGGCGATCAGCAGGGTGTTTGCTGAGCAGCAAGCTGTGATGCGTAGGTTGGATGTCGACCAACGGAGGAGCGTAGCGCACTACCATGGTGCGTCGAACCAACCGAATAGGTCGGCCAGATACGCACAGAAATGCCTCGACGTGGCTAAGCTTGCGAGCCGCTCCTTCGATCAGATGACCACCAGTGAGGCACAAACGCTCACGCAACGCATCAAGCGTGGGCTTGAGAACGTGAGCCTGCTCTTGCTCGAGGCGCATCAACGTCGCGCTTGGGCCGCCCTCGGATATCCTACCTGGGAGGCGTACGTCCGTCATGAGTTTGGCCTAAGCCGAACTCGCTCGTACGAGCTGGTGTATCATGGGCAGGTTCTTCGCGAGATCCAAGCAGCTTCCGGTATGTCCGGAATTCCGAACATCTCGCCCTACACCGCGATCAAGATCAGGGCCCATCTCCAGGCGGTGGTCGAGGTGCTCAAGGTGCGGCTGATGACCGCACACACGGAAGCAGAGGCCGCCTCCACGGTCGCTGAGGTCGTGGAGAACTTCCGAGCCAGAGGCGCGCGGCGCCCAGAGGCGTCTGTTGACGTCGATGCGCCATGTGCAGATGCCCGCTTCGATACGCAAGGTCGCACCACTGGGGACGGCCAGCACGTGAATCAGCGAAGGCTGATGGCCACCATCTTGTATCTAGCGAGCATGCCGCCGGCGGCCGATGTGGTCACATATCTCAACGTCACCAATCATGAGCCCTGGCTCCTCGCCAGGCGCGCAGCGGCATGGTTGACCGAGTTCTCGGAAGCCTACCATGAGGCATGCGCCGCTGCGGTGGCCAGATAGTGAGCTGATGAGGATAGGTGTTTGCCAGCCCGACCCGTGTCCAGCACAGCCCTGACGTCCCTGGCACGAGTGTGAGAACAGGTCGCTGCTCGGCGTGCGCATGGCGGTCGCGGCTGCGGTGGACAACACCGCTGGGTGATAGGTGAGTTGAAGTTTTTGATCAAAAGGCAGGGCAGAGGCGAGCTGGCGGGACGCTGGAAGAGGTGGATGTCGCTTACGGCCCATCCTGATCACCAGGAGCGTGGATGATGACCGAGGGTATGGTACGGGAGCGAGATCTCGCTGGTCTCTCGCCCACTGCCCATGTGATCGACACCGACGTCCACGCAACGCTGCCAAGTGTCGAAGCGTTGTTGCAGTACCTTCCTGAGCAATGGCGAGAGTATGTGTCACTCTGGGGATCGACATATTTCTTCCGGCCCTCGCAGATCAGCTATCCGCCCGGGGCACCAACGAGCCGTCGCCCGACGATCGACCCCAACTCGACCGGATCAACGGCATCCGGGCTTGCCGCGCTGCGCCGCGATGTGCTGGACTCGTGGGACGTCAGCCACGCGATCGTCAGCTGCCCATACTTCGTCGACATGTTCCATAACCCCTACGTCGGGGAGGCGATGGCCATGGCTGCCAACGATTGGCTGTTGGCCGAGTGGCTGGACCCCGAGCCTCGCCTGCGTGGATCGATCATCGTCCCTGCCAGCCAGCCGGCAATGGCAGTGAGGGAGATCGAACGCGTGGGAGGCCATCCAGGCGTCGTGCAGGTGGTGCTGCCGGTGCGTTCGGCGCGCCCATACGGCAACGCGATCTACCACCCGATCTTCGAAGCGGCGGCGGCGCAAGGTCTCGTTGTCGGCCTGCATCACGGTGGTTGGCCAGGCAATGCACCGACGGGCGTTGGCTGGCCGTCGTTCTACATTGAGGAGTGGGTGGGTCGTGCCGCCCACTTCCAGTCGCAGCTCATGAGCCTCATCACCGAAGGGGTGTTCGCGCGCGTGCCAGACCTGCGCGTGGCGCTCATCGAGGCGGGCTGGTCGTGGCTCCCCGCGTTCCTGTGGCGGTTCGACAAGGACTGGAAGGGGCTCCGCCGTGAGACGCCATGGGTCGACCGTCTTCCTTCCGCGTACGTCCGCGACCATGTCAAGCTCACCTTGCAACCGTATGATGGACCATCTGAACGACGACACCTTGAGCTGCTTTACAATCAGCTCGATTCAGATGAACTCCTAATGTTCTCGACCGATTACCCGCACTGGCAGTACGACGATCCAGCTGATGCCATCCCACCGGGATTGACCGATGATGCCCTAACCAAGTTGCTCTATCTCACTGCACGGGAGTTCTATCGATTGGAGGATGCATGACGATGGACATCCAAGCCATCCCAAGGCTCAACAAAGAATCGTCACGACATACGAAACTTGTTGATTGTGATGTTCACGTCGCACCCGTCGCTGCTGACTCGATCGCAGCGTACCTACCTCAACGATGGCGTCACCATAACGCACGCTTCTATCGAACATACCAGGGCGATTTTTATCCACGAAGATCAGAATATGGCGAGCGGTTCGATGCATGGCCACCGTCCGGCCTGCGCCCGGGGGCGGATCTCGACTTCCTGCGCAAGCAGCATCTCGATGCATGGGGGATCGACATCGCCGTGATCACTCCGATCACGCATCCGAGCAACCAGGCCAACCTTGAGTTCTCGGCCGCTCTGGCACGGGCGATGAACGAATGGCAGCTGGAGGTGTGGCTTGAGCGAGAACCGCGTCTGCGTGGATCGATTCTCGTTCCAACTGAGGATCCTGAGGCGGCAGCGACCGAGATTGAACGGTGGGCTCACGATCACCGGTTTGTTCAAATCTACCTCTACGCCGGGACGCTCGAGCCAATTGGCCGACGTCGCTACTGGAAGCTGTTCGAGGCCGCTGAGAGCAACCGATTGCCGGTCGCTATGCACTTCGGGGCGGCGGGACCGCACGCTCCCACTGGAGCGGGATTCCCTTCCTTCTACCTAGAGGATCACGCCGGAGCCTCGACAATGTTCCAGGATCAGGTTACCAGCCTCGCGTTCGAGGGGGTGTTCGTGGCGTTCCCCAACCTTGACTTCGTGCTCATCGAGGGGGGGTTTGCCTGGCTTGCTCCGCTCATGTGGAGGCTTGATGCTGCGTGGCGCAAACTCGGAGGCGAGGTACCACACGTCGACAGGCCACCGTCCGAGCTCCTGCGCGAACACCTTTGGTACACGACTCAGCCAATGGAGGAGCCTCCGAATCCACAGCACTTCAGCGCGATCCTGGAGCAGCTTGGTGGTGATGAGCGGCTGATGTTCGCGTCCGATTACCCCCATTGGGACTTCGATGCGCCCGACAGCGCGCTTCCCACGTCCGTCACGCCGGAATCAAGGCGACGGATCATGGGGGCCAACGCGTGCCGGCTGTACGGACTCGAGCTGTGCACGGACTCCAAGGGCAATGGCTAAGTACGTCATCGCCGCGGTGGATGAGGTTAAGCCTGGTGAGCGGCTGATCACGATGGTCGCCGGTCGATCAATCGGCGTCTTCAACGTCGACGGGGTGTTCTATGCCATCCGCAATCGCTGTCCGCACCAGGGGGCTGAGCTGTGCCTGGGGCGCGTGGTGGCACCGCCGGCGCGCTCTCCGCTGCCTGGGTCGTTCGAGCGCGAGGAGGGCCCACCGTTTCTGCAGTGCCCCTGGCACGGCTGGGAATTTGACCTGAGTACAGGGAGGTCTTGGTTCGATCCCGCAAGGGTGCGCGTGCGCGCATATCCCGTCGATGTCAGGGCTGGGCTGGCACTCAAGGCCGAGCTCGGCAGCCCCGCCCGCCGAGAAGGGCCGGTCTTCGCTGAGACTTACCGGGTCGATGTGGAATCGGACTACATCATGGTGACCATCGAGCCATAGCTCCATGGCAGACGTCTTAAGAATGAGCGAACACAGATCGAAGGTCTCGCCGGGATGGCGAGGCCGCCGTCCGTTCGACAACAGCCTCAGTCGGGGGTGGACCCCATGGGCGCCGACGATGGTGGCGTGCCGCACCGGGAGCTGGGCGGCAGGGGGAGAAGGCCGCCAAGGTGCTGAAAGCGGTGGTGGTGCTGGGCGGAGGGTGACACAGGGAATCCTGGTCCGAGATGGCCGAGCGCCCTTCCATGGGCTCGAGCAGGCCTGGCACCAGGGCTGCCGACCCCACCTGCTGCGGCGCTGATGGGAGCTGATGCCCGGAGCACGGCAGAGACGGCGGGCGGGGCAGGAGGGATGACCGTCGACCCGGGTCCTCCACGAACTCTCGGCCCTCAGCTCCACCCGTGCACGCACGGACGTCGTCACAACGCGGCCAACCGATCACTGGGATTTGCCCGAGGAGAAGGATCCGACCTTGGCCAAGCGCTCGCTGCCGGCGCCGCGAACGACGAGCTACCCGGGCCTGCCAGGAATCTGCGCTGAGCGATGACCGAAGCCAAGGTCGGTGGGTGCCCCCGCGATACCTTGAGCACGTCCTTACGGCCGTGGTCCGTGCCAGACAGAAGGGCTCCAGGATCTCCCCTCGCCGCTTGCGATCGCCTGCGAGATGGGTCCCCTCGAATCGGCCGTCAACTCATGCCACTCCTCGATCCGTATCCGACCTCTCGGTCCCGGGTCATATTCGAGGCCGGCTTGGGTGTCCCCCGGAGTTGAGAGGGTGATACAGGCCCGAGCTGATTTTGGCAGAGGGAGCGCACGGTGTTGACATTTCCGCGAATGTATGCAAGCCTGACCGCCAGGTGATATTCGGTTGTTTGCGCTCATTGCTGTCTATGGCACATGAAAGTGATTGCATCGGGAGGATCCATGAATAAAACCGTATTCAGCGGCTGGCTCGTTGTGCTTACGCTTGCCATCGTAGAGTCCTGTGGGTCCAGCACCTCAACGAACACGTCTACGAGTCGTGCTCCGACACCTGGCGTTACCCAATCGACAATCTCACTTGGGCTCGATGTTGCCCAAAGTGGGCAAGCGGCACCTCTGACCGTTCCGTACGTCCAGGGAATCCAGACGTTCTGGGATCGCCAGAACGCTACAGCTCACGGGGTATGCGGGCGTACGGTCAAGTTGGTGTTCGGCGACAACGGAGGCGATCCGCAGACAGAACTGACGGCGTACACCGCGATGCAGAGCAAGGTGCTAGCGATGCAGCAGGTGTCGCCATCCTCCGGGCTCTTAAGCCTTGTACAGCAGTTCGAGAATCAGCAGGTGCTCTTCTCTAGCAGCACCACGGTCAACCTTTTCACCGTTCCTGAGTACTTCGCGATTGGCACCGACTACGGTCATGCCGTTCTCGATTCCATCTACTGGCTGACAAAGAACCGTGGCCTTGCGAAGGGCGACACGATTGGAATCCTGTACGGGACGGGATCGTACGGGACCGAGGCGTACCTCGGTGCCAAGTTCGCTTCTCAGGTATACGGGTTGAACCTGGTCAGCCAACAGGTCGCCGCAACCGACACGGCAATGGGCGGCCCGATCCTGTCGTTCAAGTCGGCCGGGGCGAAGTACGTGATCATGGTGGCGCTGGCCCCGCAGGACTTCAACGCCATCGCTGCGGCACAGGCATCAGGCTACAGTCCAACCTGGGTGGCAGCATCGTTCCTCGCCTCAGCGTTGACCACGTCAGCCAGCTCCGTATTGACAAGCAACAACTTCCTCGTCATGGGAAACGGTGGCAACGTGGATACGGCTGATCTGTCCGATGCATCGCCAGGCGTGAAGGTGGCCGTTTCGGCATACGAGAGATATTTCCACGCAGCCCCCAAGGACCCGGCGGTTCTATACGGTTATGCGCAGGCTGACGCGCTCGAGCAGATAATCGCTCGGACCTGCCAAAACGGTGGTGAGCTCACTCGTGCGAATCTGGTCAGGACCCTGGCCTCGATGAAGACCCTAACGACGCAAGGGCTGCTGCCGCCGCTGAACTATAGCGTCCACAAGGTCAACGTTCCTCCAACGACACAAATCTATCTATCCAAGGTTGACACGACCGTGCTGGGATCGCTCAAGGCCGCATCCTCGTACTTCGCAGCGCCCGAAGCTTCGAAGCTGAACCTTCAAGGGAACTAGTGGAGGTGGACGAGACACGACACCAGAGAGGCTCTCATGACGCCAACCTCCCTTCGTCCCGATCAGTTCTCCGGAGCAAGTACCTTGACAAGCTTGTCTCCACCGTTGCTCTCCATCGCGGACCTTGAGGTCTCATACGGAGGAACGACGCGAGCGCTTCGCGGCGTCGATCTGGAGGTGCCACGCGGCGCCATCGTCGCGGTGGTTGGCGCTAATGGCGCTGGCAAGACGACGCTCATGCGTTCAATCTCAGGCACACTCGGTCTTGAGGGCGGGCGGATCGTCCGAGGCAGGATCGACCTTGACGGCCGCGACATCACGCGGCTGGATCCAGCAGACGTGGTGAGGCTCGGGATCGTGCAGGTTCCCGAGGGACGCAGGATCTTCAGCCGCCTAACGGTCGCCGAGAACCTACGCATGGGCGCGTTCACCACGACACGGGCGGCCGAGCGCGCCGCGCTCCGCCGCGTACTCGATCTCTTCCCATGGATCGCTGAGAGGATGGGCGAACGCGCCGCGTTGCTATCGGGCGGTCAGCAGCAGATGCTTGCGATCAGCCGCGCGCTGATGTCGCAACCTCAGCTGTTGCTCCTCGACGAGCCATCGCTCGGGCTGGCGCCGATCATCGCTGAGCAGGTCGCGGATGTGATCCGGAGGATCAACCGGGCAGGCACAACCGTGCTCCTAGTCGAGCAGAACACCGCGATGGCGCTCGACTTGGGGAACATCGCCGCGGTGCTCCATCTTGGTCGGGTGGTTCGCGTCGGAGACGCAGACGAGTTGGCGGCAAGCGGGGAGATCGAACGTCTGTTCATGGGCATCGACGACGGGGCCACCTCCGGAGCCAAGTGATGATGGCATCGATCCCCGATAAGCAGACCCTAGCCGCCCCTGGCAACGCCTCTGATCCGGACAGGGAGTTTCTACGCGTCGAGAACCTGACGGTCTGCTTCGGTGGGCTGACCGCGCTCGACGCGGTGTCCTTCAGTGTTGCGCGCGGCAGCATCCACGCAGTGATCGGCCCAAACGGTGCCGGCAAGTCGACGCTGCTCAACGTGCTATCCGGCTTCTGCCGTGCCAACTCCGGGAAGGCGACCCTGGGCGGCGTTGACCTCATCCAGCGCAAGCCACACGAAGTTGCCCGACTTGGCGTCGGGCGTACCTTCCAGCAGCCGGGCGTTTTCAAGCAGATGACCGTCGCTGAGAACCTCCTACTCGGCCGGCACACGTTGCTGCAGTCCGGATACGTCGCCGCTGGCTTGCGGCTCCCAAGCTCACGTTTGGAGGAGCGCGCTGCGAGGGAGAGGATGCTCGAGTTCGCGGAGCTGTTCCAGGTTCGGCATGTGCTGGACAGGCGCGCCGGCCAGATCTCGTACGGTGAGCAGAAGCGGGTGGAGATCGCGCGGACGCTGCTGATGGAGCCGAGCATCGTGCTGTTCGACGAGCCCGTCGCCGGCATGAACGCCTATGAGACCACCGAGATGAGCAAGCTGCTTGCGAGGCTCCCGTCGGACTTCGGGGTGACCGTGATCCTCGTCGAGCACGACATTCATCTGGTCATGGCTATCGCCACATGGGTAACGGTGCTCGATTTCGGTCACAAGATCGCCAATGGCCCCCCGGCCGATGTCCAAGCCGATCCTGTGGTCAGGCAGGCTTACCTGGGGACATCAGGCCGGACCAAGGATCATACGGTATGGTGAGGTGACGGTCTTGCTGGCTGAGCTCATCGCTGAAGGCGTCACGCTTGGAAGCCTGTATGCACTGATCGCATTCGCCTTTGTCATTACCTTTCGCGCGACCGAGACGCTGAACTTCGCACTTGGGTCCTTCCTCGTGATGGGAGGGCTCGTGACGGCCGAGCTCTCAGTCAATGCACACCTTGGGTTCTGGCCCGCGTTCGCGATCTCATGCGCGCTTGTAACGGCGACGAGCATGTTAATCGAGCGCTTCCTGGTGCGGCCGATGATCGGACGGACGCTGTTCGTGCTTGGCGTGCTGACAATCGGTGTCGACTTGATCATCTCCACGCTGACGCAGCACGCGATCGGCGACAAGGTCTTCCCGCTGGGAGACCCTTGGGGCAGCAAGGTGCTGAGCTTCGCTACGGTATCGCTGCCTGCAAGCCGTCTTTCCGCCCTGATCGTCGCGCTGGCGATCGGTGTCGGCTTCGCCTTGTGGTTCAGGTACACCACCTGGGGGATCGCCATGCGGGCGGCGGCCGAGGACAGCGCGACGGCCGCGCTGATGGGGGTACGTCTCGGCCGGGTGTCGATGGTCGCATGGGCCATCTCCGGGCTGATCGCCGGCATCGCTGGGATGTTCCTGTCGACGTTTCCGACGCTAGGCGCCGACCCAACGCTGCGCGATGTGGCGTTTTCCACATTCCCTGCCGCCGCCTTGGGGGGCTTCGACTCCACGACGGGAGCGGTCGTCGGCGGCATGCTGATCGGCCTTGTCACCGCGATCACCCAGGGCTACGAGAGCCACCTGACGTTCCTGGGTGCCAGCCTGCACACAATCGTGCCATACGTGGCGCTCGTCGTGATCTTGCTGATCAACCCCAATGGTCTCTTTGGAACAAGGGAAGTGAGCCGTGTGTGACGGTGTTGCATCGGCGCTAGCGCGTGGACGCCAAGCCCTGGGCTCGGGTCAAGCCCGCGATGCGGCACTGCTCGCGGCTGCGGTGGTGGTCGTGCTTGTGCTTCCACTGCTGCTGAGCCCGTTCTGGGTCCAGACCGGGGTGTTCGCGCTGGTGGCAGCGATCGGCGCGATCGGGCTGAACTTGCTGATGGGCTCCGCCGGCGTCTTTTGGGTGGCGCCGTCGTTTTTCTTCGCCGTGGGCTCATACTCGTATGCCGTCTTAGCTGTCCCTCCCGCCCACCTCCTCGGTCAAGACGTGGCTGGGGTCGGTTTGCCGACGGGGGTTGCCGCCCTCCTTGGCGTGCTCGCGACAGGCATCGTTGGCTTGCTGCTCGCGCCGCTGGCCAGCCGCCTGCGCACGCTCGGGCTTGCGGTCGCGAGCATCGGCATGATCTATGTCGGCCAGTACGTCCTTGACAATGCGACTCACCTGACCGGCGGGACAAATGGTCGCACCATCCCAGCCCTCAACGTGCTGGGCTACACGTTCGCGAGCAGCCAGAGCCTGTGGTACCTGGCGCTCACGTGCCTGATCGCCACGTGGTTGTACGCGCAGAACCTACTGCGCAGCCGACCGGGGCGGGCGTTGCAGGCGCTACGCGATAACCCACTCGCTGCTCAGGCAATGGGCGTGAACATCCCGCTCGAGAAGGCAAAGGTCTACATCGCCTCAGGTGTCATCTCTGGCGTGTGCGGGGTCATGCTTGCGCTTGCGTTCCAGACGGTGCAGCCGGCATACTTCGACTTCAACCTTTCGGTGCAATACCTGGCGATGACGATCCTCGGCGGGCTCGGCTCACCAACGGGTGCCGTGGCGGGCGCCATGATCGTCACGCTGGTTCCATCCTTGGTGGCTCAGTACGGAGGGTTCCTGCCGTTCGTGAACACGAGCGGGAGCCTCGGATCCTCCGGGTTGACCGCCCAGGAGGTCAGCCAGATAGTGTTTGGGATCGCGATCATCGCGTTCCTGAGGTTCATACCAGGTGGGTTGGCCAGCATCGGTCCTCTCCTGGCCGACCGGGTGCAGGGTCTGCTCGAGCGTCGTGCGAGACCCTCGGCGAGAGGACCTGCCCAGGCCGACTGAGCCGTATTCCACGGAGTCCGATGCACGGTTTGATCGACTGCGACGTCCACCATCTACCTCGGACGGAGATGGAGCTCGTGCCATATTTGGCGAGCCAGTGGCGGGAGATGGTCGCGCCGCCACACGGGAGGCCAATGAGGATCTACCGTCCGCTCCAACTGATCGACCACCCTGATGGGGTCAACACACGACTGGACGCATTCCCAGACTCAGGCGGGCCAGCGGGCTCGGACTACCAGATGCTCAAGAGCCAGCTGCTCGACCCGTACGGGGTGAAGGCGGCGCTGCTGAATTGGGGATCGAATGGCAGCGTTGCAAATGGCGAGTTGGCCGCGGCCCTGTGCATTGCCGAGAACGACTGGTGCGCGGAGCGGTGGCTCAACGGATGCAACGATGAGCGGTTGTTCGCCGCGATCTCCGTCCCAATGCACGATCCCGAGCAGGGCGCGCGAGAGATTCGCCGGTGCGGGGCCAACCCTCGGTTCGCCGCTGCGTTGCTGACCTACCATCCATTCGGGCGACCGATCGGCCACCCGGTGTATGAGCCAATCTACAGGGCAGCCGCTGAGCTCGATCTTCCCATCTACCTCCACGTCAACATCGGCGAGCACAATGGCGGCACCGCACCTCAGCTCGGTGGCTCGACCATCCCCAACTACCGATTCGAGCTGTTCGTCGCCATACACCATGCGACTGCCAACCACTTGGCGAGCATGATCGTACACGGCGTGTTCGAACGCCATCGGAAGCTGCGGATGCTCATCGCTGAGAATGGGTTGGTATGGCTGCCTGGATTCGCGGCGCGATTGGACGCCGGCTACAAGTTGATGCGTCGGGAAAGTCGCTGGGTCAAGCGATGGCCGAGCGAATACCTGCGTGATCACATCTTTCTGGGCACGCAACCATTGGAGGCAGGACATGCGGAGGGCCAGATGCTTGTCGATCAACTGAAGCCATTCGATGGCATCGAGAACATGATCTGCTTCTCCAGCGACTATCCACACTGGGATAACGACGCACCGTCGTTCGTGGAAAGCGTCCTGCCGCGAGCATGGCACCAGAGCGTGTTCCAGTCAAACGCTCGGCGTGCGCTGCGGCTGCCGCCTGGTGTCTGATGGCGGACCCACAGCTCCCCCCCAGCGGCACCAGCGGCACCATCGACGCCTGCATCCACCACACCTGGGGCGACGTTGTCGAGCTGTTGGAATACCTGGAGCACAGCTGGCGTGGCTACGTCGGTGTGCCGCGATCGTTACCACGCAACGCGGGCATGCGCGAGTGGGTGCCACGGGGACGTTACCCGAATCCATTCGGAGACCACCTTCCCGCAGCCAAGGCCGGTGCTCCTGCGCCAGCCAGCTCAGCTGAGGCGCTGGCCGACGAGCATCTTGAGCCCAACGGAATCAGACGGGCGCTGCTGTTGTTCGACCGACAGATGTTCGTCCCAGGCAATCCGAATCCCTATCTCGCAACCGCCCTCGTGCGGGCGATCAATGACTGGAATCTCGATCGATGGTTGAACCGAGACGAGCGGCTTTATGGCGTCGCGCTGGTGCCGTCGCAGACGCCTGAGCTTGCAGCGTGTGAGATCGCGCGAGTTGGTCCCCATCCGAAGATCGCAGGCGTCCTGCTGGCGGCACCGGTGCTCGGCAAGTCGCTGGGGCACCCAGTCTACGAGCCGATCTACCGGGCAGCGGTTGAGCACGATTTGCCGATCGTTCTGCACCGAGGCGGAGACGAGCTCCTTGACATCCCGGCCGGCCCGGCCGGGGGATGGCCCATGACGTTCGCCGAATATTGGTGCCTAGCGCCGCTGGCGCTCGTCACCCAGCTGCTCAGCCTGATCGCGAACGGGATGCTCGACAAGTACCCAAAGCTCCGTTTCTACATTGTGGGAGCCGGCATCTGCTGGATTCCGGCGTTCGTGTCACGATTCGACCTGATCGCTCGGGCGCTTCGCCGAGAGGTGCCATGGGTTCGGCGATCCGCGACGGACTATCTAGAGCAGGTCCGCACCAGCACGTATGGCATCGAGCTGGGCGGCAGCGATGGTGACACCGGCGACACCAGCGACAACCATGGCAACGAAATCGTCGCGCGCATCATCGATGCGAACCCGCGGCTCGCTGACTGGACCATCTACGGTAGCGGGTTCCCCAGCTGGGACGCTGTGAGCGCGGCCCAGGTTACTCGACTATTTGGTGATGAGACATCGGCCCGAATCCTCAGGGATGGAGCGTTCGAGTGGTTCCGATGGCCACAATAACAGGACGGACCAAGCGTTGAGAAGGCGCCATGAGGTACCTTGTAGGTCGCGTTGCGGACTTCAAGCCATGCGAGATAAGGGTGATCGAGATCGAGGGACAATCGATCGGCATCATCTATACGGGTGAAGAGTACTTCGCCGTGCTCAATATCTGCCCGCATGAACTGGCGCCGGTCTGTGCCGGCACCCTCTCGGGTACAGTGTTACCATGCCAGCCAGGCGAACCCGTGTACTCGCGGGAGAGCCGTATCCTCCGCTGCCCCTGGCATGGATACGAGTTCGACCTGGGCAACGACGGCAGGGCCGCGTTCACAAGCTTCCGCGGTCGATTGCGGTTGTTCCCCGTTATCGTCGAGGACAATTGCGTGTTCGTTGAGATGCGCGCTCGTAGGCAACGACCCGCCAAGGGCGACTAGTGTCCTGGCGATCGACTCCGGGGCCCGCCCCGTCCTCTTGACCCACACGAAAAGGCGTGGGCTTGCGTCCCAGGGCCCCAACCAGCCCCGGATGGCCGACTCCAGCGCAGCCGTCGAACGATCGCTCCCGCGCCAGATCCACCTCCCGGTCAACTCCGCGAACCAGCGTCCGACCAGGTTCAGCCGGGATGCGTCGGGTCGGGCCACCGAGCGGCCAGCAGGGGTTGAGCTCGCGACGACCATGGGCTTGCAGGCGGGATGGCACAGGGCCGCTCATCCCTCGCCCCCAAGGGCCCCCCATGCGCCGGCACGGCCGGACGGAAGACGCCGCTTCCCCCCAGCCCCCACCTGCCACCACGGCACCGTACCGCTGCTCGAATGACCCCAACCAGTTTGAACGGTACAGGATCCGCCGCATCGGCAACCGGCAGCTCAACGCCGCCATCCACCGTCTCGCCACCCAAGCCTAGGAGCACCCTGACGTACCCACCTTCCAGCAGGACTCCCCCCGCCAACGCTCCGACCCTGTCCATCGCGCCCTCCTCACCGACACGAGCTACCGCACGCCGGGCAGCCAGCTCGGCCCGCGACCTGCCACGAGGGCAAGTGGACCCAACGCGACAGGCTCTGGTTGTAAGCACAGCCACCCGCACAAAGACATGTGATCCAAGACATTGCGGCTCTCCCCTCACGATCCGAAAATTTGATGCAAAAGCCTCCACTCGTGACAGATGGGACGGCAGTAGCTCGGAGGGCATTCTCTCGATGAGACGACTCGATCTTGTGCAGACTAACGCACTTCCAGGCCGGGACCGTGAATTCAACGATTGGTACACAAATCGACACATCTACGACATCCTTGCTGTGCCTGGCATCGTCTCCGCACAACGCTTTCGTTTGAGCTCTGCTCGCCGCAGCAGCAACTATTCATCCATGCCTCCTCCGTTCGAGTACCTGGCGCTGTACGACATAGATGGTGATCCGGATGCCGTTCTCCAAGCAATAGAGGAGGCGAGGCAGGCAGGGAGAATCCCTTGGAGCCCCGCGCTCGATCCGGTTTTCAGCGCCTACATCTACGAGCCGATCACCCAGCGAATCGAGAAGACGTAGCACGATGGATAGCCTCTACCTCCCAAGCGACTCCACGAACCAGCACCAGCGACTGCCCGGCACCGCCGTCGTTGCTGAGCTCGCACGCCGAGTCAGCAACTGGGGACGCTGGGGTCCTGACGATCAACTCGGCACCCTCAATTTCATCACACCAGCGAAAGTCGCGCACGCATGCACGCTTGTATCCGCAGGACGCGTCATCGCACTAGGGGTTCCATTGGACAAGGACGGGCCGCAACGTACGGCGCCTCGCCGATACAACCCGATCCATTTCATGGATGAGCTACCCATGGATTACGTCCTGCCGGGCGGCGTCGGGGTTGCCGATGACGTGCTCGTCCTGCCGCTGCAGGCGACGACCCAATGGGACTCGCTAGCGCATGTCTCCCACAATGGAAAGCTGTACGGGGGCCGTAGCGCACAGCTGGTCACCAGCCATGGAGCACTGACGAACAGCGTCAGGTCATTCAGTGATCGTGTAATCGGTCGAGGCATTCTGGCGGATGTGGCAACCTACCACGGCGTTGATACCTTGCCACCAGGCCATGAAATCACCGCCCAAGAGCTGGATGACGTGCTTCGAGCAGAAAGGGTTGCGGTTGAAGAGGGCGACATTCTCCTCGTGCGTACCGGCTTTCTCAACTTTTGCAGGAGCAACAATTGGGATGGCTATCATGGTGACGCTCCGGGTCTTGGTGTCAACACCACGGTGTGGCTACACGAAAAATCTGTGGCCGCGGTTGCCGCAGACACGGCATCGCTGGAGGTAAAGCCGTTTAGCGTACATGAGGTGGCAGTGCCGTTCCACATTGTGGCGCTCGTCTACATGGGCATGCTCCTCGGGGAGATCTTCGACCTGGAACAGCTCGCTGCAGACTGTAGGACCGACGGTCGCTACGAGTTCCTGTTCATCGCTCCCCCTCTGCCCGTAACTGCAGGCGTGGGCTCACCGGTGAACCCCTATGCCGTCAAGTAGCTCACGTCATCGGTACCAGGGCATCAGATCGGCTTTGGCGCTTGAACAAGATGGTCGGCCATGAGACGCCCCCCAGTCGAAGGGGCTTGCGCCGAGGCGCTGAGCAGCACTCGACCGCAGATCGGTGCGCCTGGTTGTGGGCGCTCAGCGCCGTTCCGGTTGGACTTGTGTGACGCGTTGGGTCATGTGTTGGCATCGCCGGAGCTTGGCGAGATTTGACGCTGAGGGATAAGGTCCTCGACGTTGAGGTGGTCATGCCACTTGCGCCAAGACCGCTCCTGAGCGAGGATTGGCACTCGCCCCCCGTCGGATCGAGAACCAGCGCCAGATGAGGGAATGGCGGAGAAGGCGAGCGCTGTCGCCCGGGTCGGTGCGCTGCCATCTCGAGGTCGGGGATCCTCAGCTCCCAGGTATCGCGTGATGTCGTGATGCGTGCCCTCGAACGCCCAGCGATGGCCGGCACATGAGACCCGGGTGGTCGGTGACGAAGAAGCGGCCCGGGTCCTCGTCCCCAGGGTCATGGACGGCGACCAGACGGGCCGGGCGATCGCCGCAGGGCTCGGGACCAGAGGTCACGCCCGACAAGGCGACCGCAGATGACGAGCGACCGATGGCATCGGGGGCTAGAGGTGGTGACCTGGGCCGCGAGCCGCTGGAGGGTGGGCCGGGGATGCCCCCTCTTCAGAGGCTGACCACACCGGTGGGGTGGGAGCGGCTCGTAGAGGGCAGCGTTGCGGCGGAAGCGGCTGACGACGTCGGTACGCGGCAGCTGCGCGCTGGGCAAGGAGGCGTAGACGTCGTCCCAGACGAGCAGGAGGTGACGATCCTGGCGCCAGTCGATCAGCAGCAGAGCCAGGAGGACCACGTTGGGTCCCAGGGGGGCCACCACCCGGTCGCCGATGGAGCGGACGGGACCCTGGAACCAGCCGACACCGTCGATCCGACGCCCGCTCTCGCAGAGCAACGTGTCGCCCAGGATCAGGACCACCCGGCTGTTGGAGGCCCAGCGGACCACCAGGCACCTGACGAGTTCGTGCCAGCGCGCGATGGTCGTCCACCGACCAGCGTGGATCAGGCGGGCATAGGCCCCGTAGGGATGGCGCCGCCCCGAATCCATAACGCCCCGCGTCCGGGTCAGCGTGTGGTGGCCAGGGCACATCCAGGTCACGTCCCGCTGGGCAAGGAGCGGTGGGCGAAGCCCCCGAGCGGGCGCTCCCAGGCCGCCAGCAGCTTGCCGACGCGATCTGGGCAACGACGAGGGCGGGGCATTGGCGACACCGTGAGCGACGACGTCTCCTTGGATTGGTGTCGCCAACCGCTCGATATGTCCCTCGTTTGGCCATCCCATCACGTGCCCGACGCCTCGTCGAGGACCTGGGGCCACGGTTGGCTCTCGATGGTCCTAACCCTCCCATCGTTGCCGTGCCTCTCCTCGCACGCCCCGTACGAACCCGCAGCCCTAGACTCGACACCCCCATCAGGAGCGGCATGCCCAACCATTGCCATCCTGCTACAGCCTCAGCCCCTCTCGGGGAGGTGAATGGTCAAGGTGTATCCGTAGGTCACCGTGATCCTACTCGCACCTCGGTGGCAGCCGGGTGATGCGAGGGGATCGCTCGTTTTCAGATCCGACCCCAGATGAGGTCACCACAAGTCACCCGCGTGGAGGACGGATATGATCGACCTCCGTATGAATCGTGAATTCCTGGCCACGCAGCGACGGATTCTCACCACACACGTCGGGAGCCTTCCAAGACCGACAGAGCTTCGCAACATGCTCGCGCGGCATATGGCCGCCACGGAACGCATGGATGACTCCACTTCAACCGATGCACTAATACGTGCATCGGTGATCGACGTCGTCCGGATGCAATGCTCCCTTGGGGTGGATATCGTCTCAGACGGAGAGATGGGGAAGACCGGCTTCAGCCGCTATGTCACGGACAGGCTGAGTGGCTTTGGGGAAGGAGACGATGCCAGGTTCATGGTCGACGACCTTGCCGAGATAGAGGATTCAGACCTGAACGCGGTGGGAACCGGTGCGGGCGGGGTGGGCGGTGCCCAAACGCTGCAATGCGTCGGTCCGATAGCGGTGGTGAACGAGCATCCTTTGCTGCGAGATCTTCGTAACCTGCAAGATGCTTTGGCTGACAACGCATGCCTGGGGGCGTTCGTGCCCTCAGTGACACCAGGCACGATCGCGTTTAACTTCCCCAACCACCATTATGCATCATATGAGGAGTACCTAGAGGCTCTAGCAAATGTTATGCGACAGGAATATGAGACCATCATCGCTGCGGGCTTTCTGCTGCAGCTCGACTCACCTGATCTGGCGTTCGCCGCGAGGGCCAGGGTCAGTGGCGCCGCTGTCCCAGACTTCAAGACCCATCTTCACCTTGCCGTCGATGCACTCAACCATGCGATATCACGGATCCCGGCAGATAAAATCCGCTTGCACGTTTGCTGGGGTAACTACGCTGGCCCCCATCACCACGATGTTGAACTCAGAGAAATTTTGCCAAGCATATTCAAGGCTAAGGTTGGCGCCGTAGCCATCGAATCCGCAAATCCTCGCCATGAGCACGAATGGGAGGTGTTTAGAGCGATCGAGCCTCCACAGGATGTCGTGCTAATCCCTGGGGTGATTGACAACAAGCATTCGATCGTCGAGCACCCAGATTTGGTGATGCAACGAATAGAGCGGTTTGCTCATGTGCTTGGAAGGGATCGCATCATTGCAGGCGTGGACTGTGGCTTTGCGACGACCGTTGGGCGTCAGTATCTCCCTGCCAAGCTCGTGTGGCTTAAGCTCGCAGCCCTCGTTGAGGGCGCGAAGCGTGCATCCGCACGCATCTATCAAGATGCGCATCCTGCGGGATGCTAGACCAAGGTATCCCGAGATGGGGGACCAACCACCCCGGGGCCCCGACCCGGCAGGCTGGCCAGGGCAGGTCGGCGTCGGGGGCCGCAAAGCCGGGGGCAGTAGCGCTCGGCGTTGGGGCGGCTCCTCGAGACCACCACCGGCCGCGGCAAGCCGGCCCGGGCGGAGAGGAGGCCCCGTCCGCCACCACCTCGAGCTTCCGGTTCCGGGAGCCACTTCCCCAGCTCCCGGATCATGACCGCGGCCGGCTCGATCGGGCTCCGGTCCCAGCCTGCGGGAGCGCCGCACACCGATGGGGAGCGGCACCCCACCCTAGGGCGGACCCAGCCGCAGAGCCACGCTGACGAGGTTGAGGTCGGTGACGAAGGACCATGCCCTGCCCTGACCGCTCGAGCAACACCGGGTTCTGGGAGCTCCACCTTCAACCGCCGCCAGGGCTGCCCCAGGCTCCTCCCCCAGGAACCGGTGACCGGCGTGCTCGGGAGCGAGAAGCCCCGGGCCGGAGCCTCAAGGTGAGGCATGGGAGGGTGCATGTCGAAGGGGCCTCTTCGAAGAGTGGACACCGGTCTCTGACAGCACCGAGCATCCCGCGTCGGGAGGCGCTCCCACCGGTGGCGCTCCTCCCGCATCCGCCCCCTGAGGGTCATTCTTCTCCCAGAGCGGAAAAGCCCAGGCGGCCCTTTTCCGCTGTCACGCGCACAGCGGCAGCGAGACCGTGGGCCTCTCGAGCCCGTCGGGACCACGTTCCTCGCCAAGGTCCCCAAGCCGGCACGTGGCGGCCTGCTCGTCACTTAGGGAATGCGAGATCAACCCGGAGGCGATGGGCTCCCGCTGTCCAGCAGGGCATACGACCACCAGACCGATCAACGCCGGCGGGCATGACATGAGTCGAAGGGGGCAGCGAGGCCGCCAGGCCTGTTGCCTCCTCGCCAGGCGCTGCAACCAGCGTCCCGAGCGCGACCAGTTCTGCAAGCGGCGGCAGGCCGTTGGGCACCACATCGCCCGGCTGATCCAGCTGGGTATCCGTCCGAGCTGCCCCCCGGGGCGGGGGAGCTGGATCTCCAGACCCCTCCCCGCCGCCTCGTCACCCGACCGAAGATGATCGATCACGGTGTCCGCCGGTCACCTCAAAAGGGCCGTCTTTCGGCCGGGTCTCTAGTCCTGTGACACACGTTCATGAGCATGCGACTGAAGGCTCGACAGCGTCTCGAGGGCCAGGTGGTACTGGATGCTCTCCGCCAGTGCGACTCGCAGCGGCTGCGTTAGCACAATTCTCGTATACCTAAGAAGCAAGTCCGGCTTTTGAGCAAGTTGACGGGCTAGTTCCCATGCCCTCGGCAGCAACCGCTCACGTGGCATCACCTCTGACACTAGGCCCCACTGCAACGCTTCAGCCGCAGTGATGACCTGCCCAGTAAGCATTAGATACCGCGCACGGTTCAACCCCATTAGCATCGACAAGACTGGAGCTATCCCATCGCCAGGCACTTGGCTACCCAGATGAAAGTGCGCGGTGTCCTCGAATGTCGCATCGTCGGCAGCGATTACGATATCCGACATCAGCACGAGTTCACAATGCCGCTTGGCAGGACCGTTGACGACACCAATGATCGGGACCTCGATGTCGAGAAGTCTGGTCATAAGCCTTTTGGCATTCCAATGTACACGATCCAAACTCTCTGCAGTGATTGCAACGCCATCTTGGTTGTAGACAGTGCGGTTTGGATCCTGATGAGGGCCGCTGAACTCGTCGCCAACTCCGGTGAGGATGATCACCCGATTCTCACGGTCAGCACCAATATCGACAAACGCCTCCACAAGCTCCCGCTGCGGCCCAAGACCCCAACGTAGCGGTCCCCCATTGGTATGGAGTGATACCTGCAGGATACCGTCCCTTCGCTCCATGGCGAGACACCTATATCTCGTCGCATACTCCGAAAATGGCACCATGTCGACGCTCCTCAAGCTAGGGCTTCTCTCTGACAATCCTAGCCAGAGATGTGGAAGCCGACACTGTTTCGTACACTGGCGCGCCCTCCCACCTGCCTGTTGGCCAGCACAGTCACGAGGCATCCCATGTCAACCTCCACGAACGGCTCGGCGGTTGACCAGCTCAAGCCGCCTTGCCGAGCGCCGGGTTGTGGTGCGCGAAGAAGTCCTCTCCGCCGAGGTCACCTGCTCTCGAGAGCTGGCGGCCTCCCCTCCCGGATCCCCTCTTGGGGAGCCCGGTGTCGCCCAGGGCCACCCCTCCTTGGCCCCACCTCCTCCCCCTCCAACCGCTGCCGCTCCTCGATGTCGCCCTCACCGTCCCAGGGAAGCCGGCCAGGAGCTGCTGCAGCCGCCCTCGACACCATCTCCAGCTCCTCGGCCATGCCCTCCGCGCTCCTGCGCTCGATGGGCAGGTTGAGCACGATCAGGCACCGCTGTGCTCGGCCTCAGCTCTCCGAGCGGGAAAGGCGGTGACGGGGTCCGAGGATCCTCGGTTCACCATGGGGAGCGCAAGGTGAGGCAGGAATCGCCCTCGACAGGGGGCTTGGCGGCAAGTCGCAGCCAGGTTGCCTCTGCAAGGTGAGATCACTGCATTATCGATGATAGGTGCCGATCAGAGTGAACACATGGGCAACGTGGTCGTCAGCCAGGATTCCAGCCCAGGGGGTGAACACGCCCGCAGCACGTGCTGCGTAGTTGGAACGATGAACGAGGATGAGGTCGTCGCTGGCGATCTCGTAAATCGCCACGTACTCCCAGCGCGACGCCGGCACGCCAGGCCCCTGGGACAGGTGAAGGCGGTAGCGCTGTGCTCCGACGTAGCCATCGATGTTGTCAACTACCTCACGAAGGTGAATAGCGTACCATTGATTATATTCATCATCACGTCCAGGGACCGGGTTGCTGCGGACGACCATAATGTGAGATACCTCATGTCGGCCGGTCCAACCTGGTTTGCGATACGGGTTCCCGATCGGCGTGTACACGTGACCAATGTAATCGTTAACGATCGCGCTGTCGTGCAGGGCATGGACGCCCGAATCGCGTAGCAGACGAGTGGCATCGTGGATCACATCCACGTCGCCCTGAAGCTCGTACAGCGTCAGGTAGCTCCATAGCGACGGCTTGGCGTCCGGGCGCTGGTGCTCGCTGAGGCGGTATCGCTGCGCCACCGTCAGCCCGCCAATACTCCTTACCGCCTCCTGCAGATGCATCTCATGCCAGCGGTTGTACTCGGCCTCGCGCGAGGGAGCCGGGTTCGAGTTGGCAATGAGCAGACCACAGTCGCTCTGATGCTGTCCATAATCGTCAGTAGACATATCAGTCATTCTAGGCTGTAGTCACCACGGGCACAAGCTTGCTCTCATACTCGCTTTCGCTCGATGCGCCAGGTTGCGCCCGGCGGCGACACTATCTCCGAAGGGGTGACGACCGTGCCGTTACCGCCTGGTCGCGCCCTCGGCCTCATGCCACCGGGTGGTTCGGTGGCATCCGCCGCGCTGGAGACGTGCCGATGGCAGCCGACGTGGACAAGACGGTGGGGGCTCGGTGGAGCGACCGCAGAGCTGATCTCCCAGTCTATGAGGCCGGAGCCCGACGCATTGGCTGCTCAAGGTTGTCACCCTGGTCGGCCCTGGCCTCGATTCCCAGCTTCAGGAGCAGACCGATACGCTCGAACCACCCCACTGGTGCCAGCCTGGGCTTGGGCTGGAGATCTGGACCGCGATCATGGCCGTGACCGGCTGTCCGTGGCAACCTGGGACCAGATCGAGCAGTGCTCCATGCGCAGCTTGCGCACGTTGCGGAAGGTCTGGTCGAGCGGGACCAGCCGCTTGCCGTCGAGGAGGGCTTGATGTCCTCGACCATGTCGCCGGGGAGCACAGAGAGGTTGGCCGGCGTGTGGGCTGGGCTGACCTCGGCGCCCGGGTGAGGTATAAGGGAACTCGGCCACGGCCAGATGGAGATGATGGCTCGTCTGAGACACTGGCCGGCGGGCGGGCCTGGAGGCGGCGGAGCGGTTCCTGGCCGTCCGCAGAGGTTCGGTCACGAGCTGCACTGTCACCGAAGGCGTCGATAGCCGACGCCGCTCCTGGCAACGCCGGTGGAGGCGCCGCTGAGCCGCCACCGGCGGTACCTGACCAGTGGGGGGAGGGCTGGTGTCGGAGCTGACCCATGGTCACACCCGATGGTGTGCAGCCGTTCCTGGCCAAGGGGAGAAGACAGGCAGGCTGGACCTGCCCCCGACGCGGGCGAGCGATCGCCGCCTATCTGCGCGATGGCCACCCGGAGCGTTCGAAGGCGCCCGCCAGCGGGCGTTGGAGGTCGACGCCAGCAACGTGCGGACCGTGCAGCACGTGCTCGAGCGCGCCGCCGAGGTGCTCCCGCTCCGCGTCGCCCGCTCGGCCCAGGAGCTCGGCGTTCACCAGGAGGCCCGGCCGTGACCGACCAGCTCTCGCCCCAGCTGCGAGGAGCGCTCCGCCAGCTCAAGCTCACCCCCGTCCTCGACACCCTGCTCGAGCGGCTGACCCTAGCCCGCCAGGACCTCCTGGAGCCGGTCCTGGCCGACGAGACCTCGCGCCGCGACCGCCTGGCCGCCGAGCGGCGCGCCCGCGTCACCCACCTCGACCCCACGATGGTCCTGGAGGCGTGGGACGACACCACCCCGGGCCGCTTCGACCGCCAGCTCTGGAACGAGCTCTGCTCCCTCCGCTTCCTCCAAGACGCCTCCTGCGAGCTCATCCTGGGCCCGGTCGGGGTCGGCAAGACCATGCTCGCCAACTGCCTCAGCCACATCGCCGCCCGCCGCCAGCACTCCGTGCTCATGTTCCGCACCGAGCGCCTGCTCAAGCGCCTGAAGGCGGCACGCCCGGAAGGCACCTACGGCCAGGAGCCGCGCCGCCTCACCCGCACGGCCCTGCTCACCCTTGACGACCCTGGGCTCCATCCGCTCGACATGGACGCCACCCAGGACGTGTACGAGGTCGTCGTCGAGCGTCACCGACGCGCCAGCACAGTCATGGTCTCCAACCGCGAGCCCCAGGAGTGGCTGCCCACCATCTCCTCAACTCGGCCTACGAGCTGGTCCTGGAAGGCAAGCCCTACCGGCGCCGCCAGAAGCCTGGATGGCTGGCTCGATGAGCTCCAACATCCCCGTCGTTACGGCTCCGTTATGGCCCTTCCGGTCGAGCGCCGCTGCCCGGTCTGCGGCGAGCGGCCGGACAGCCCGCGCCCCACCTACTGCTCCGGCCGCTACCGCCAACGCGCCCACCGGCGGCGCTGGTGCCGCTCGCTTGGCGCCGGCGGCCCCTGCGTCCACGGCGACCAGCCGGTCGCCGTCTCCGACCTCCTCGACCCCTGAACCACCCCGACGCTGGAGGGGCCGTATCGGCTCCTCCAGCCGCGCTCCCCCTCGCCGCCACGCAGCCGGCGACCCCACATTCGCCCCCCTATGTGCTCGGGCGAGGCTGGTCCGACGTCGGCTCCCGCGCCCCCCTCGTCGACGCCTGCCAGAATGAGCCAGGCAGCGCCATCCAGCCAGCGGGTTGACACAGAGGCAGGTGGACGCCAACGCAGGCTCCCGACGCCATCCTCGCCTCACACAGCCATCAGAAGGGCTGTGTAGCTGAGTCAGGACGGAAGCTGAGGCGGTGCCACTTAATTGCCACCCCGAGTAGACCAAGGATCTCCGGATCGTGCATGTCAACACGGAGAACTTGTGACACCCGAGTGAGACGTAGCTGAAGTGTGTTTGGGTGGATCCTTAGCTCCTTTGCTGCCTTGCTGAGACTACCTTTGTGACGTATGTAAGCTGCAACGCTATCTACCAACTCCGTGCCACGGGCACGGTCGTATGCGATCAGTGGTCCTAGGAAGTCGGACACGAAGGCAGCTGAGCTATCCGACGGGATATGACGAAGCAGACCACTAGCCGGCCCGAGTTCGTCGAAGCTAGCCACTGTCCCCAACGGAGCTGCCTTCGCTAGGGCACGGGCATGCCTCACAGCTTCTGGCAGTGACGAGAGGCTACGAAGCGGACCGCTTAGGCCAGCTGACCACCTCACGTCCGACCCATCGTTCAAGAGAGCCTTCAATTCGCTAGTAACGCATGCAAGCTCGTTCACGCCGAGCAGGACAATCACCCCTTCGCGCTCGGCAACAGCAACGACAACGCCTGTACAGGTGCGGGCGGCGCGATTTATGCGCCGGGCTACGAGAGAGGCGTCCCTATCGGTGCCGGTTGCGACGAATGCCACCCGAGCCGCCACAGCACCAAGCTCAAGCACACTAGCCAACTCACCGATCTGTGGCTCAGATGGCTGACCTTTTGCAATTGCAAGCAAGACGCTCGGGCGCGCCAGGTCACGAACCGTGCGTTCTGCACGCTCCGTCTCCATCTCGAAACCTATTAGCGCAGTTGCGTGCCGGAGCAAGAACCCATGTTGCTCCTGCCATCCGCCTGCTGGTGTTTGCACCAACAACCAACCAAGAAGCGGGTTTCGACCAATACGAAACATTCGAAAATTGTTAACATTCGTCTCATTCTGAACGTTTGGCAACTTTGACAGGTCCCGACGCGCCAGGAATTGCTCAAGCGCGACCAGGACGTCATTGTCACCAGCCTGTGCGCGGCTTTTCTTCGCCGAGGAGTAGACCATTACGGAGACACCGAACAGTCGTGCTAGAAAGCTGCAAATAGCCTGGAGAGGGTCAAGGCCAGCATCCATCAAGAGCTCGGCTAGCTCAAGCTGGGCAATCATCAACCGGGAAAGCTCTTCGTTTCGGTGTGTCAGCTCTTCGCTCAATTGCTGGATTTCGAGCGCAGTGGCGCGATGACGCTCAGCGATCAGGGCTGTCTCCACGGTTATGCCAACAAGCCGTGCGACCGCTCGCAGTAGGTCGTACTCAGACTCCGAATAAATGTGCGGGTCTCGCGTGTAGCAATTGAGTGTCCCGAGGACTCGCCCTCGAGCAACTATAGGGACGTAAACTGCAGCCCGGAAGCCTTGGATGGCGGCTCCCTCTTTGAGGATGCTTAAATCTGGTCGCGATTGGATATCGGTTATTGTGATCGGATGACCCGACGATATGGCGAGAAAAACCGGAGAGTAAGAACTCTTCCGGCTCGGCCTCTTGGTCCGAGACCAAGCGAGGAACTCTGGCTTGATCTCGGGATCCCCCCATGCAATCGTCTCTTCCTTGTCCGGAGAGAGCAGCGAGATTGTCACCCAGTTATAGGGTAGAAGCCTAACTATACGCTGACAAATCAACTCCATCGTCTCGGAAAGCGGGCGGAAGTCATTGTCCGTACGCGAGATGTCGAGGATCGCCAAGAGGCTCGCGAGCTGGTCAGGCGCTTGCACAGCGCTCATATCCGTCATCACATTACCATAATATATGAGGTCCGAGAGCACGTCCAGCAGCTGCTGGAAAAGTGACGGTACAGCCGTATGGTGAGAGCCATCTTAGTGTGACTTTTTCAGTTGCGCTATAGGTAATCGTTTAGCTGTGTTGTGACGACGTGAGTACGCGCACGGATGATGCCGCTAAAGGTCGAGAACCCATGGGGGAGCCGGATCAATGGCCGCTCCAGCTCCTACTCCTCCCATCGTCTCTGCCACGCCTCGGACACCAGTTTCCCCCTCCCACTTTCGTACCTCCCATGTTGTCCTTGCTTGGTGGGATCCGATGAGGTGGTGTCCCGGCCTGGCTGGCCAGGAGAGACCTTACGCATCGCCGCGACGGTGCCCTGAGCCCTCCGGTCCTGAGGGAGCCTAGCCTCCCCGTTTCAATCCCCTACTTCGCGGGGCGCCCCTGCGACTCCCTTCAGGGGGCGTAAGTCCCAATGGAAACTGGTTTCAATCCCCTACTTCACGGGGCGGCCTCTGCAACTCGGGGGTGGCGGGTGCGGTTCCCCCGCCTCGAGGGATGTTTCAATCCCCTACTTCACGGGGCGGCCTCTGCAACTCTCCCGGATCGATTGCAGCTGCGCCGA
>DATGLL010000088.1:0-50457 GCA_035294145.1 Candidatus Dormiibacterota bacterium | reverse complement strand
AACGCCGCGATCAACCTGGCGAGGTACTCGCCCGGGGCACCCCACCAAGCTGGCTTGGTGGGGGCCCCGCCCGTAGGCTCAGTTGGAGCCTTCGTGAAGCGCAGAGCCGCGGTAAGACCCGGGCTTCTCGGGCACGCGGCGGGGAAGCGCGAAGCCCGCAAGGGCAACCCCGTGAGGGGTGCCGTATGAGACTATCGCTTACTCAGCGGTAACGGCGAGCCTGGTCTGGCACCGGGGCCGGGGCGACGAGCTGGGCGAGCCCATCCTCGGCCAGCCCGGGGGTCCAGTCGCGCCCCGGCCGAGGGAGGTCAACGAGCGTGCCATGAGCGCCATCGATCCCGACGCCGAGCCGGCCTCCCAGCTGGCCACGAGCCGCACCACTTGAACAAGAGCCTGCTGTCGTCAGAGCCCGGACCGTCGAGGGCACGTGTCGCGCTGCCCCTGGAGGCGAGCCGCAGCCCTGGCCGAGGTGAGGGCTCGGTGGGATGCCGGTCGATGGGAGGCCCTCGCGCTCCACCTGAGCTCACGCCGCGCCCGTCGCCACCGCGAGGTGGTCGTCGGGCCGATCACCGGCGACGCCAGGGTCGAGCACGGCCTGGGGCGGCTTTCAGGTCGAAAGAAGGCCCTGTGCCGCGGCGCCGCCGGCCACCGAACCCCCTGCGGCATGAGGCCGGCGATCCTTCAGGGCGATAGCCAGCTGGCCAACATCCATTCGGCGGCGGCCTCGCTCGAGGGAGGCCACGTCGATCGCAAGGAGAGGTTGACGGGCGAGCGGAGGTTGCAGCGGCCATGACAGTCCACTGAGGGTTGGAACCCTCAGCAGACGATGCGGGAGCGTCGGATTGGCCCTCAGCCCTTGAGCACGCCCATGGGGCGAAGACGGGCCACCGGCCGGGAGAGGCCAGCACCCTGGCAGGTCGCGACCACCATGTCCACGTCCTTGTAGGCCTCCGGCATCTCCTCGGGCAGGGCCCGTACCGAGCGGGCCACGACGTGGATCCCCTGCTGCCGCAGGCGCGCGGCCAAGGCCTGACCGGTGTCGCGCTTCATCGCCTGGTGCCGGCTCATCACCCGCCCCGAGCCGTGGCAAGTTGAGTGGAAGGCCTCACCGGTCGGCTCCCCCACGAGCACGTACGAGGGGGTGCCCATGGAGCCCGGCACCAGCACTGGCTGGCCCACTGCCCGATACTCGTCGGGCAGATCAGGATGGCCTGCTGGCAGTGCCCGGGTGGCGCCCTTGCGATGGACGCACAGGGTGCGCGGGCGCCCGTCGACCTCGTGCCGCTCGACCTTGGCCAGGTTGTGGGAGACGTCGTACACCAGCCGGAGGTTGCGGTCGCCGAGCACGACCCCGAAGGCGTCACGCGCCGCCGCGCTCATCACCTGACGATTGGCTCGACCGAAGTTCGCTGCCGCCATCATCGCCGCCAGGTAGGACTCGCCCTCCGCCGACCGCACCGGCACCGATGCCAACTGAGGATCGGGAAGCTGGATGCGATAACGCTGCATCGCCCTCAGCATCCGCCCCACATGGTCCGAGCACACCTGGTGACCGAGGCCCCGTGACCCGCTGTGGATCATCACGGCCACCCTTCCCTCCTCCAAGCCGAAGGCCCGCGCCACCTCGGGGTCGAAGACATGCTCCACCTCCTGCACCTCCAGGAAGTGGTTCCCGGAGCCCAGGCTTCCCAGCTGGCCTCGCCCTCGCTCCAACGCCCGGTCGCTGATCCCGGTCAGCTTCTCGACCCTCAGCGCCCCGTGGTCCTCGCAGCGGGCGAGGTCCTCCTCGACCCCGAACCCAGCCGCCACCGCCGCGCGGGCGCCCTCGCGAAGCACCCGCTCCAGCTCACGGTGACCGCTGAGGCGCCAGATGCCGCCTTCGCCGTGCCCGGCCGGGACACGGCGGTAAAGCTCCTCCATGAGCTCAGCGATGCGGCGACGCACCTCGGGGCCGGAGAGCTGGCTGACCAGCAGCCGCACGCCGCACGAGATGTCGAACCCGACCCCACCCGGCGATACGACGCCATCGGCGTCGATGTCGGTCGCCGCCACCCCTCCGATAGGGAAGCCGTACCCCCAGTGGATGTCGGGCATGGCGAAACTCGCCCGCACGATCCCCGGGAGGGTGGCGACGTTCACCACCTGCTGTGGCGACTGGTCCCCTTGGAGGGTTGGCAGCAGGCTCTCGGCCGCGAAGATCACGCCCGGCACCCGCATGGGGCCGTGCCGTGGGATGATCCAGCGAAACTCGGCATCCCGGATCAGCTGGAGACCGGAGATCTCGATCGTGGCCTTGCCGCGCACCGTGCGTGCCATCCGGCCCACCCCTCGGCTTGGAGTGCTCAACTCGCGCGGATCTCAAACGACGTGCCGGCGATGGCATCTCCAGTGTACGGCCTTCCGCCGCCCCGCCTGGCCGCTGACTCGAGGGGCCGGGACGCCGGCTCGCTCGCGACGCTGCCATCCGCCGCCTACCGGCGCGAGAGCCGCCGGCCGGTGGGCCCAGGGCCAGGAGCCGTCGTCCCGACGCTCCGATGGGTCGACGTCGCTCGGTACCCGCTGCGGTCATCGGCACTGGCAGGATGGGACGACGGTTGCCACCGGCCGGGCTGGCTTGCTCTGCCGACCTGGTCGGGAAGGACGGGCGGTCAGCCGCTGCTGGCGGCCGGCTCGTTTCCCTTCGGCCTCTGACGCACTCCTGCCCCCGCCGCCAGATGGCGCGGAGGAGCGAGCGTTGGCGGGCGCGGATGGTCTTGACGCGGCGCTCCCGGGAGGCCCTCCGGCGAGGAGCGGGCTGGGGGTGAGCGTGGGTGCCCGATCGCGTTGCCTCGGCGGTGGCCCCTGTGGTTGCGGTGGTGCCGCACCGGTCCCTCGGGGGAGACGATCGGCCCGCCTCGGTGCGGATCGGGTCGGCGGGCTCTCCGCCGGGGTGAGCGCCGGCCGCCGCCCGCTCTCGGGCGAGGACGCTGGCCGGGGGGCGCGATCCCCCTCCAGGGCGGCGCATCCCCCGATCATCACCCTGCCTCCCGCTCGGCTGGGAGCCGCGCTCCGGGGCCGACCGGACGTCCTCGGGTCGAGTGCTCGCGACCGGCCGGGGCCAGGGCGCCGGCCCGCTCACGGGTTGGGTCAGCCCACGTGCCGTGCTCCAGCTCCGGGAGCTCGCAGGGCGCTCAGGTGTGCCGCTCGTAGGGCGGAGCCTCCACGCCGAATCGCCGTCCCACCTGGGCGAGTTCGACCCAGGTCGCCTCGGGGAGGAGCAGGCCAGCCTGGGCCCGGTGGGCGCGGCTTCGGGCCTCGGCCTCCCCTGGGAGCAGCACCTCGGTACGGCCGGCCACCGGCCGTTGTGCCCTGACCGCGGCGAACGTTCGCTCGGCCAGGTCGCGGTAGGCGGCCGCATCCCCGAACGCCCCGGGATCGATCACCTGGACGAAGACGCCACCGACCCGGTCCCCCGGATCGTCGCCTCGAGATGGGACGCCGGGCAGCGAGGGGGCGTCGTCGCCGATCATCGAGAGGGCGCCGAAGAGGGCCGCGGCGAACCCCAGCCCGTATCCCTTGTGCCCGGCCACTGCGCCTCCCAGGGGCACCAGCGCGCCCCCGGTGTAGAAGTCGTCGGGGTCGGTAGAGGGGCGGCCGAAGCGGTCGTAGACGCAGTCGGGCGGCAGGGGCTCGCCCTTGGCCTTGGCCAGGCGCACCTCGCCCTCGGCGACGGTCGAGGTGGAGCCGTCGTGGATCATGCGACAGGTGCGACCGGGGACGGCGAACGACCAGGGGTTGGGGCCGAAGAAGCGCGTGCGTCCCCCGTGCAGCATGACCGTGCCCACCTCCCGGCCGGCGGTCCCCACGCTCAGGATGGCCAGTAGGCCGGCCTCGGCGGCGCGCTCCGCGTACTCGCCCAGCCGGCCTACGTCCGAGGAGTGGCGCACCACGGCAGCCGCGATCCCGTGCCGCTGGACGTGGTGGATGCACCAATCCAAGGCGAACGCGGTCGAGTGGTGCCCGAAGCCTCGGTGGGCATCGACCAAGGCCGTCGCCCCGTGCTCATGCACCACCTCGGCGGTGGCGGAGGGGACCAGCTCCCCGCGATCCGCCTGGGTCACGTACTGAGCCAGACGGATCACCCCATGCGAGTCGTGGCCGGAGAGGTTGGCGCGGACCAGGTGGCAGGCGACCTCCGCCGCCACCGGCGGCGGAGCCCCCATGGCCTGGACCACCGCTTCCACGAACTCGCGGAGCGGCTCAGCCTGAACGTTGAGAAGCCCTCTCATCGGCCCCCCTGGGCGGCGTTGGTGAAGCCTGCGCGCACTGGCATCATCCCCTGGAGCTGGTCTCCCTCCTCCGCTGGTGATCGTCACTCGGGCTCAAATCATGACGCGGTGGCGCCCCGGTGTGGGGGGGTGGGGACCAGCCCGTCTCCGTGGGGCGGGAGGCGCGCCCATCATGGAGGGATGGGGCGATGGCTGACGTGGCCCTCGCGATGGGGGCCTGCCGCGGCGGGCTTGGAAGGGGTCCCCGGTTGCCTTGTGCTGCGTAGGCTGGTGACGTGGAAGGATCGTGATGGCGTCGGGCGTGGGTAGGTGGCAGGGCGATCTCCTGGGATTGGGCCTCGAGCGGGCCTGGTCGGCCGATGGGGCCGAGCTCGGCGGTGGGACGCAGCCGGTTCAGCTCCCCTTCTCGGACCGCCGGGCGGCTGGCCGGGAGCTGGCCCTGCGGCTGGAAGGATACGCAGGCTGGGAGACGCTGGTGCTGGGGCTGCCCCGGGGTGGGGTGGTGGTCGCCGCCGAGGTGGCAGGTCGGCTCGGGGCGGAGCTGGATGTGTTCCTGGTGCGGAAGCTGGGCGTGCCCGGCCGTGAGGAACTGGCCATGGGGGCGGTGGCCTCAGGCGGCGTGCGCGTCCTCAACAGCACCGTCATCGACAGCCTGGGGGTGCCCTGGTCGGTGGTCGAGGCGGCGACGGAACGAGCGCTGCGGGAGCTTGAGGAGCGTGAGCGAACCTACCGGGGGGAGCGACCGGCGGCCCCGGTCGCAGATCGGGTCGTGGTCGTGGTCGACGATGGCTTGGCCACCGGGGCCACCATGCGCGCCGCCCTCACCGCTTTGCGCTCGATGCGGCCACGGCGTCGGGTGGCGGCGGTGCCGGTGGCCCCCGCGGAGATCCTGCCCCGGCTGGCGCGGGACGCCGATGAGGTCGTGTGCCTCGCCACGCCGGAGCCGTTCGAGGCGGTCGGCCTCTGGTACCGCGACTTCACCCCGGTCTCGGCCGAGGAGGTTCGGGAGCTGCTCCGCATGGCCAGGAGGGCCGCTGGGGGCTGATCCCCGGCTCCTCATGGCCCGGCTTGGAGGCGCGCGGCCGAGGCTCCGTTGCCGGGTGCGGTAACGTAGCGGGAAAGCGAACGGGTGAGTCAGCGCCGGCTCGGAGCGGGCGAGGGACCGCCCGGACGCGTCCGTGACCGGATGCTGGCTCCGGTTGGCGGCCCCCCTGCCCAGGTCGCCGTGGCCGACCTGTCGATCTCCACGCCGGGAGCGCCATGTACGCACATCGATCTTCTCGTCGTCTCGCAGCGCCGACCGAGTCGGCCTCGCCGCGGCGCCAGCGCCTGCCGGAGCTGGACCTCCTGAGGGCGATCGCGCTGTTGGCCGTGGTCTTCATCCACGCCGGGAGCTGGCTGTCGGGGGCCGACGTCCCACCCGATCACGACCCGGTGGCGGCGGCGATCGCGTTGGCGCGCTTTTGCGTCCCCGCCTTCCTGTTCGCCAGTGGCCTCGCCCTCTACCGCTCTCACGGACGCCCGGCGGATCCGTTGTGCTTCCTCAGGCGGCGCTGGCTTCGGATCCTGGTCCCCTGGCTGGTCTGGGCTCCCGTCTACGCCGCCGCCGACGTGCTCCTGGGTCGGCTCTCGCCCGACCCCAAGGACGTGGCCGTCTGGTTCGCCTACGGCGGCGGTCACCTCTACTTCCTCCTCCTCATCGCCCAGCTCTCACTGCTCCTCCCCGCGCTCCCCACCTGCCGTCGCTGGCTGGTGGGCCTCGCTGCCCTGGTGCTGGCGGCGCAGCTGGCGCTGGACGCCCTCCACACCTATGGTCCCCCCGCCTCTGGGGCGCTGGCCTGGCCGTACACCTACCTGACCCCGGTCGAGGCCCCGTTCTGGGCCGGCTGGTTCCTGCTCGGTTGCCTGGCGGGATGGGCGTACGATCGCCACCTCACCCGCCTGGCCTGGCTGTGGCCTCTGAGCCTGGCGGCGACGGTGGCCAGCAGCGTGGCGGTGCTGATGGAGGGCCGAGCGGTGCCCGAGGACTGGTGGCGGCAGGGCACGAACGCCTTCCTGTGGCCGGCGGTCGTCCTCCAGGGCTTCACCGTGGCCCTGACCCTGCTCTGGGGGGGACGTCGGCTGGCGGGGGTCGTCTCCGCCGCCTGGCTCTGGCGGCCGGTGCGGGGGCTGAGCCAGCACTCGCTTGGGGTGTACGTCATCCACGTTCTGCTCCTGGACCTGCTCGGGGCCCTGGTCGGCGGCTGGCCTCCTGTCCTTCGGATCGCGGTGCTCCTGGCCGGCGGGCTCGGCCTGGCCTACCTGGCCACCCGTGGGCTGGCGACCACTCGCCCTGGTGCCCTGGCGGTGGGAGAGCAGCGCTCGCCGGTGGAGATCCCCTGGCTCGACCTCGTGCGTGCCCAGGCCAGGCGTTGGAGAATCACGGGATGACGGACCTCAACCGAGATCGGCGCGAGGCGGCGCGCCACCCATCGGGGCGTCAGTACGAGATCGAGCGTGGGGAGCAGCGGGCCGTCGTCGTGCAGGTCGGCGGGGGCCTACGTGAGTACGAGGTGGATGGCTTCCCGGTCCTCGACGGCTATGGGCCCGACGAGCTGGCCAGCTCGGCCCGCGGGCAGGTGCTGATGCCGTGGCCCAACCGGCTCGCCGACGGTCGCTACGAGTTCGGCGGTGGCGTGATGCAGCTGCCCTTGAGCGAGCCCGAGCGCCAGAACGCGATCCACGGGCTGGTGCGCTGGGCGAGCTGGGAGGAGGTTCGGTGCTCGCGCTCACGGGTGCGGCTGGGGCACGTGCTCTTCCCCCGGGTCGGGTACCCGTTCGCGCTCGCGCTCGAGGTCGACTACGAGCTGACCGGCGAGGGCCTTCGGGTGACCATGAGCGCTCGGAACGTCGGCCGCTGGCCCGCTCCCTTCGGCGCCGGCCAGCACCCGTATGTACGGGCCCAGATGGCGGCCATCGATGGCTGCGTGCTCAGGCTCCCCGGCCGGAGCTGGATGGAGATGGACGAGCGGCAGATCCCCACCGGTCGGCTCCTGGAGGTGGAGGGGACCGAGTTCGACTTCCGCACCCCTCGTCCCATCGGGTCGACCCGGATGGATACCGCCTTCACCGATCTCGATCGAGGCCCCGACGGGCGCGCCCGGGCGGAGCTGCGAAGCGAGGACGGGACGCGACGGGTCACGGTCTGGATGGACCGGGGCTTCGACTACCTCATGGTCTTCACCGGGGACAGCCTGGCTCCCGGGGAGCGCCGTCGCAGCCTCGGGATCGAGCCCATGAGCTGCGCCCCCGACGCCTTCCGCAACCATCTGGGCCTGGTCGTCTTGCGTCCCGGCCAGTCCTGGTCGTCGAGCTGGGGCATCGCGGTCGGCTGAGGGTGAGCCGCCGGCGTCGCGCCCGCTCCCCACCTCGACCCCGTGGCGGCCTCTGGCCGAGGCGACCTGGTTCGAGCTCCGGGAAGGCCCGGGAACGCGGCCTATGCTTGAGTCGTGACCCGTGGCCTTCGGATCGCCTGGCTGGGTCAGCGGTCGACGGGGGCAGGCGACGGTCTCACCACGTACAGTCGCGAGATCACCCGTGGCCTCCGGCGTCGTGGCGCGGAGGTGGTCTTCGTCCACCACGGTCCCGAGGCCGAGGAGTCGCCCTCGGTGGCGTTGGAGTCGCTCTCGGTCGGCGATCGGTTCCGCATCGCTGTCCCGGGCTCGAGCCGACGGCTGATGATGGCCCTTCAGGCCCACCGAGTGGACGTGGTGCACGTGTCTCTCTCCTTCTCGAGCCTCGACTTCAGCCTCCCCGGCCTTTGCCATTCGTTGGGGCTTCCCGTGGTCGCCACCTTCCACGCCCCTTTCGACACCCGGGCCTCGCTCTGGGGAGGGTTGTCGCGTGTCCTCTACCAGGTATATGCCGTGCCCCTGGCCAACTACGATCGGGTCATCGTCTTCGGTCCCTCGCAGGCACGGATGCTGACCCGGATGGGCGTCCCCAAGGAGATCATCGAGATCGTCCCCAACGGCGTGGACGTGGAGCGCTATCGCCCTGGGCCATCCGACCGAGCCCAGCGCTATGGGGCGAGGTCGCTGTTCCTCTACCTGGGTCGCCTCGACCGGGAAAAGAACGTGGATGTCCTCGTCGAGAGCTTCCTTGCCGTGAACCCACCGATGGACGTGAAGCTGGCCCTGGTCGGCGCCGGCCCGGAGCGGGCCCGGCTTGAACGCCGCTACCGCGATCGTCGGGTGATCTTCACCGGGGCGGTCCTCCAGGAGACCGAGCGCATCGCGCTGCTCCGTGCCGCGGACGCGCTCTTCCTCCCCTCTGCGATCGAGGGGCTGTCCTTGGCTCTGCTCGAGGGCATGGCCTGCGGCCTCTGCCCGGTGGCCACGGACGTGGGCTGCGATGGCGACGCGGTTCGTGGTGCGGGCATTCTGCTCGATCCCCAACGTCTCCGCTCCGAGCTGCGGCTCGCCATCCGCACCCTCTGCGAGCTTCCTCAGCTCGCGGCCGAGCTCGGCCGCCTGGCCAGGAGGAGGGCGGTCGAGCGCTATTCCCTGGACGCCAACCTCGATGCCTTGCTCCGGATCTACGACCGGGTCCTTGCGGCCTCCGCCCGGGGGTTGACCGGTGCCCCCACCGGGGGCCGATGAGCGTCTGGCGCTCGCGCCCGTCGTCACTCCCGACCTGGCGTTGACCTGAACGTCGCGGCGCTGGGAAAACCACAAAGATGCTCATCACTTGACCGCCATGAGCGAGGAAGGGAATGTCCAACGCCGCTGATGTGACTTTTCTCTTGTCTCCACCGTCGGCTGATCTCCGTCCAAAAGGTGCATCGATGGTGGGTGTGTAGTGACCGGACCTGAGGTCGCGTGATGGCGTACGTTGCACCGTCAGTCTCATCCGCCTGGCCGATGCGGTGGTGAAGTGAAGATAGAAGACTCGGCCGCTTGGGAAGGTGGCGCTGAGCTGCTGAGGTATAGTGTTGAGCGATGAGCCAGGTCTGTCCACGATGCGCGGGCAGTGGGAAGATCGTCTGCCCGGTCTGCAACGGAAGTGGCCAAGCTATCTGCGTGAGCTGCAGGGGTGGTGGTTGCCGTGTCTGTGACAACATCGGGACGATCGCTTGTAAGACCCATGTAACTTGCACCGTTTGTGGAGGCAGCGGTAGACGCTGACGTGAGCCTGAGGGGGCAGAGGCATCCTCAGGCCCTCTTCCCTGCTGTCGCTCTTCTTAGCCCCGCCGTGAGCCGGGCGCGGCTGTCGACGGGATCGTCTGCTCGGTAGGGCGGCTGGATCGCGAGGCTATCCAGCGGTGGCCCTGTGCGCCCTCTGTGCGCGTGCTCGGCTGCAAGCCCGCTCGTGGTGGGCTCTCGGGGGTGCCCTGGTTCGAGGCGGGTGATGGGCTCGTGCCGTGGCCTTCATCGCTCTGTTCAGCGTGGCCCGGTCGTCCGGTCGGCTCCGGCAGAAGGGGACGCCCCCGGTGGACGACGCTGGCCCGGGTCGGTTAGCCTGACGGGGTTCGGACGAGGGTCGTGCGCCTGCCGGGAGGAGCGTCGGTGGCCTGAAAAGGGGCGACAGCAGCGAAGGCCCGGGTCGCCGAGGCCAGGATGGCTCGAGCGGAGGATTGGAAGTTGCTCACCGGATCTGCAGGGGCGGGCGGGCTGGACGTGGAAGTCCTGCTCCAGGTCCTCGCTGCCTATCGAGACGGGGACTTCTCGGCCCGGATGCCGTCGACCTGGACAGGCCTGGCCGGGAAGGTGGCGGACCTCCTGAACGAGGTGATCGGCGAGAGCCAGCGGTTCGCGCAGGAGCTCCGGCGTCTATCGCAGACCGTTGGCAAGGAGGGTCGGATCAACCAGCGCCTCTTCACCGGGGAGGCCCGTGGCGAGTGGGCGGAGTCGAGGCGTGCCGTCGACGACCTGGTTGAGGACCTGGTCAGCCCTCATGTCGAGGTCGCCCAGGTGATCGAGGCGGTGGCCCGAGGGGACCTCTCCCAGACCGTCCCCATGGACGTGGAGGGACGTCCTCTTCAGGGACAGTTCGCCGGGACGGCGAGGACCGTCAACCGCATGGTCAGCCAGCTCTCCGCCTTCGCCTCGGAGGTGACCAGGGTGGCCCGGGAGGTGGGGACGGAGGGCAAGCTGGGTGGCCAGGCGGAGGTGCCGGGGGTGTCGGGGGTCTGGAAGGACCTGACCGACAACGTCAACTCCATGGCCAGGAACCTGACCGCGCAGGTGCGCAACATCGCCGAGGTGACCACGGCGGTGGCCAACGGCGACCTCTCCAAGAAGATCACGGTCGAGGGGCGGGGGGAGATCCTGGACCTGAAGAGCACCATCAACGTGATGGTGGACCAGCTCAACGCCTTCGCCTCGGAGGTGACCAGGGTGGCCCGGGAGGTGGGGACGGAGGGCAAGCTGGGTGGCCAGGCGGAGGTGCCGGGGGTGTCGGGGATCTGGAAGGACCTGACCGACAACGTCAACTCCATGGCCAGGAACCTGACCGCGCAGGTGCGCAACGTCGCCGAGGTGACCACGGCGGTGGCCAACGGCGACCTCTCGAGGAAGGTGACCGTGGACGTCCAGGGGGAGATCCTGGACCTGAAGAGCACCATCAACGTGATGGTGGACCAGCTCAACGCCTTCGCCTCGGAGGTGACCAGGGTGGCCCGGGAGGTGGGGACGGAGGGCAAGCTGGGCGGCCAGGCGGAGGTGCCGGGGGTGTCGGGGATCTGGAAGGACCTGACCGACAACGTCAACCAGCTGGCCGCCACCCTCACCAGCCAGATCCGTGCCATCACCGACGTGGCCACCGCGGTGACCCAGGGCGACCTTACCCGATCGATCGGCGTGGAGGCCTCGGGGGAGGTCGCCGTCCTCAAGGACAAGATCAACGAGATGATCCGCAACCTGCGGGAGACCACGCAGCGGAACGCGGAGCAGGACTGGCTGAAAACCAACTTGGCGCGCTTCACCCGGATGCTCCAGGGGCAGCGGGACCTGACCACCGCCTGCGAGCTGGTGCTCTCGGAGCTGGCGCCGCTGGTCGGGGCACAGCACGGCGCGCTCTACACGCTCGATGGCACGGGTCGGGACCGGTCGGTGCTGAGGCTCCAGGCGGCGTACGCCTGCCGCGAGGATCAGCCGCGCAGCTTCCGGGTGGGTGAGGGGCTGGTCGGCCAGTGCGCCGTCAGCGGGGAGCGGATCCTCATCGGCGAGCTTCCCCCGGGGTACGTCATCTCCTCCGGGCTCGGCCAGGCCTCGCCGCGTGCCCTCGTCGTGCTCCCGATCGCCTTCGAGGACCAGATCCTGGGGGTCCTCGAGCTTGCCTCCCTCCAGCGCTTCAGCCCAGTGCATCTCGACTTTCTGGACCAGCTCACGGAGTCGATCGGGATCGTTCTCCACACCATCGAGGTCAACATGCGGACCCAGGCGCTGCTGGAACAGTCGCAGTCGCTGGCCTACGAGCTCCAGGTCCAGCAGGAGGAGCTGCGCCAGGCGAACGAGGAGCTGCAGGAGAAGGCACGGCTGCTGGCCGAGCGCAACATCGAGGTGGAGCGCAAGAACCACGAGGTGGAGCAGGCTCGGCGCTCGCTGGAGGAGAAGGCGGAGCAGCTCGCCCTCACCTCTCAGTACAAGAGCCAGTTCCTGGCCAACATGTCGCATGAGCTGAGGACCCCGCTCAACAGCCTGTTGATCCTTGCCCAGCAGCTGGTGGAGAACTCGGAGGGGAACCTGAGCCCCAAGCAGGTCGAGTTCGCCCGGATCATCCACGCCAGCGGCCAGGACCTGCTCAACCTGATCACGGACATCCTCGACCTCTCCAAGGTCGAGTCCGGCACCGTGGCTCTGGAGATCGGCGAGGAACGCTTCGACCGGCTGGTCAGGCACCTTGAGCGGAGCTTCCGCCACCTGGCCGACTCCCGGCAGCTGGCCTTCGAGGTCTCGGTCGACCCCCGCCTGCCGGAGAGGTTCCGCACCGACTCCAAGCGGCTGCAGCAGGTGCTGAGGAACCTGCTCTCCAACGCCTTCAAGTTCACCGAGCGGGGCCGGGTCGAGCTCCGCGTCCGCCTGGCCCAGGGCGGCTGGGACGACACCGCCGGTGGCCTGGAGCGGGCTCCTTCGGTGGTGGCGTTCGACGTCATCGACACCGGGATTGGCATCCCCGCGGACAAGCAGCGGACCATCTTCGAGGCCTTCCAGCAAGCCGACGGCACCACCAGCCGGAAGTACGGCGGGACGGGGCTGGGCCTCTCCATCAGCCGCGAGCTGGTGCACCTCCTCGGCGGCCAGATCACGGTGCGCAGCGTCGTGGGGATGGGGAGCACCTTCACCGCCTACCTTCCCTTGGAGGCCGCCGCCGATACCGAGCCGACCGACCGGGGGCGGGTGGCGGCAGCCGTCCCCTCTGCCGAGGGCGGGGAGGGGGATACCTCCCTGCCCGGGCCGGCCGTGATCGCTGACGACCGCAACCGCCTCGCCCCCGGCGAGACGGTGGTCCTCATCGTCGATGAGGATCCCGATTCCGGTCGCCTCCTCCTCGACCTGGTCCGCCGGGGCGGCTTCAAGGGGGTGGTGGCGACGAGGAGCCAGGAGGTGCTCCCCCTCACCCGTGCCTATCGCCCGGCGGCGGTGGTGATCGAGGCCGAGTCCCAGGAGGAGCGCGGCCGGGCGGTGCTGGGGGCGTTGCGCTCGGAGCCGTTGCTGAGCGGCATGCCGATCATCGCGGTGGTGGCCGCCGGTGGGGAGGCAGGGGAGCGCCCCAACGGCTGGGAGTCGGTGCGCGTCGTGCCCAAGTCGGGCCTGGGGGAGGAGCTCCGGCGGCTGCTCGCCGAGCTGGCGTCGGGCCAGGCCCAGCGGTGGCCGGGGACCTCGCCGTCGCGCCTCGGCCCCGAGCAGGAGGCAGCATGGGCCGAGGCGCGGGTGCAGCCGGACCCGACCCTGGCTGGCCGGACGGTCCTGGTGGTGGACGACGACGTGCGCAACGTGTTCGCCCTCACCGCCATGCTGGAGCGGCACGGCCTTCGGGTGATCCCGGCTGAGGGAGGGGAGCAGGCGCTGGAGGCGTTGGAGGCCTCGGAGCAGGTCGACCTGGCCCTGCTCGACATCATGATGCCCGACCTCGACGGGTACGAGACCATCCGCCGCATCCGGCGCGATCCTCGCTTCGCCGACCTGCCGATCATCGCCCTCACGGCCAAGGCGATGAAGGGAGATCGGGAGCGCTGCCTCGAGGCTGGGGCGTCCGACTACGTCGCCAAACCGGTCGAGCCGCCGGAGCTCCTGGCCATCCTGCGCTCCCGGCTGCAGCCCGCGTCGTGAGCGAGCGGCAGCGGCCGGTCAACATCCTGCTGGTCGACGACGAGCCAGCCAACCTGGCTGCCCTGGAGGTGGTGCTGGCCCCGCTCGGCCAGCGGCTGGTGACGGCCAGGTCCGGACGCGAGGCGCTGCGCCACCTGCTCCGCGAGGACTTCGCGGTGATCGTGCTGGACGTGCGCATGCCGGACATGGACGGCTTCGAGACCGCCGAGCTGATCCGTTCCCGCCCTGCCTCCCGGGCCACGCCGATCATCTTCGTCACCGCTTTCCCGGAAGCCGAGCGCGACCTGGAGCGTGCCTACCGGATCGGGGCGGTGGACATCCTGTTCAAGCCCTTCGTGCCCGAGTTCCTGCGCTCCAAGGTCAGCGTGTTCGTCGATCTGCACCAGAAGCAACGCTCGATCGCCGAGCTGCTGGCCAAGGCCCAGGAGTCCAACCGGGCCAAGTCCGAGTTCCTCAACCTGGCTGCGCACGAGCTGCGCACGCCCCTGGCGGTGATCGTCGGCTACCTCTCGATGCTGGCCGACGGCACCTTCGGAGAGGTCTCGGCCGAGCTGCGACAGGCCTTCGAGATTCTGACCGAGAAGGGCGAGGAACTCAACCGCATCGTCGACGACCTCCTCACCGCCTCCCGGCTGGAGAGTGGGGTGCTCCCCCGTCGCCTGGTCGAGTGCGACCTCCGGGAGGTCGCCAGGCAGGCGGTGCGGGCCGCGCGTCCACAGGCCGAGCTGCTCTCGGCCGAGCTCCACCTGGACCTACCCGAGCAGCCAGTGATGGTCCGGGCCGATCCCATCTACCTGGCCCGGATTGTCGATAACTTGATCATCAACGCCCTGGCCTACTCGCAGGGGTGCCCCTGGGTACGGGTCACCGTCCGTGGCGAGGAGGAGGCGGTGCTGACCGTCGAGGACCACGGGATCGGCATCCCTAAGGAGATGCGCGAGCAGGTGTTCGAGCGGTTCGTCCGCCTCCCCTCCGCCGAGCTCTCGTCGCAGCCTGGGACCGGGCTCGGCCTGTACATCAGCCGGGAGCTGGCCCGTCGGCAAGGCGGTGATCTCCAGGTGGTGGACTCAGAGCCGGGCCGGGGCTCGACGTTGGCGTTGCGTCTGCCCCTGGCCCCTGGCCCCCCGAACGGCCGCCGGCCACCTCGGCCGCTCTGGTTCGCAGGCGGGCGCGGCTGAGGTCCCCAGTGCTCGGGCGCGGCGGCGACCGTCCATCGCCGCTCGATCGTGCCCCGGGCCGGTTACGGAGACGGTGCCTGCCGGGAGGGCAGCCGCGCAAGTGGACGTCGGCTGGTCGGGCTCACGGTGGCCGTCCGCCGAGGCCCCCCTCCCGCGCTCGACGCAGGGGGCGAGCGGCCCGCGTCATCCGGAGAGGACGAGGGTCGGCGCCCGCAGCGCGCCCCTGCTCAGGAGGCCGGCCGCCAGAGCTCCTCGCGCTCGGCTTCCTCGCTGCCCAGCTCGACTGCTTCCCGCAAAGCATCGGCGAGCCAGGTCCGGTCGATCGGCAGCGCCGAGCGGATCTGGACCCGACAGAGCAGCCGACCCTCCTGCCCCGCGATCACCCTCCCCGGGGCGATGGTGATCTGGCGCTGCTCGCCGAGGCGTTGCTGGAGCGTCTGGTGGATGAGGCGGAGCGGCGTCCCCCGGGGGAGCTCCAGCTCCACCTCGGCCTGGAGCGGAGCCTCGCCCGTGACCATGGCAGAGCTCATGACGATGCTGTTGGGCAGCCTTAGGGTCTCGCCGCTGGCCGTCACCAGCGTGGTGTAGAGCGCGCCCAGGTCGACCACCGTCCCCTCATACTCGGCGTTGCCCAGGGCGGCGCCGCGTAACCGCAGGGGGGATCCCACCCGGTAGGGGCGGGCCACCATCAGCACCACCCCGGCGAAGAAGTTGCCCAGGGAGGCCTGAGAGGCGGTCGCCACCACCACCCCCACCACCGCGCCGCCGAGCAGGAGCCCGGAGAGGTTCACCCCGACCGTGGACGCGATCCACAGAACCAGGAGGATGGAGAGGACCCAGGTGCTGAGGTTGCGCAGGACCACGCCGGCCTCCCGCTCCAGGCTGCGGGTGATGGCGGCGACGCCCTCCCTGATCGCCTGGGCGCCGGCCAGGGCCGCCACGCCGACGATGCCAAGCCGGACCACCTCTCGGTAGCGCGCCGGCACCAGGGCCACCAGGTCGCCCTGAAGGGCGAGCAGGGCGAGGAGGATGAGGACGGCCAAGCCAGCGCGGAGGAGATGACCTCGCCGGCTGGCCTTCGCCTCCCCGGCGGGGAACGGTATCACCGTGGGCCTGTGGCCCGGCGCCTCGACCTCGGCGCCCGCCGCACGACCGCCATGGGCGCGGGATCATGGTCCTGCCGCACGGCCCCTTACTCTAGCCGACCTCAGGCCCGCGTCGGGCCATCGCCTGTCCTCGGCATGGGCCGCCCAGGATGTGCAAGGCTAGGGGATGCCATGGCGAGCGAGCCGGGTCCGGGGTGGTGGCCGGAGTCCGTCTCGGCGCTGATCGAGGTGCAGCGAAGGCTGGCGATGGCCGCCGTCGAGGTGGGCTGGCGGCCCGGGGGTCGCCCACCGGCGGTGGCGGGGGTGTTCGCCGTCGGCCCCCGGGGGGTGGGCGGGAGCGGTCGGGCCGGGGACCCGGGATGGGCGGCGGCCGTCGTGCGGGCCGGCTCCTGCACGCTGGCCACGGCCACGGTGCGTGGGCGCCTCCACGCCCCGTACGTGCCTGGGTTGCTGGCGCTGCGGGAGGGGCCGCTGTTGGAACGGGCCCTACGCGCCCTCCCTCGGACCCCCGAGGTGGTGCTGGTGGATGCGACCGGCCGTGACCATCCGCGTCGGGCCGGGCTCGCCCTCCACCTCGGGGCGGCAATGGGACTGCCCTCGATCGGGGTGACCGATCGGACGTTGGTCGCCGTCGCCCCCGATCCCGGCCCGGAGGCCGGGGCGGTGGTGGAGGTACGCCTGGATGGGGAACTGGTCGGGTACCGGCTCCGCGCCCGTGCTGGGGTTCGCCCCATCGTGGTCCACGCCGGTTGGCAGGTCTCGGCCGAGGTCGCGCTTGAGGTGGTGCGGGGCCTGATCCGGGGGGCACGCACCCCTGAGCCCCTGCGGCAGGCCCGGCGCCTGGCCCGTACCCTTCGGGCAGACGATGGTGGCGCTCCTGGGGCCTGAGCCGAGGTCGTTGACAGCCATGAGCGGGGGGCGCGAACATCCCTGCGCGGTCATGAGCGGCCCGCCGCTGAGCTGCCCTCCGGCGGCTGAGACGAGCGGGGCGAGGGGGCTCACTCACGAAGGGGAGGTCGAGGATGACGGATCGGGGCGAGCGTCGGGTTGCGCTAGTCACGGGAGGAGGGACTGGGCTTGGACGGGCGATCTCTCTCCGCTTTGCCGAGGCGGGCATGGACGTGGCCATCAACTACTCTCGCTCGGAGATGGAGGCTGCCGAGACCGTGGAGGCGGCTCGATCCCGGGGGGCGCGCGCTGAGGCCTACCGGGCGGATGTGGCCAAGGAGGATCAAGTGGCGGCGATGGTCAACGGGGTGGTGCGGACCTTCGGCCGCCTGGACATCCTGGTCTCCAACGCCGGGACGACGACCTTTTGCGCCTTCGAGGACCTCGATGGGGTCTCGGAGGCCGATTGGGATGCGATCCTGGGGGTGAACGTGAAAGGGGCCTGGTTCTGCGCTCGCCACGCCGCTCCCCACCTGCGGGCCAGGGGCGCCGGGCACCTGATCACCGTCTCCTCCACCGCCGGCCTGATCACGTTCGGCTCGAGCATCCCCTACTGTGTCTCGAAGGCCGCGCTCATCCACCTCACCCGATGCCTGGCCAAGGCGCTGGCACCGGAGGTCCAGGTCAACTCGGTGGCCCCTGGCTACCTGGACACGCGCTGGGGGCGCCGGTTCGGGGAGGAGGGGACGCGTGGCTTCGTCACCCGCAGCGCGCTCCGGCGGGCCCCGACGGTGGAGGACGTCGCCCAGCAGGTCCTCACCCTGGTCAGCGGGACCTCCTCAACCGGGCAGGTGTACGTCATCGACGCCGGCCTCACCCTCACCCTGTGAGGGCGGCTGGTCAGTCGGCGCTCTCGACCTCCTGCCAGCGCGTGATCGCGAGCAGGAAGGTGGCGACCACGGCGACGTGGGCGGCCGTGCACCAGGCGCAGAGCGCCCCGACCTGGACGATCTCCACATAGACCAGGTAGAGGACGGTGGCCAGGCCGACGATCCCCCAGCCCACGTGCGCTCGAGCCAGGAACGAGGAAGTGGGCCGGCGGAGCTGGGCCAGGGCCAGGGCTGCACTGGCCGCGAACCAAAGGATCCCGGCAGCCGAGGTCGGCACCGGGCTCCCGAGGATGACGGCGTAGGGGCTGCTCAGCACCCGCTCGCAGTTCACCAGGCCGCTGGCGCTGCAGACCAAGGCTGCGGCCGAGGCATGCACGAAGGTCAGATACAGGGCGATGCCGCCCCCCACCACGCCCAGGGCGGCCAGCAGGCCCAGTCGGAGGCCGTCCCAGCGGCTCACCGCGTCCTCCTCGACGCCTCTAGAGGCGAGGCGCCGGATCGCGGCGGCCTTGCCAGGATCGGGGGTGGGAACGGCAGGCTACTGACCAAGCTTCGCCTCAAGGGAACTGATGGTGGGTGAGGAGCAGACGTTGGCTGGCTGCTGCCCGCTGGCCTTGCAGATGGCGGCCGTCAGCAGGTTGGCGGAGCCGATGACGGCCTTCGCCTGGCTCGAGCTCGGGTCCTGCAACGACTGGGCGATCTCCGACCAACTCATGCCATGGATGACGTCCGGCTGATAGGTGGCACCTGACATCACGTAGCGGTTCCCGAAGTCGATGAAGGGGATGCTCCCAGCGCTGTTGGTGTAGGGGGGGCCGTCGTACTGGTTGACCAGCGCCTGCTCGCTGGGGGTGAGGCTGTCGAGCGGCTGGTACTGGCCGTTCGAGCCCTTCACGTTGGTCGTGGTCTCGACGGCGACGAAGTCGATGTAGGGGCTCTGGTACGTTGCCCCGTGGAAGGTGAAGGTGGGGGTGCTCGGATAGACGTCGTCGGCGGCCGAGGTCATGCTCCGGATGCCGCTGAAGGAGCCGAAGCGGGAGAGGGCGATGATCATGGCCCAACGCTCGGCGGCGCAGTAGGGACAGTACTCGGCGCCAACGTAGAGGACCTCGGGCTTGCCGCTGGGGCCGACCAAGGGCTGGGGGTTGCCGATCACCGGCTGGATGGTGCTGCTCGCCGTTCCCGCCCCCACCTGGTCCAGCTCCGAGGCCGGGATGCTGGTGATGGTGTCGACCACCTTCTGGGTGGCCGCCTGGCTGGGGAGCGTGGGGGCCTGCGTCGGCGTCGTGGCCGAGCGAACCAGGAAGAAGACCCCCACCGCCACCGCGATCACCGCCACCGTGGCCCCGACCGGCAGCCAGGGGCTGGGCCGGCGCGTCCGTGGCCGTGCCCGCACGGCCCCCATCGTCCGGGCCGCGCTGGTGGTCCCGCTCTTGGGCTCAGGCCTCCGCTTGGTAGCCATCGCGCACCTCCATGGGATTAGGCGTGTCGCTCGGAACCTCCGGTCGGTGGCCCGAGCGCAGCCAGTACCAGGTGACGGGCACCAAGGCGATCGCCAGCGCGATCGATGAGAGCTGGGCTTGCTTCAGGCCTAGGGCCGTGATCGAGTTGTCGCGTAGGAAGAAGATGCCGAACTGGGAGATGGCATACAGGGCCAGGTAGATCAGGAGCAGGGCTCCCGGACGCGGTCGGAGGCGTCGACGAACGAGCAGCAGGATGCCGAGGATGCAGAGGCCGATCAACAGCTCGTAGAGGGCGGCTGGCTGGTAGGCGACCCCGAGCTGCGGGGCCATCGAGTTCGGGTTGGTGTACGCGAAGGCCCAAGGGAGGTTTGAAGGAGGCCCCAGAATCTCGCCGTTGAAGATGTTCCCGATCCGGCCGATGGGCTGCCCGACGGCGGCGAAGAAGGCGGCCGCGTCGGCCAGCAGCCAGAAGTTCAGCCCCTTCCAGCGTGCGTACAGGAAGATCAGGATCGGGACCGTCCAGATGGCGCCGAAGTAGGCCATGCCGCCCTCCCACGTGGCGAGCAGGTGTTGGGGATGGGTCAGGTAGTAGCCGGCACCGCTCTGGAAGTCGTAGTACAGCCGAGCAGAGACCAGGCCCAGCACGATGCACCAGAAGGCCAGGTTGGCGTAGTCCTGCTCGCGAAGTCCGTGGGCCCGCAGGTGACGCCCCGCCATCCACAGGCCAGCCAGGAAGGCCACCGCGTAGCAGACGCCGTACCAACGGATCGAGAGCGGCCCCAGCTGGATGAGGATGGGGCTGAAGGGGAAGGTGATCACCAAGGCGGGGGGCATCGTCGTCCTCGGGGATGGGATGAGCGGCTCGCGAGGCCCATGCACCGGGCCGGGAAGGACGCCCAGCGGGAGGCACGGGCGATCACGGGACCACCCGGGGCGCCCCGGATGCGGTCCGATGCCCAGGCTTGGGCGCGTCGCAGCCGGCTGCACATGCCAGAGGCATGCTACCGCGGCGTGCCCGGATCCGGTGGCGGCGGCACCTGCACGCTTCGACGCCCTCGACCGGCTGAGGTGGGGGGCGCCGCCTCAGGCCCGGCTGCCGGGCCCCGGTCCTCGATTGGTCCCAGCAGCCGTTCCGCCAGCTGCGTGATCTCGTCCACCAGTCGGGCCCGCTCCGCCACCCCGACCTGGGCCTGCAGGTACCGATCCACAACCCCGTGGATCCCGTGCACCAAGAGGGCCGCCGCCAACCAGGGCTCGGGAAGGTCCGGGACCCCGACGGCCCGGGCCTCGCGGATCGAACGCTCGACCAGCCCCTCAAGCGTGCCCAGGGCAGAGACAGGCTGGCCAGCCCGTGCCGGCGGGTGGAGCAGGGTGAGGTGCAGGGGAGGGTCGCGCAGCAGGAGGTCCACCATCAGCTCCACGAGCGCCCGCAGCCGGGCTGGCCAGCCCTCGGGCCCGCTGAGCTCCGGCTGCCCGTTCGCCTCCGACACGATCTCGTCGATCCAGCGCTCGCGGACGGAGTCCAAGAGCTGGTCCCGGGAGCTGAAGTACAGGTAGAACGTCCCCTTGGCCACTCCGGCCCGGCTGGCGATCGCCTCCACGCTCACCTTGTCGGGGCCGCGCTCCGCCAGCAGTTGGCGCGTGGCCTCGAGCAGCCTGGCCCAGCGCTCCTCGGGGGCACTGAGGCGCAAGGGGCGTTGCGCCCTGACGGTCACGAGGCGCCCTGGCCGGCGAAGACGGCGCACGACATGCATCAATTATCCGGAGCGGCCATCGGTCGTCTGGTTGGCGGTGACAGCGGTGGAGGTCGAGCGGTTGAGGTGGTTGCTAGCGGTGATCCTGGTCAGCTTCCTGACCGCCTGCGGCTCGACGCCCCGGGTGGCCGAGCCAGCCGAGGTCTCACCGGCCCCGCTCGCCGTCCAGCCGAGCCCTGCCCCAGCCGACCCCGCCCGGGTGGCGGCGCTCCAGGCCCTGATGGCGCGCATCGCCCGCCCCGACGGAGGTGGCTACGTCATCCTCGATGACGTCACCGACGAGCGACAGGATGGTCGCGTCCGACAGCTCCAGCTGAGCCTCGATGGTGACGCGGTGGTTCCCTGCGATAGCGTCTTCCTTCCCTGCCAGGTAGTCCAGCCTCGGTTGGTGCCCCTGGGCTTCCGACCTGACGTCGTGTACCCGAACCGGGCGCTGGTCCGTGACGTCCGCGGCCTGTCCGCCCCCGCCCTGGCCCAGCTCTGCGAGCAGGTCTTCCTGGTCGGGCTCGGCGCCTCGCCCGCGTACCAGCTGGAGTGGACGGGGGCGATCCAGCGGAGCCCGACCCCGCTGGTGCCCTCGCGCGGTGGGCGTACCTGAGGGCTGGCGTTCCCTCACGGCCGACCGCCGGTGCCAGCGCGGGGCTGAGGCACCGGCCGACCGTGTCGCCGGGAGGGGGCTCGCGACCGTCGCCTGGCGGTCGAGCCGTGACCGGGCCGGCGAGCCCCGGGCCGCCCCGCCTCCCGCCCGCGTCCCGGGGCCGGAGGGTGGGCGCCGATGCGAGGGAGGCCACGCCTGCCGACCCTCGGGCTGATCCCGAAGCTCAGGCCTGGCCCCAGATCGGGTTGGTGAGGGCGATCGGCGGCCAGCGCCGTCCTCCTTCCCAGAGCTCTCCGCGCACGAAGCCGTGCTCGAGCAGGTCGAGCTCGGCCTCGGGCGCTACCTCCCCCAGGGCGGTGACGAGCCGAGTCCCTGCCGGGCAGTGCACACGCACCGGCCCTCCCCGTGGCACCGTGTCGCCGACCTCCCAATAACGACCATCGCGTTCTGCCACCAAGCGCGGCGGGGGGGTGCCGGCGGTGGTGATCGCCACCCGGCCCGCCCGCAGCGCCTCCACGATCCCGTCCACGGTCAGGGAGTCGGCCAGCACCCAGATGGTGGGGTTGGCCAGGGGGCGCTCCCGCCGGCCGCAGTGATGGTCGCTGCCTCCCAGCCCCACTACCCGCCGGCCGGACCGTAGCAGCTCCTGCCAGATGGCGAGCGTCTCCAGGTTGCGCTCGCCCGAGGGCCCGTGCCAGATCTCGAGGCCGTCCACCGGCAGGTCGTAGCCCAGGGCCCATGACATGCCGGGGATGAGGGGATGGCTGAGGGAGAGGACACACCCCTGGGCCCGCGCCTCCTCGATCACGGCTCTCAGCTCGGCCTCGGTTTGCCAGCGGAAATCGACCAGGCGGTCCAGCCCCCAGACGTTCATGTGCCCGCGGGCGGTGGTGACCTCCTCACCGGGCACGAGCAGGACCCGGTCCGAGCCGGCGCGCAGGTGGGGGAGGTGGCTGACCGTGTTGTGATCGGTGACGGCGAGGAAGTCCAGCCCGGCCCGGGTCGCCGCCCCCACTAGCTCGGCGAGGCTGCCGGGTGCGTCGGAGTGGTGGGTGTGGGCGTGGAGGTCGCCGGCGTACCAGCCACGGCCTCGATCCGGTGGCCCCGGTCGCGGAGGGCCGGGCAGGGGGTGCGGCGGCTGACCGGTCTCCTCCCAGGTGTCGACCGTCACCTCCACCTCGACCCCCTCGGGAGGCACCCGGCTGAGGCCCAGCAGGACCTGCCAGGTGCCGGGGGGGAGCGGCCCGGGCAGGTAGCCGGGGGTGGCCCCCTCGGGCGTGATCACGGCCGAGGTGCGGGCGCTGCCGCTCCACCCCCGAAAGCCGGGGAACTGGGGGAAGGCGCTGCCTCGCGGGTCGATCAGCCCCAGATCGACGACGCTGCTCGCCCCTGGCCGCCCCTGACCCTCATAGCGGTACGTGACCTCGATCCGCGAGGTGCCGGCCGGCACCTCGAAAGGGACGGTGGTGAAGGCCGAGCGCTCGCGGTCGGCGGGGGTCAGGTGGACACGTCGACGCAGGCGGGCTCGCACGGCGTTCGCTCCTCGTGCACGATGGTCACGATTACAGCGTCGACCATCCCGATGCCGCCGGCAAGTGGGGTGGCTGCCCCCGGGCGCCTGGCCTGGCCCCTCGCCGAGGGGGCGGATGCCCGGTTGGGCGAGGTGCGGCCCGGGCTCCGACCGCTCGCGCGAGGGTCAGGGCGCGACACGGTGAGGCCCGATCCTGGAATGATCGACGATGACGACGAATCGGCCTGCGCAGGAGGACAAGTGATGGCGATCGTTTCCGTCAACCCGGCCACGGAGGAGGTGCTGGCGCGCTTCGAGGAGCACACCTGGGACGACGTCGACCGAGCCCTCGACCGAGCCTGGGGGGCGCGCACGCGCTGGCGGGAGACACCGGTCCCGGTCCGGGCCGCGCGCTTGACCGAGGTGGCCACGTACCTGCGACGAGAGCGAGAGAGGCTGGCCTCCATCCTCACCTCGGAGATGGGCAAGCCCATCGTGGAGGCGGAGGCGGAGGTCGAGAAGTGTGCCTGGACGGCGGACTGGTTCGCCGAGCATGCCGAGGCTCTGTTGCGGCCCCGGCCGGTGGCCAGCAACGCGACCGAGAGCTACGTCCGCTTGCAGCCCCTCGGAGTGGTGCTGGCGGTCATGCCGTGGAACTTCCCGCTCTGGCAGGTCATGAGGGCGGCGCTGCCGGCCTTGGTCGGCGGGAACGTCATGGTCCTCAAGCACGCCTCCAACGTCCCCCAGGCCGCCCTTGCCGCCGAGGAGGTCTTCCGGGAGGCCGGCATGCCTGAGGGGGTCTTCCAGACCCTGCTGGTGGGCAGTGCCATGGTGGAGCGCATCATCCGTGACCCTCGGGTCGCCGCGGTGACCCTGACCGGGAGCGACCTGGCCGGGGCCAAGGTGGCGGCCGTGGCGGGGCAGGCGCTCAAGAAGACGGTCCTCGAGCTGGGCGGGTCCGACCCCTTCATCGTGCTCGAGGACGCGGATGTGGCCGCCGCTGCCCAGGTGGCGTGTCGGGCCCGGAACCAGAACAACGGGCAGAGCTGCATCGCGGCCAAGCGGTTCATCGTGGTCGAGCAGGTGGCCGACGAGTTCGAGCGCCGCTTCGTCGAGCTGGTCGGGGCGCTCAAGGTGGGGGACCCGATGGACCGTGACACCAACATCGGCCCCCTGGCCCGTCGGGACCTGGTCGCGGAGCTCGACCGTCAGGTCAAGGAATCACTGAGGCTGGGGGCACGGGTGGCGGTTGGCGGGGAGGCCATCCCCGGGCGGGGCTTCTACTACCGGCCCACCGTCCTCACCGAGGTCAGCCCCCAGATGCCCGTGTTCCGCGAGGAGACGTTCGGCCCGGTGGCGGCGCTGGTCCGGGTGAAGGACGAGGAGGAGGCGATCGCGGTCGCCAACGACAGCGAGTTCGGCCTTGGCTCGGCCGTCTGGACCGGTGACGTCGATCGGGGCAAGCGCCTCGCCGAGCGCATCGAGGCGGGCATGGTCTTCGTCAACGGGATGGTCGCCTCCGACGCCCGCCTCCCGTTCGGGGGAGTGAAACGTTCCGGGTATGGCCGTGAGCTCTCGGAGCACGGGCTGCTTGAGTTCCAGAACGTCCAGACGGTCTGGGTCGGGCCGGCGCGCTGAGCCCCCCGGCGGGTCGGGTCAGTCGGGGAGACGGCTGTGGAGCCAGCCAGGGTCGCAGTCGAGGAGGCGAACCAGCCGCACCGTCCCCTCCAGGGCCAGCGCCCCGGCGTAGCCGGGCCCGGCGTCCACCGCGTGGAAGGACCAACCGCTCGGCTCCACGTCGTCCTCGGGGCAGGAGAGGACCGATCCCCGTCGGTCGCCGGCTGACGGCGCCCAGCCACGTGCTCGGTGGTAGGCTCCTCGGCGAGCCCGGCCCTCGGAGGCCATCCTGGCCTGCTTGCCCTCCAGGCGGGTCGGGGCCTGAGGGCTCGGGGCGGGGAGGGGTTGCGACGTCACCCCCGGGCCGAGGGAGGGCTCGTCGACGGGCTCGATCCCGATCCCGACCTCGCGACCCTCCGCGACCGCCATCAGGGCCAACGGCCCGGCCAGGGCCAGGTTGAACCGAACCTCGGTTGGTGGCTCGGCCAAGGCTGGCTTGCCGTTGGTCTGGATGACGAACCGGAGCCGGCTCGGCGGCATGCCCAGGTAGCGTCCCAGGAGCAACCGCAGCCAGCCTCGGCTGGCGACGAAACGGTCCCGGGCCCACTGGAACCGGAAGGTGAGAGCCAGGGCCCGCTCCTCGCTCGAGAGCACCTCCCGGAGTCGGGCCAGGGGCTCCCGATCCAGGTCGAGGGGTGCCCGCCAAAGGTGCACCTCCTCCCGGCCTAGGCAGGGCCAGGCCTGGGGGGCTGGCTTGACGGTCGACCGGAGGTCGGACGCCCAGGTCACCATACGGTTACCCATGCAATGGCACAAGGCTACCGCGCCGTGGGGGGAGGCCGAGGTGGGGTTGGACGAGGTGAGGGCGAGCTCACCGGCTGGGGGTCGGGGCCCGGTCTCGACCCTCCGGTACCCGCTCAATGCCGAGGGCGATGGCGGTGGCCTGGGCACGGGAGCGTGCCTGGAGCTTCTCGAGGATGCTGGCCACGTGCTTGTTGACGGTGTTGGGGCTGATGGCGAGCCGGGATGCGATGGTGCGGTTGGTGAGACCGGTCATCAGCAGCCTCAGGACCTCCCACTCACGCGGTGAGAGCCCCGCCGCCCTGGAGCGCTCTGAGGCCCAGGCCGGAGGGGTCGACGCCTCCCAGACCCCCGGCGACCGGGAGCCGGAGCCGTCGAGCGCATACTCGATCGCCCCCTCGAGGCCCAGCTGTCGGCCGTGGGCCTCCGCCGCCTCAGCTGCTGGGCCGGGGAGGGCCCGACGACAGGCCGCCAGCATCTCCTCGAGCTGACCCCGCTCGGCGGCGGGACGGGCGCCCATGCGGTCTCGGAGGCCCCGGGCGGCGGTGCCCAGAACCAAGGCGCGCGCCGGCTCCGACCGCGCTGCCGCCAGCCGCGCGAACCCTGCGAGCCGCTGGGCGATGGCGTCGGGGTCTGGATGGTGGCGCAGGACCCGAAGGCTCGCCTCCAGGCAGGAGTGGGCGCGCTCGCGATCGCCGGCTGCGATCGCCAGGTCGGCGATGGCGCCAACCGCGATGGCCCAGCCGTGCTCGTCCTCCAACTCCCGAGCCAGCTCCGCGGCCTCCTTGAGCCGGGCACGGGCAGTGGGGTGATCGCCGGCCACCAGGGCTGCTCGCCCCATGTCGATCAGGGCGCCCTGGACCCCCCTGCTGTCGCCGAGCTCGCGGTGGACGGCCAGGCTGGTCGCGATCTGCGCCCTCCCCATGGCATGATCGCCCATCTCGACCAACACCATGCCCAGGTCCTGCAGGGCGCGGGCCTCGGCCGAGCGATCGCCCAGCCGGCGGGCCGCCTCTCGGGCCCGGCTCAGGTGCGATCGGGCCGCTGCCAGGTCGCCCTGCTGGCGGGCGATGCGGCCGGCGCCGTGCCACGCCCGGCCCCGGATGCTCAGGTCGGCGCTCTCCGAGGTCGCCAGCGCCCGCTCCAGCCAGTGACGACCCTCCGCCAGGGCCCCGGTGGCCTGCCAGAACCAGGCAAGGGCAGCGGCCGTGCGCAGGGCCAGGTCGGGGGAGGAGCGAAGGGCCCAGGCCAGTGCCGCCCGGAGGTTGGGTCGCTCAACGATGAGGCGTCCGATCCGGGCCGAGGGCTGGGGATGGCGCCATCGCCCATCGGTGGCCTCGGCCAGGGCGGCGTAGTGCGCGGCGTGCCGGCCCCGCACGCGCTCCTCCTCTCCCACCGCGGCCAGCTTCTGGGCGGCGTAGCAGCGGATGGGCTCGGTCAAGCCGTAGCGGATCTCGTCATCGGCGGGCTCGGCCTCGACCAGGGAGACCTCGATGAGCCGGGCCAGGGTGTCGATGATCTGGCCGGCGGCCCCTGGAGCGGCGCAGACGGACTGCACCGCGGCCAGGTCGGGTGGGGCGGCGAACACCGAGAGTCGGTTGAGCAGCTCTTGCTCGCGCGGCGCGAGGCGGTCGTAGCTCCAATCGATCGAGGCGCGCAGGGTGCGCTGCCGCGGCGGCAGGTGACGGGATCCGGTCGCGAACAGGTCCGGCATCTCGTGGAGCCGAGCCGCCAGCTGCTCCGGCGTGAGCGTGGTCAGGCGGGCCGCCGCCAGCTCGATGGCGAGCGCGTTCCCCCCGACCGCCTCGCAGATGGTGGCCACGGCGGCGGCGTTGGTCGGGTCGAGCCGGAACGACGGCTGGAAGGCGCGGGCCCGATCGGTGAAGAGGGCGACGGCGTCGTACCGGCGCAGGTGCCTCGGATCAGGGGCCCTGACCGAGGTCGGGGTGGGCAGCGGCCCCAGCCTCCGGACGACCTCTCCAGGGATGCCGAGGGGCTCACGGCTACTGGCCAGGAGCCGCACGTCGGGGAAGGAGCGGAGGATGGCGATCGCCGATCGTCCACAGCTCCAGAGCACCCGCTCGCAACCGTCCAGCACGATCAGCAGGCATGCCGTCCGCCTCGCCCCCAGCTCGCCCAGGTCCGCCTGGAGAAGGTCGGACACGCCGAGGACGGCGCTCAGCAACCCCGGCACCCGCTGCGGGTCCGTGACCTCGCTCAACTCGACCAGGCGGACCCCCTCGCCGCGGCGCCGATAGGCTGGGCGCTGGGCGACGGCCAGCGCCAGCCGTGTCTTGCCGCATCCGGGCGGGCCACAGATCGTGACCAGTCGGTGCGCCCGCAGCGCACGCGCTACCTCGGCCAGCTCCTCTCGACGGCCGATGAAGCTGGTGAGCTGGCCGGAGAGGCCGTTCCCGACGCGAACGCCTGAGCCTGGTGGCACGCTCGCCGAGACCGCTCTTTCGTCCAGCGCCGGCGCGTTCTCCGAGATGGGCTCCCCTCGTCGCACGCCCCGTCGGGGCGGGTGGAAAAACCGCCGAACCGTCGACGCTTCTCATGGTAGGGAGGAGGTGCGTCATGGCCAAGCCCAGAACGGCGGTGGTCAGTGCGGCCGTGCCCCCCTCGGGGATCGACGAGCGGCGGCCGTTCCTCCAGAGGCCCTGCCCTGCGTCACGAGATCGTCGGCGCTGACCTGGCCCCTTCGCCCAGCTCAGCTGGTCGAGCCCGTGGAGGACTCCGGTTGGGACCGGCGTGCTGCGCTCTCTTGGGCTCGTGTCACGGCCACGGAGGGGCGGCGATCGCTCGCCTGGCCTCGCCCCTCGTCCACGGCCTCCAGCGCGCTCCAGGGGTCACGGAGCACGGCCTGAAGCTCCTCCGCGACCTCGTCCCCCCTGATCGGCTCTCCCACGTCCGCGGGCAGCTCGAGGGGGTCCAGCACCTCGACCTCGCCGCTGGTCCCGGCGCCCGTCGTCGGGGGGCTGGCCGCGGGCCGGGGCGACGCCCCCGAGGGTGGGAGGTCCTCGGGGGTCGCGTCTCGGCTGGGGCCGGCCGGGGGCCCAGGGGGCTCGGCTCCCTCGGGAGGGGATGCGTGATCGGCGGACACCGTGGCCCGGGTCTGGCGACAGCGGAGCAGGCGCTGGTCCAGCCGCAGGAGCAGCTCCGAGAGCGTCGAGCCGTCCTCGGGGAAGCCCGCCACGGACATGCGGACCGGGCAGCCGAGCCGGTCGCTGGCGACCTCGCAAAGGTGTGCGGCCGCGGCCGCCACCCGCTCGCTCGGCTCCTCGGGCATGACGATGAGGCGCTCCCGGGTCCCGTAGGCGCAGACGACGTCGAAGGCCGTGAAAGTATCGCAGAGCAGACGATCCAAGGCGTCCATGCCCGAACCCGACGACCCCTGGTCGACGTCGGGGCCGATGAGGCCGAGGGTCAGGGGGCGTCGGTAGGTGGCGGCCCGCGTCAGCTCCTGTTCCGCCTTCAGCAGCCCCGTCTCGCGCCCTTCAAGTCGGGAGGGCAGGATGGGCGGGGTGGTCGCCGCAGCGGGGGACGGCTCCCCTTCGGGGGGACGGGCCGCTCCCGCCGAGACGACGTCGGCCAGGAGCGAGGACCCCATGAGGACGACGATGGCCACGATCACGCCCGCCCAGGTGCCCCCTTGGCGGAGGACCGGCTGCGTGAGCACATCCTGCAGCTCCAGGTGGGCCAGGCGAGGAGTGGCGCTGGTGTCCAGGGCGAGGTGCGTGACGGTGAAGAGGACCGCCCCGAAGGCGGCGGTGGCCAGCCCGAGGGTGGTCGCCGCGCGCAGGGTGACCACGACGACGATCCCGACGAGGAGCGCGAAGAGGGCGGCGGTCCGGGAGGCGTACAGACTGCTGCCCAAGGCGGCACTGGCGCTGGTCCAGACGACCAGGGCCATCACCTCGGGACGGGCGCCGTGACCCTCGGAGGGGGAGGCGGGGCTGGTCATGATGACTCGGCCCATAGCCGGCGCTCGGGTCGGCCGACGTCGCCAGGAGATCGATCGTCTTGGGGTGGCTCGGGTTGAGCCCCCCCGGTGGCACCGGCGAGCTCGTCGGCCGGGGAGGCATCCTGGCCGGCCGGCGCCTCGTCGCCCCTCCCCCTCGAGCGGGGGCCAGCCGTCGGTCCGACCCGGCCGGCGCGTGGCGTGGCCCCACGGGACCGTGCCACCGGGGCCAGTCGAGGCCTGGTGACCGTCGAGCACCGGGACCGTGCCCTGGGCCGCCAGGATGGACCGCCGAGGATCCCTCCCCGCGTCCGGCGAGTTGACCAACCGCGCCTGACCCTGGTGCAGAGCGACCCTACCCACCCCGCTGCCACTCTCATCCCGATCGCCATGCTTTCCTCCCAGGCAGAGGGAGCCGGTTCGACGCCCCGGACCTCTCCTGCAGGCTCTCCATGGTGGCGGAGCTTGACCTGACCTGTCAATGGGCCGTTGGGGGCTCCCGTCCCGATCGGCGGGAGGTGGGGGCGGGACGCGGGCTGTCCAAGGTCGGGCGGGGAGCGCCCCCTCCCGGCCTCATCCCCGCTCGTCGCCCGACCTCCTGCTGGGGCCTGGGACGATGGGGCGGCGGGCCTGATCGGGACTTCTCCACCGGCCGGGGTCGTTTTCGACGTCGCGCCGCCGGCGAGCCGTTCAGGGCCGACCTCGACCGTGGCCGCGCACCGTGGGAGGTGGCCGGGATAGCATGTGCTCGGAGCCGCGGCCGGGGTCGAGGGGCCGACGCCGACAGGTGACGGCCGTCACCAGGTCGTCGGGACACCTTAACCGTGGCGTCCGGGTTCCTTCCCTGGCGTGGGGTAATAACGGCTGCGTGGCGGGGGTGACCACCGAACTGGCACGCGTCCTCATCGTCGACGACAAGGCGGATATCCGTACCTTGCTTGCTACGAGGCTGCGGCTTGAGCCTGCGTTCAGCGTGGTTGGAGAGGCGGCCAACGGGGCGGAGGCCATCGCCAGGGTCGGCGAACTCCGGCCCCACCTGATGGTCCTCGACCTCCAGATGCCGATCATGTCCGGCGAGGAGGTCATCCCCATCGTCCGCTCCCTGGCCCCGCGGCTGCGGATCGTGGTCTTCTCGGCCTATGCCGGCAGTTGGGGCCGGCTGGGGGGAACCGAGCGGCCGGATGCCGAGGTTCGCAAGGGGTCGGGCTTACAACCCTTGGTGACCGAGCTCCATCGCTTGCTGGTGGAGCCTCCCCGCGACCTAATCGAGGTCTGCGTCGGCTCCCTGGATGCCGAGGCTGGGCTGCGTGCCATCCGGGCCTGGGACCGCTGCTACCCCTGCGTGCACCAGCTGGCGGCGGATCAGGGCTGGATGGGCGAGTTCCTGGCCCTGGTCGGGGTCTTCCTGGCGCTGGGGCCGGTGCTCCGGGACGCTGCCACCGCGGGCCAGCGCCCGTGCCGTCCCCGGTTCGAGACGCGCCGAAACGCCGCCCGCGCGGCGAAACGCGCGCTCGTCGCTTTAGGGGAGGAGCTGGGTCGGTCCCTGGAGCCCCTGCGCAGCCGGTTGCTGCGGGCGCTCCCATGAGCCGACGACCGTGCTCGTGGGCTCGGGCGACCGGGCCTCTGCGGCACCCTGCCCAAGGGTCTCTCGGCCGAGACCGTCGCCCGTCCCCGGACCCGGGTCATGGCTCGAGGTCCGATGCTGGGTCGCGAAGGCGCAGGCTCAAGCGGCGAAGCGCCAGCCGGGGGCGGGACGGGCCTACGGCGTCCAGCGGGACCAGGAAGAGGCGGACGAGGCTCAGAGCGATCTTCGCCAGCATGCCTGCGCAACGGGGACTTCGCCTGGGTGGTTACGAGCTGCCGCTCATGGTCCCGGTGGCTCGGCTGGTGGCCAGCCTGGCCATGGTCGCCTGCTCCTCATCCTGAGGAGGGTCGCCCGCGGTCCGCGTCGAGCTCGACGGAGGCGCCCGGGAGGGGGCCGCCGGCGGTGACCTCGCGACCGCGTCGGCTTGAGGTGCCCGTGGGGATGGGAGCATGGGAGTAACGTGTGGCTGTGAGCCGGGCGCTTGACCTCTTCTCGGCGCCAGCTCGGGCCTGGTTCACCTCGACCTTCCAGGCCCCGACCGAGGTCCAAGAGCGAGGCTGGCTCGCGATCGCCGCCGGCCAGCACACGCTGCTGAGCGCTCCCACGGGGAGCGGGAAGACGCTGGCTGCCTTCCTTTGGTGCTTGGACCGCCTCCTGGTGGAGCCGTCGCCTCCGTCCTCCCCGCGCTGCCGGGTGCTCTACATCTCCCCGTTGAAAGCCCTGGCCGTGGACGTCGAGCGCAACCTGCGCGCCCCGCTGGTGGGGCTCCGTCTCCAGGCCAGGCGCCTGGGCCTTCCGGCTCCCGAGATCTCGGTCGCGATCCGCAGCGGCGACACCCCTGCCGAGGAACGGCGAGCGATCGTCCGACGCCCGCCTGACGTGCTCATCACCACCCCGGAGTCGCTGTACCTGCTGCTGACCAGCGCCGCTCGGCGAGTCCTGGCCGAGGTGCGCTGGGTGATCGTCGACGAGATCCACGCCGTGGCCGCGAGCAAGCGTGGCGCCCACCTGGCGATCAGCCTCGAGCGGTTGGGCGCGCTGACGGCCACGGAGCCCCAGCGCATCGGGCTCTCAGCGACACAGCGGCCCCTGGAGGAGGTGGCCCGCTTCTTGGGCGGCGTCGACCGCCCGGTCGAGATCGTGGAGGCGGGCCACGTCCCCAAGGCCCTAGAGCTTCGGGTCGAGGTCCCGGTCGAGGACATGGCCGACCTGGAACGTGGCGCTCCTGAGCCGGCCACAGGCCCGGCGGCGGCCTGGGCCGGGGAGCTACCGGCCCCCCGGCGCTCGATCTGGCCGGCGATCTACCCCCGGCTCCTTGAGCTGATCGAGCAGCATCGCTCCACCATCGTCTTCGTCAACTCCCGCCGCCTGGCCGAGCGGCTGGCGGCGCGGCTCAACGAGCTGGCGGGCATGGAGGTGGCCCTCGCCCACCATGGCTCGATCGCTCGGGAGCAGCGGCTCCTGATCGAGGACCGGCTCAAGTCGGGGGACCTGCGTGCCCTGGTGGCCACCTCCTCGCTAGAGCTGGGAATCGACATGGGCGCGGTCGACCTGGTGGTGCAGGTCGAGGCACCGCCCAGTGTGGCCGCCGGGATCCAGCGCGTGGGGCGCGCCGGGCACTCGGTGCTCGACGTCTCGCGTGGGGTGATCCTGCCCAAATTCCGCGGCGATCTGCTGAAGAGCGCTGCCGTGGCAGAGCGGATGCTGGCCGGCGAGATCGAGAGCACGGTGGTGCCCTCTACCCCGCTCGACGTCCTGGCCCAACAGATCGTGGCCATGGCCGCTCTCGAGGAGTGGCGGGTCGAGGACCTGAGCCAGCTGCTCCGGCGTGCCTATCCCTACCGCGGGCTCGGGCGGCGCTCCCTGGAGGCGGTGCTGGACATGCTGAGCGGCCGCTACCCGTCGGAGGAGTTCCGTGAGCTCCGACCGCGGCTGGTGTGGGACCGGGCCCGGGGCACCGTTCGCGCGCGGGCCGGGGCCCAGCGGTTGGCGGTCACCAACCCCGGCACCATCCCCGACCGCGGCCTCTACACGGTGAACCTCTTCGAGGACGGTCGCCCCGGTCGGCGGGTCGGGGAGCTTGACGAGGAGATGGTGTTCGAGACCCGGCCAGGGGAGACCTTCGTCCTCGGGGCCTCGACCTGGAAGGTGGTGGAGATCACCCATTCGCAGGTGCTGGTGACGCCGGCGCCCGGCGAGCCGGGCAAGATCGCGTTCTGGCACGGCGATGCCCTCTCCCGTCCGGTCGAGCTGGGGCGGACGCTGGGCCGGCTCACCCGGGAGCTGGGCTCGATGCCCCGCCTCGAGGCCGAGCGCCGGCTGCGGGAACGGGCCGGCTTCGACGAGCGCGCCGCGCGCAACCTCCTGGCCTACCTGGAGGACCAGGCGGCGGCCACGGGGGCGGTCCCCGACGACCGCACGGTCGTGGTCGAGCGCTTCCGCGACGAGGTCGGGGACTGGCGGGTGTGCATCCTGACCCCTTTGGGCGGGAAGGTCCACGCCCCTTGGGCGCTGGCCCTCCAGGCCCGCCTGGCAGAGCGCCTGGGGCTGGAGGTGCAAACCATGTTCACCGACGATGGGCTGGCCCTGCGGCTCCTGGACAGCGATCGCCCTCTGGAGGTGGACGAGCTCCTCCCCGAGCCCGAGGAGGTGGAGGACCTGGTCCGGGCCCAGCTCCCTGCCTCGGCCTTGTTCGCGGCCCGCTTCCGGGAGAACGCTGCCCGCTCCCTGCTGCTGCCCCGGCGCCGGCCCGGGCAGCGGACCCCGCTCTGGCAGCAGCGCCAGCGCTCGGCTGGCCTGCTCCAGGTGGCGGCGAGCTACCCGGACTTCCCCATCCTGGCCGAGACCCTCCGGGAGTGCCTGACCGACGTCTTCGACCTCGACGCCCTGCGTCAGCTGCTGGCGGACGTGCGCGCCCGCCGGGTCCGGGTGGTGGCGGTGGACACCGAGCATGCCTCTCCGTTCGCAGCCTCCCTGCTCTTCGACTACGTGGGGCAGTACATCTACGAGGGCGACGCACCGTTGGCGGAGCGTCGTGCCCAGGCGCTGACGCTCGACCGCGAGCTGCTGGCCGAGCTCTTGGGCACCGAGGAGCTGCGCGAGCTGCTCGACCCCGAGGTCGTGGCCGAGGTCGAGCTGGCGCTCCAAGGCCTCAAGCCGGAGACGTTCCCGCGCGACGCCGATGAGACCCACGACCTGCTCGCCCGGCTCGGCGACCTGGAGGAGGCCGAGCTGAGGGCGCGTGGGGTCGACCCTGGGTGGCTCACGGCCCTTGAGGCCGAACGTCGTGCCTGCCGCCTGCGCCTAGCCGGCGTGGAACGCTGGATCGTCGCCGAGGATGCGGGCCGCTACCGAGACGCCCTGGGCGCCACCCCCCCGCCTGGGCTGCCAGCGACCTTCCTGGAGCCGGTGGAGGGGGCCCTCGAGAGCCTGGTGCGGCGCTGGGCCCGCACCCACGTCCCCTTCGTGGCAACGGAGGTGGCGGCCCGGTGGGGCCTCCCTGTGGCGGTGGTCGAGGCGGCCCTGGGGAAGCTGGTGGCGAGCGGCGAGCTGGTGGCGGGGACGTTCCGGCGGAGTGGCGCGGAGGGCAGGGAGTACGGGCACCCGGAGGTGCTGCGGACGTTGCGACGCCGGTCCCTGGCCGCCCTGCGACGGGAGGTCGAGCCGGTGGCGCCGGCGGCCCTAGCCCGCTTCCTCCCGGTGTGGCACGGGATCGAGGTCACCTCCGAGGCCGGGGAGCCACATCCGTCGCGGCCAGCCACCCCCGATCGGCTCCTGGAGTGCGTGGCCACCCTCCAGGGGCTGGCGCTCCCGGCCTCGGTGCTCGAGCGCGATGTGCTCCGCGCCCGGGTCCCCGGCTATCGCCCTGCCCTGCTGGACGAACTCGTGGCCACCGGTGAGGTGGTGTGGGTCGGCCGTGGACCCCTGGGCCCCGGCGACGGGAGGGTCTCCCTCTACCTCCGGGCGGACGCGGCCCGGCTGGTGCCCGAGCCCCAGGAGGGGCCTCCGGGCGAGCTTCAGGCGAGGATCCGCGACCATCTGGCGCGGCGGGGGGCCTCGTTCTTCCCCGACCTGTACGTGGCGGCTGGCGGCGGTGACCCTGAGGCGGTCCTGGATGCGCTCTGGGACATGGTCTGGGCCGGCGAGGTCACCAACGACACCTTCGCCCCGCTGCGGCTGGCGGGGGGACCACCTCGGCGCGCCGTCTCCGCTCGTCGCCCCCTTCGCCAACGGGTGCCGCCCAGGGGGGCCGGACGCTGGTCCTTGGTTCGGGACCTGCTCGCACCGCGAGCCACCCCCACCGAGCGTCTCTACGCCCAGGCCGAAGCGTTGCTGCAGCGGCACGGCGTCCTGACCCGAGAGGCGGTCGTGGCCGAGGGGTGGGTGGGCGGCTTCGCCGCCCTCTATCCGGTGCTCCGGGCCATGGAGGAGGCGGGCAGGGCTCGGCGCGGCTACTTCGTGGCCGGGCTGGGGGGCTCCCAGTTCGCCCTCCCGGGGGCGGTCGACCGCCTACGCGCCTGCCGGGAGCCCGACGGCCGGGTGCTGGCCCTGGCCGCGACCGACCCCGCCAACCCCTATGGCATGACGCTTCCCTGGCCGAAGCACGAGGGCGGGGCGCGGCCGGCCCGGGCCGCCGGTACCTACCTTGTGACCGAGTCGGGGGAGTTGCGCCTCTACCTGGAGCGGGGTGGTCGCTCGCTTTGGACCTGGGGTGAGGTGAGGGCCGAGCACCTGCGCGCCCTGGTGGCGGTCGCGTCGGGAGGGGGGAGGCTCCAGGTGGAAAGGGTCGACGGCGTCGCCGTCCGAAGCTCCCCGCTGGCCTCGGTCCTGGTCGAGTCCGGGTTCGGCAGCTCGCCGAAGGGGATGGTGGCGTGGCCGCGGACGGCATGAGACGAGGGGCCATGGCCTGAGGAGACGATGCCTGAGGGCGACACGATCTGGCGAACCGCGGCTGCCCTCCGAGAGCATGTCGGTGGCCGAACGGTGCTGGCTGCCCGCCCACCGGACCTGGCCCGTCTTGAGGGGCGGGTCTTGGAACGGGCCGAGGCGGCTGGCAAGCACCTCCTCCTGCACTTCACGGGTGGGCTCGTCCTCCATTCCCACCTACGGATGCGGGGGGCCTGGCACCTCTACCGGCCCGGGGAGGGCTGGCGGCGGCCATGTCGGCAGGCCCGGGCGGTGCTCGACTTTGGCCCGTGGGTCGTGGTCTGCTTCGCCGCCCCCGTGGTGGAGCTGGTGGCTGACGTGCGGGCCCGCGTCGGCCACCTTGGCCCCGACATCTGCGCCCCGGAGTTCCCGCTCGAGGCCGTGGTCGCCCGGGCTCGGGCGCTCGGGCCCAGGCCGATCGGGGAGGTGATGCTCGACCAGCGGGTCTGCTCGGGCATCGGCAACGTCTATCGGTGTGAGGTGCTCTGGGAGTTGGGCCTCAACCCCTGGCGCTCGAGCGCCGAGCTGAGCGACGAGCAGCTCGGTGACGTCTTCACGTTGGCTCGGACCTGGATGCGTGCCAACCTTCGCGGCGGGGCGATGCCGCGCCGCTTCGCCGGCGGCCGACCGGCGGCGGTGCACGGCCGAGGCGGAAGGCCCTGCCCCCGCTGTGGCGGCCCCGTGCAGGTCCGACGGCTGGGCGAGCATGCGCGCCTCGTCTACCATTGCCCAACCTGCCAGGCCTGAGCCCCCGGGCAGGGCCCGAGTGGACCGTCCGGCGGTCGAGGGCCAACCCTGCTGGGGGTGAGCTACCCAGGTCAACCCCTCGGTGGCGGCCAGGGTGGTGGCGGCACGGTGGCGAACTGGGCCGTCGGGCTGATGGGGGTGCCAGCAGGCCCAGGATCACCCGCCGCCAGGCGCGCATGAGGATGCGGAGGGCATGGGGATGCCAGGCATGCCCCGAGTCCGGGCCCGGGCGGAGAGCGGGGCCGCCCAGGGCGGGCGCAGCGGACGTGGTCGGCGAAGGTCTGGAGGGCCTTGCGGAGGCGGGGGTTGGCGGCCCCGCGGAAGCCGACCGATGGGGAGACGCCGGAGGCCCGGGCGAGGGGCGGCGCCGCGCTCGGTCCCTGCTCAAGCCGGTGGCGCGATCCCGGATGGGGATGACCTCGGCCCAGACCGGGGCCCAGCTGGCCTGCCGGCCGAGGCGGGGGAGGGGGGGCGCTCGGGGGGGCACTCCCGGCTGGCGATGCCGGCCAGGAGGGTGCGGAGGAGGCGGAGGCGGGCCAGGATCAGCTCGCCCTGGACCCGGGGGCGAGCCGGCAGGGGGCGGCGAGCGTGCCCCGCAGACGGCTTGAGAGCTGGGCCGGGGATGGGCGACCTCGGTGGCCCGGGCGCTGGGCCACGCTACCTCGTGGCCGTGTGGCGGGCGGCCTCCACCACCCGCTCGACCGTGGGTAGGTACCAGGCCTCCAGCGGGCCGGTGGGGTAGGGGATGTCCGAGGCCGCGACCCGCGCGATGGGCGCGTCGAGGGAGTAGAAACACTCCTCCTGGAGGGTGGCCACGATCTCGGCTCCGAACCCGGCTGAGAGAGGGGCCTCGTGCACCACGACCGCCCGTCCGGTACGTGAGACCTCGGACACCAGGCCGGCGACGTCCAGGGGGACCAGCGTCCTGAGGTCGAGCACGCCGGCCGAGATACCCTCCTCCTCGAGGCGCTGGGCAGCGCGAAGGCACAGCTCCACGGCGGCACCCCAAGCGATCAGGGTCAGGTCAGAGCCAGGACGCGCCACCCTCAGCCGCCCGAAGGGCAGGGTGACGTCGCCCTCGGGGACCTCCTCACGGCCGCGGCGGTACAGCCGTTGCGGCTCGATGAACAGCACCGGGTCCGGGTCGCGGATGGCGGACAGGAGCAGCCCCCGAGCCTCGGCTGGCGTTGACGGGCAGACCACCTTGATGCCAGGCGTTTGGACGAACTGGGCCTCGATGGCGTCGGGGTGGAACTCGGGCGTCCTCATCCCCCCGCCGAACGGGGCCCGGATCGTGACCTGGCAGTGGTAGCGACCGCGGCTGCGGAAGCGGTAGCGGGCGAGCTGGGGGCCGATCTGGTGGAACGCCTGGTGGGTGAAGCCCAAGAACTGGATCTCGGGAACCGGCACCAGGCCGCTGAGGGCCAAGCCCAGGGAGCTACCGACGATGGCTCCCTCGGCCAGCGGCATGTCCACCACCCGGTCCGGCCCGAAGCGCTCCAAGAGCCCCTCGGTGGCCCGGAACACCCCGCCCAACCGGCCCACGTCGAGCCCTAGCACCATCACCCGCTCGTCCCGCTCCATCTCGTAGGCGAGCGCGTCCCGGATGGCCTCGACCATGGTGAGTGACGCCACCGCCTGCCTCCTCGTGCCTCAGTCCTCGGTCCGGCCCAGCAGCTCCTCCCGTTGCCGGCGCACCCGCTGGGGAGGATCGGCGTAGACGTCGTCGAACAGGTCCGTCGGACATGCTGCCGGCATGGCCAGCGCCGCCTCCAGGGCCTCCTCGACCTGCTCGATCACCTCCGCCTCGACCGCCGCGCGGGTGGCGTCGTCCCACATCCCCTGGGCGGCGAGGTAGGCCTCGATGCGACGGATCGGGTCCTCCCGCTCGGCCTGCTCGAGCCATCCCTCGGGCAGGTACCGGCGTGGGTTGTCGGTGGTGTTGTGGAAGCTCTGCCGGTGGGTGAGGCACTCGATCAGGGTCGGGCCCTGGCCGGCTCGGGCTCGCCTCACCGCCTCCTCCGCCACCTCGTACACGGCCAGCAGGTCGTTTCCGTCCACCTGGAGGCCGGGGAAGCCGTAGCCCTCGGCCCGGCGGTGCAGCTCGCCCGCGCTCTGGGCCGAGCGTGGGGTCGAGATCGCCCACTGGTTGTTGATCAGGACGAAGATCACCGGCGCGCGCTTGACCCCGGCCAGGTTGCACGCCTCGTGAAAGTCACCCTCGCTGGAGGCCCCCTCCCCGCAGTAGGCCATCACCACCCCCGGCCTGCGCTGAAGGGCGAGCCCCCATGCGAGGCCCACCGCGTGCTGCAGCTGGGTGGCGAGGGCCACCTGGTTGGGCAGGAGGCGGACCTCGTCTGGGATGCGCGCCGCCTTGCCCTTGCCCAGGTAGCCGGCGAGCACCCGTTCCAGGGGCATCCCATGGCGGACCAGGGCCGGCAGCTCGCGGTAGGAGGGGACGATCCAGTCCACGCTGGGGTCCAGGGCCATCGCGCTACCGACCACGCTCGCCTCCTGGCCGCGGACGGGGCTGTAGGTGCCGAACCTGCCCTGGCGGTGCATCGCTGTGGCACGGGCGTCGACCGCGCGGCTCAGCAGCATCCAGCGGAGGCCCTCCACTGTCTCCTCCAGGCTCAGCCGGGGGTGGGCCCCATCGAGCAGGTTGCCTTCGGGATCGAGGACGCGATACCCCGCCATCACTGCTCATTCTGGGGCACGACCTGGGCCGTTCACCGCTTGCCTTTGGCGGTCGCGGACCCTATCCTGACCCGCCGGCGTCCAGGGGCCGGTCGCGCCCGGCCTCGAGGACGACGTCATCGCAATGAGCTGTGGGGAGGTGCATGACTCGTCCTGGTGCTCCTGGTGCCTCGGCTCGGGCCCTGGCGTGCACGCTGGTCGCGCTGGTCGCGATCGGAGCGATGGGAGGAGGGGGTCCGGCTCGGCGTCTCCTGCCTCGCCCCAGCCTCTCGTTGGCCCTCCCCAGCCCTGCCCCTGGAGGCCCGCCGAGCACCGCGACCTGCCGGCAGCTCCTCCACCTCGCCTGCTACGAGCCGGACCAGGTGCGGCGGGCCTACGACCTGCTGCCGCTCCTCGCCCGGGGGCTGGACGGCCGGGGGCGCACGATCGCGGTGATCGATCCCTACGGATCCCCCACCCTCCGGCACGACCTGGCCCAGTTCGATCGGGCGTTGTCGCTGCCCGACCCCCCCTCGCTGCGGGTGATCGCGCTCCCGGGCCTGCCCGCCTTCGACGGAGCCGATCCCGACGCGACAGCCTGGGCCGAGGAGACCTCGCTCGACGTCGAGTGGGCCCACGTCATGGCGCCTGGGGCCGGGCTCCTGGTGGTGGCGGTGCCGGTCGGGGATGGTGGGTTGCAGGCGTTCGCGGAGGTCGAACGGGCCGAGGAGCTAGTGGTCGCCCACGACCTCGCTGACGTGATCGTGGCCAGCTTCGGCCAGGCGGAACCTGCCTTCCCTCCAGGGGCGATGCCCTCCCTCCGTCGGGGGCTGGAGCTGGCTCGAGCCAGGCGAGTGACCGTGGTGGCGGCCTCGGGCGACACCGGCGCCACGCAGGTGCTCCCGGACGGGAGCTGCTGCTACCGCGACCCGGTGGTCGCCTGGCCGGCCTCGGACCCGCTGGTCACCTCGGTTGGGGGGACCCGTCTGCGGCTCGACGGCGCCGGTGCCAGGGAGGCGCCCGACACGGTCTGGGACGAGCCGGGCTCGGTGGTGGGCGGCGATCCGCGGACCACCCTCGGCGCCAGCGGTGGTGGGCGCTCGCGTCTCTTCCCCCGGCCGGCCTTCCAGGACGGCGTGGCCGGGACGGTCGGGGATCACCGGGGCGTGCCCGACATCAGCCTGAGCGCCGCCATCGACGGGGCGGTCGTCGTCTACTGGAGCTTCGCCAGCGACTGGGCCCAGCCCGGCTACCACCTTCTGGGGGGGACCAGCGAGGCGGCCCCGCTCTTCGCGGGGCTGGTCGCGATCGCGGATCAGCTCGGTGGCGCTCGGCTCGGATGGGTGAACGGGCGGCTGTACGCTCTGGCCGCCCTCGGCCCCGGGGCCGGGATCGTGGACGTGACCATCGGCGACAACCGCGAGTCGTTCCGGGACGAGGAAGGCCGATGGGTCACGGTGCCCGGCTTCAAGGCCGGGCCCGGCTACGACCTCGCCAGCGGCCTGGGGACGGTTGACGCCACCCGGCTCTGCTTCGCCCTTGCCCGATCGCCGCGTCAGGAGGAGGACCGGTGAGGGCGTCGGGCCGAGCCCCGGTCGCTTGCCCCCTACTCCGAGGCGATGGCCTCGTCTAGGGAGCGCTTCAGGGTGTGGATGGAGTCCACGGGCACGGGGGCCTCCTCGATCCAGCGAAAGATGGCGTCGATGACGCGTCGCCAGGCGGAGACCTGGCGCTCCATGGCCGAGCCCCAATACGACCTCGAGGCCCCGGCCGCGGCCAGCGACCCAGCGATGACGCAGCAGAGCACGCCCGTCACCAGCTCCATCCAGTTCAGCCAGCTGCTGGGGCGCAGCAGCGCCAGCATCAGGATGCCCAGGGCCAGGTTCAGGCCCGTGCAGATGGGCAGGACGATTCGGTAGAAGATGAGGCCGCGTCCTTTTCGATCCATCTTCCCTATCCCCAATACTCGCTACGAAGCCTACATCCCCCCAGGTCACCACAATATCGGCTTCGTGACTTTTCCCAAGCATGATCGCTTTGGGCGCGGGAAGCCAATGGGACCTGTGTCCCGGGTCCGGGGGATCTGCCCAGGGGCAAGCTGGGGGCCCGCCCACCACCCTGCCCCTGATCGGCAGATGGTGGTGTCCCGGGGCCGGGCGATGTTCCCGGTCTGGGACAGACTGGCCGGAGAATGGTCAGTTCTGACCATTGACTTCAGCGTTTCCGAAAGGGTTTAGTTCACTTGGCCCATTAGCGGTGGGCTGGCAACGGAAGAGGGTCCCGGGGCACGGACCGCCGACCTGTGCCGAGAGGCTACGGAGGTCCAATGCGAGAGGAGGGTTCACGAAGGGTGTCGTGGCAGACGAGGCGCGACGAGGACCGAGGTCCCGGTCAGGGCCGGGAGGAGGATCTGGCGCGTCTCGGGCTGGACGAGCTGACCCGGCGCGCGGAAAGCGAGGTAAAGCGGCGGCTGGCGAGGGAGTTGCACGACTCGGTTGCCCAGATCCTGACCCAGATGGTGGTCGACATGGAGAGCTTCAAGCTCGACCAGTCCGACCAGCGTCAGGTCGTGGAGCGCGTCGATCACCTCCAGGAATCGACTCGCGAGGTGTTGACGAACCTTCGTCAGCTCCTCTACGAGCTGAGGGAGGAGCCTTCCATTGACAGTTGCTTCGTCCAGAGCGTCCGCCAACTGCTGGGCCGTTTCGAGCGCAGCACGGGCATCCGCTCGAAGCTCAGGGTCTCCGCCCGGTGGCCTTCCCGTCTCTCCGCCGCCACCGCTCACAACCTCTACCGCATCGTCGAGGAGGCGCTGAACAACGTTCGTCTGCACAGCGGGGCGGCTCGGGTGGACGTCCTGCTCCAGGCGGTGGGCGACGGGGTGGCCCTCACCGTGCGCGACGACGGTCGAGGCATCCAGGGGCTCGGGGACGAGCAGCGGAGTGGGATGGGGCTGTTGGGCATGCGTGAGCGAGCAGCCCTGCTCGGAGGCAAGGTCAACATCATCAGCCGCGGCGGCAGGGGGACGACCGTGCGTGCCGTGGTGCCGAGGATTGCCAAGGAGATGTCCAGGTGACCCAACCCGCTACCAGAGTCCGAGTTCTGGTCGCCGATGACCAGACGTTGTTTCGAGCCGGTCTGGTCCGGCTCCTTGAGGAGGACCCTCGAGTCGAGGTGGTGGGGCAGGCCGGGGACGGCGTCGAGGCGGTCGAGATGGCTGGCCGCCTGCGGCCCGACGTCGTGCTCATGGACCTGCGGATGCCGAACCTCGACGGGATCGAGGCGACGCGTCGGATCGTGGCCGAGTTCCCCGAGGTCCGTGTCCTGCTCCTCACCGTCCTCGACGCGGACAACAACGTCATCCAGGCCTTGAAGGCAGGGGCCAGCGGCTACATCCTGAAGGACTCCAAGCCGGACTCCATCGTTTCGAGCTTGCTCGCGGTCATGGCCGGGGAGCGAGTCATGGCCAGCGCGGTGGCCAACCGGGTCCTGGAGATGCTGACCGGGACCACGACGCCCAAGGAGTTCTACGACGGGCTCACCAACCGCGAGATCGAGATCCTGAAGCTGTTGGCCGGTGGGATGGCCAACAAGCAGATCGCCTATCGGCTCAAGATCAGCGAGAAGACCGTCCGCAACCACGTCAGCAACATGTACGAGAAGCTGGGGATCTACGATCGCTCCCAGGCGGTGCTGTACGCGGTTCGCAAGGGGCTGGTCGAGGTCTGATTCGGCGTCCGGCTGCGGGGAGGTCGGCTGAGAGGCGGGCCCGCTGTCGTGCCCGAGCTCGCCTTGGCCGAAGGGGAGGCTGATGGCGGCCGTCCAGGATCGCCCCTGACCCTGGCCAGGGGACGCCCGGGGCAGGGTGGAGCGAGGGTGCGACCGGGCGCCCGGGCCGACCCCCGCCTTTCCCTGCACCGCTCCCACCGGGGCGGCGGGAGCCCTCCCAGGCCGCGGTGCCCCATCGGCTCCCTGGCGCCGCCGAGCCCCTTCGGCGCTGGGCGACGGTCGGGCGCTCTGACCGAGGACCGTGCCTCCCGGGCGAGGCGCGACCTGGTCGGAGGCGGCTGGCCGGTGGCCTCGAGGCGAGGGACGGCGACGCGGGGAGGCGGCTGGCCCCGTCGCAAGTCGAGATCGAACGCGAAGGCGAGCGGGGGCCTCGTGCCATGGTGAGAGCATGGAGGTCCCCGGGTCGGATCCGTCGCAGGACCTGTCCCCCTGCGGTGGTGGAGGGGTTCCGTCGGTCGTGGCCGTCGGGGCCGGGTGCCAGCCTCCCGGTCGCTGCCCCATCCGCCTGGACCTGCGACCCGGGGCCACGGCCGGCGTTGGCCTCCGGCTGGTCATCGCCTCCCGCCCGCGCTCGGGGCCCATCGCGGGAGGGAGGTGCCGGGGCGGCATGACAAGGAAGGCGACGGTGAGGTTGGATGTGGACGCTGGGGATCAATGCCGGGGCGCACGACGCCGCGGCCTGCCTGCTCTGTGACGAGGAGGTGGCGTTCGCCGCTGCCGAAGAGCGGATGAGCCGCGTGAGGCACCAGGGCGGCTTCCCCACGCAGGCGGTGCGAGCCGCCCTCGTCCAGGCCGAGATCGACCCCGACCAGATCATGGCGATCGGCCTCTCTCGACCCTCGCCCCTCCTCGCCCTCGGTCACGACCTCCTCACCCTTCTGCGTGGGAGGGTGCGGCCGAGCCGGCAGTGGCTGGGGGAGATGGCGCTGAGCTTCGCCCGCTCGCGACGCGGTCCAGGGTCCGGGTCCGGTATCGGCGGGGCGGTCGGCCTCTCCTCCGCTCGCCCTGTGCTCCGGCTGGGGCATCACTACTGCCACGCGCTCGGGGCGGCAGCGATGAGCGACGCCCCTGAGCTGGCTGTCTTGGTTGCGGATGGGCGGGGCACACGGACCGCCACCTCGCTTTGGGTGAGGCGGCACGGTCGCCTCCAGCTCCTGGAGCGCAAGCTCTTCCCGGACTCCCTGGGGCTCTTCTACGCTCGGATCACGCAGTACCTGGGCTTCAGGCCCTTGGCGGAGGAGTGGAAGGTCATGGAGCTCGCCGCCTGGGGGGAGCGGGGCTGCTCGATGGAGTCCTTCCTGCTGGTCGGGGAGGACGATTACCTGGTCGACGGGGCCTGCCTCCTGGGGCGTGGCCCCCACGACCTCTCCGCGCTCGAGCAGGCCTTCGGCCCGGCCCGGCGCCCCGAGGCGCCGATCGAGGACCTCCATCGAGACATCGCCTTCGCCGCGCAGGAGGCCGTCGAGGGGGCGATGCTCGCCCTGGCGCGACGCGCGGTGGCATTGAGCGGTTGCCGGACGCTGGCCCTGGCCGGCGGGCTGGCCTTGAACAGCAAGGTCTGCGGCCGGATCGCGGAGAGCGGCGTCGTCGATCGGGTCGTGGTCCAGCCGGCCGCGGCCGACGATGGCAGCGCCTTGGGTGCAGCCCTCGCTGCCCAGCTGGCGCTGGGAGGGCGAGGAAGGATCGCCCCGATCGGCCGGGTGGACTGGGGGCGGGAGGAGAGCGACACGGCGATCGAGGCCCTCCTCGCCGGCTGCGGGCTCACGTACCGGCGGACGGACGATCCCGCCGCGGCCGCTGCCGACCGTCTCGCCCGCGGCCGGAGCGTGGGCTGGTTCCAGGGTCGCTCCGAGTTCGGCCCCCGTGGGCTGGGCCAGCGCTCGATCCTCCTCGACCCCCGGGCCCCGAGAGGCTCGGATCGCGCGAGCAGGATCCTGCAGGATCGGTGGCCTCGGCGTCCCTGCATCTCCTCGGTGCTGCGGGAGCGGGTGGGCGAGTTCTTCGAGGGATGTGACGACGCGCCCTTTGGGACCATGGCCTGCCGGGTCCGCCAGGACGCCGCGGCGGTGATCCCGGCGGTGATCGAGGCGGATGGCACGGCTGCGGTCCAGACCGTGGACCAGACGAGCTCACCCCTCTACTGGCGGCTGATTCGGTGCTTCTGTCGCCTCACCGGGGTGCCAGTGGTGCTCAGCACCGCCTTCCGAGTGAGGGAGGAGCCCGTCGTCGACGCTGCCCTCGACGCTCTCCGGGCCTTCTTCACCTCCGGTCTGGACTCGCTCATCATCGGCCCGTTCTGCGTGGACAAGCCCGGGACTTGAGCCGCCCCGGCATCGACCGTCCCCGGCGGCGACGTCCTCCACCGCCGGTCCGGGGACGTATCCATCGGCGTGGGAAGCCATGCCGGCGACACGGCCTCGGGGGGCCTCGCCCGCCCCAGCGACGTGCGCCGTGCCTTTCCAGGGAGCGGGCTCCGTGCTGGGCGCTTGGGGACAAGGATCACGGTGATGGTGCCCAGCCGTGGGCGTCCTCGGCACCTGGATGCCTGCCTGCGGGCGTTGCTGATGCAGACACGGAAGCCCGACCAGGTGGTCCTCATGCTCCGGGAGTCGGACCTGGCGTCCCGATCGGTGGTCGAGGGCTGGCGGCATCACGCCCCGTTCCCGGTCACGGTTCGCCTGGTGCGGAATACCGGAGGGGTGGATGCCATCCGGGCCGGGGTGGATGCCGCCGTCGGCGACGTCGTGGCGCTGACCGGCGACGATGCCGTGCCGCGGTCCAACTGGCTGGAGCGGCTCGGCTGGCACTACCGCCAGCCTGAGGTGGGCGGCGTGGGGGGACGTGAGGTGCTCCATTGGCTGGACGACACGGTGCAGGGGACGGCAGGGGAGGTGGGACGGTTGGCGTGGTACGGGCCGATGCTCGGGCGTCTGGCGCTGAGCCGGGGGGGTGTGTGCCTCGTCGATCTCTTGAAGGGCGTCAACTTCAGCCTGCGACGGGAGTTGTGGATGCTCGATCCGCACCTGCGTGGGTGCGGCGATGACCAGCCGATGTGGGAGCTGGCCGTCTGCCTCCGCCTTCGGCGCCAAGGCTGGAAGCTGGTCTACGACCCCTCGGCGGTCGTCGATCGCTACCCGATGTCCCGCCCCGGAGGTACCCATCCGACCTCGGCAGCCAGGTGCTGGGTGGTCGCCTACAACGAGACGCTGGCCATCCTGCGTTGGGGCTCGTGGCGACAGAAGCTGGCCTTTTGGGCCCATGCCCTCCTGGTCGGTGGCCGGAGCCGGCCCGGGCTCCTGGCCGGCCTGGCGCTGCTGGGACAGGGCGAGCCGCCGGGGGGCGTTGCGACGGCGGTGGCCTGCTCCCTTCGCGGTCGGCTGGCCGCCGCTGGGGCCTGGATGGGCGAACGGGTCGCCGGGCTCGCGTGATCGGCCGACGCCGGGGGATCGGCCGGCGTGCCACCCATGGCCCGCCCCTGGGCCTGGCTCGGGGTGGCATCTGGGCTGGCGATGGCTGGCAGCCCAAGCCTGCCTTGCGGGGAGCCTCAGCCGGTCGCCCGATGCCGGGGTATCCTAGCCCCGTTGAGGGGAATGCGGGATCGTCCGGGTGGCTGGTCGTGCCTCGGTGTCCCAGAGGTCGTGGCCCTGCTCGCTCCCATGCTTGGGGCCATCGTGGCGAGGCTCATCCCCACCTACCCCGAGCCGCGTGCCTTCTGGTCGGGCCTGGTCATCCAGTTGGCGCTGCTCGCCGCTCCCGTCGCCATGCTCCTGCGTCGGCAGTCGCCGGCCGTGATCGGCCTCGGTCGACGGGGCTGGCGGGGTTCGGTGCTGTTGGGCGGCGCCTACTGCCTTGTCTACCTCATCCTGCTCGTGGCTGCGGCCCGGCACGGCCTGACCACCTCACACTTCGACGTCGCCCGACGCCAGCTGGGGATCGTGGCCGTGCTTGCGCTCTACCTCCCCTTCTGGGGGCTCGCCGAGGGGGTGTGGATGGCCTACCTGCTGGCGCTGGCCCAGCGCACGCTGATCGGGCCCGGGCCGCTCACCTGGCGAGCGCTTGGGATCGCCGCCCTGTGGTTCGGGGTTCTCCACGCGGTGGTTCAGATCGTGCTCTACCAGCAACCGCCGACGGTGGCCGCCACGTATGTGCTGGTAGGCCTGCTCCTGGTCATCGCCGGGTCGATCCCTCGCCTTGCCGGCAACGCCTGGGGGATGGTGCTCTTCTGGACCGTCTCCAACTTCTGAGGCCGTTGCCCTTCCTCCCCGATGAGGTCGGCTTGCCCCGGGCTGCGGCGGTGGGCGCGTCTTCGGCTTGGCGACGTCCCCCGTTGCCGTGGTCGGTCTGGTCGTGATAATCATCATCGCCGTCATATGCCGCTGTACGAGTACCGATGTGAGTCATGCGGGAAGCGCACCTCGGCTTTGCTCCCTCGCTTTGATGCGCCCGACCCCGCCTGCCCTCATTGCGGTGCCCAGGCGCTGCGTCGACTGATCTCCACCTTCGCCACCAGTCGAGGCCGTGAGTCGGGCCCGGAGGCAGAGGATGACCCCGGAGGAGACGAGGGTGAGTTCGGCGCCGACGACCTGGACGACGACTGGTAAGGGGAGGTGGATGACCATGGACGGGCATGAGCGGGGTGCGGTGGCCAGCCGTGGCCGCAGCTCGGTGCGGCGCCCCGCGGGTTGGCGGCAGGGCAACGAGGGTGGTGGAGCGAAGCGGATTCGAACCGCCGACCTCCTCCGTGCGAGGGAGGCGCTCTCCCAGGCTGAGCTATCGCCCCGTGAACGGGGCCAGTATACCGGTGACATCCGCCCCTGCCGTGCGGGGGCAAGGGCGCCGGTCACGGCCCCCGACGCGCCCCGCTCGCCTGGGGCTGTCCCCGAGGTGTCGGCCCCACGGGGGCGGATGGAGGGCTGGTTCCCCGGGGCTCCTCGGCTGCTTGCCGCGCCGGAGACGACCGTCGGGGCCTCTTGGCCGTGGTGATGGACCTCCCCTCCGGGGAGCGCGCCGGTCCTCCCCCGAGGTTGGCTTCCGGGGAGGAGGGTAGGACCATCGGCGGCCTGGCCCAGCGGAAGGACACGGTGATCACGCTGACCAGCGACTTCGGCGCGGGGTCGCCCTACGTGGCTGCCATGAAGGCCCGGTTGCTGGAGGGTTGTCCCGGCGCGATCCTGGTCGACGTCAGTCACACCGTGCCGCCCTTCGACATCATCTCGGGGGCTTTCGTGCTCTGGGCTGGAACCCGTCACTTCGGCCCCGGGGCGGTGCACCTGGTCGTGGTCGACCCGGGGGTCGGGAGCTCCCGCCGGGCGGTGGCCTTCGCGCTCGGTGGCTCCTGGTACGTGGGGCCGGACAACGGGGTGTTCGGCCTGCTGTTGGCCGAGGCGACCAGCACGGGCTCGTCCCCGGCACGGCCGACGACGGCGATCGAGCTGACCCGGCCCGACTGGGCCTCGCCGACCTTCGAGGGGCGGGACGTGTTCGCTCCGGCGGCGGCCGCCCTGGCCGCCGGCCGATCGCCCTCCACCCTGGGCCGGCCGCTGGAAGGTGACTTGCAGGTCTTGCCTCTCTCGGGACCAGCCGTGCTCTGGGTCGACGACTTCGGGAACCTGGTGACGAGCGTGAAGCCACCGGCCCGGGGGCTCCGGATCGCAGGCACCGAGGTCCGGACCGTGGCGAGGACCTTCAGCGAGGCCCCTCCGGGTGAGCTCTTCGTCTATGAGGGCTCCATGGGCTTCCTGGAGGTGGCGGTCCGGGAGGGCCGGGCCGTGGATCGCATCCGGGCCCGCGCCGGGACGCTGGTCCATCCGCTCTGAGCCCCAACCGTCTCCACCGCTGGGCTCCGGGCGTCACCAACCCGAGGGGGCGGACGGGCCGCGATCGTCGTAGGCTCCAACCGCCCTGGCAGGAGGCGACCCCTAGCCGGGGGATGAGGGCTTGGGGAGGCCACGCAACAGGAGCGACGTACCCGCCTTAGCCGGCTTCGAGGGGGCGCACCCCACCCTGGACACCGGGAGCGCCTCGACCGCCCTCGACGACGGGCCGATGCTCAGGCCTGGCACCGAGGCGAGGCTCTTCCCCTCCTCCACGTGGGCGGGCCTCGGTCAGACGACGGCGCGGTGCGGACTCTCGGCTAGGCGTGCGCGCGGCGCTGCCAACGCGTCTTCTTCAGCATCTTGCGATGCTTGTGCTTCCGCATCTTCTTGCGCCGCTTCTTGATGACCGAACCCAAGCGAACTCCCTACTGCGAGCGTACCCGACGAGTTGTAGACGACCTTGACACCCTCCCCCTAGCCGGGCGAAATGATAGCGTAGCCGCGGGTCGCTTGCCGTCGCCGGCGGACCAGGCGATGACCGACGAGAGGCGGTTGCCGGGGCTCGGGGAGAGGGTCGGCCTGTGGCCGCCGCCATGGCGCCTCAGGGGGCGGCGAAGCCGTCGACGAGCTTCTCCCAGGTTCGCTCCAGGTGCTCGTTGATCACCTTGACCTCTCCGAGCACCGGGAGGAAGTTGGTGTCACCGCCCCAGCGGGGCACCACGTGGACGTGGACGTGGTCGGGGATGCCGGCTCCTGCCACCCGACCGAGGTTGAGGCCGACGTTGAATCCCTCGGGCCTCATGAGGCTCTGCAGGACCTCCAGCGACCGCCGGACCAGACGCATGACGGCGAGCGTCTGCTCGTCGTTGAGGCCGGTGAGGCTGCCGGTGTGGTGCCTGGGGGCGATCATCAAGTGCCCGTTGTTGTACGGGAAGCGGTTCATCACGACCATGGCCCCGTCTCCCCGCCGCACGACGAGGTTGCGGCGGTCCTCCTCGGCGGGCGCCGTCCAGAGGCGGCAGAAGAGGCAGCCGGGCGGTGCAGGCCCCTCAATGTATTCCATGCGCCAGGGTGCGTAGAGGTTTCGCATCGTTTCGACGCTAACATGTGGAATTCTCATGGCGGTGACGAAGCGGCGTGGCTACGTGCCTCAGGACATCGAGCCCAAGTGGCAGCGCATCTGGCAGGAACGCGGCGTCCTCAGGGCCGCCGATGCCTCCGACCGGCCCAAGTATTACAACCTGGTCATGTTCCCGTATCCGAGCGGGGACCTGCACATTGGCCACATGCGCAACTACGTGATCGGGGATCTCTACTCACGCTTCCAGCGCATGCGTGGCTATGAGGTGCTCAACCCCTTCGGATGGGATGCGTTCGGCCTGCCAGCCGAGAATGCCGCCATGAAGGCTGGTATCCACCCCGAGACGTGGACTCGCGCGAACATCGCCCGGGCCAAGGAGCAGCTGGCGATGCTAGGGGTCCTGTACGACTGGGACCGCGAGGTCACCACCTGCGATCCTTCCTACTATCGCTGGACGCAGTGGCTCTTCCTGCTCTTCTACGAACGCGGGCT
>DATGLL010000087.1:0-33346 GCA_035294145.1 Candidatus Dormiibacterota bacterium | reverse complement strand
CGCCGGGCCGGGACGGGGAGCTTGCCCGACTGGAACCAGCGGTAGGCGGTCACGGGGTGGATGCCTTGCTCGCGCGCCCACTGCTTCAAGTTCATGGAAGTGGATTGTAGTGTATAGGCGCGTCAGCTGTTGTCAACCCCGAGATGGCGATGGCTTCGGGGTTCATCTCGATGCAGGAGCCCGCGTGCCGGTGGGGCCTCCTCGCCCACGGCAACGTCGACGTCCCAGGGGCGACGTGACCGCGGGGTCAAGCACGTGGGCCGGAGCGCGACCGGGCGACCCGAGCCAGTTCCGATCCCCACCCGTACGCTGACCAGAGGCGAGTCGAGCCGCCCCAGCGTGGTTTGGGTCACTCTTGGGCCGGGCCCCTGGTGGGATCCGCGCACCGCCGGGCTGTCTGGCCTAGACGTCACGGGCGATGACCGCGGCCGCGGTGGCGACGACGCTGATGGCCTTACCCCCGTGGCAGGCGGGGCCGTGACCGGCGGCGGGCGCTGAGGTACGCGATCGGGCTCGCCGAAGGTGGGTCCTGACGTGTCGGCAGGCGGGCGTGCATGGTGAAGCGGTGGAGCGCGCACGCCGGCCTGCCGGGTCGCTCCGCGACGGTGCATGCCCAGGCCAGGGGGGCGACCATGAGCCTCCGGGCAGGCCATCTGCGGGCAGCCGGGACGTCCTCGCATCGATTGCCGGCAGCGCGCTCAAGATCTCCCCACGGCTGCCCGCTCCCGCTCAGGCCAGCACCGTGGCCAGGCTGGTGCCCAGCTCGGCCAGGGACGTGGCTGGCAGGTAGCGGCCGCCGGCCCGCTGGGCTAGCTCGCGGCAACGACGTACCGACTCGGGCTCGCGGCTGGTGCCGAGCACGTGCACGCGGTCGATGCCGCCTAGGGCAGCGAGCGGGTCGCCGCCGACAGTGGCCAGGCAGTCGCTCATCACCACCGCCACCCGCTCCGAGGCCCGAGCCGCGGCCAGCTGGGTCGCGGCCGTGCGCAGGGCCAGCGCCAGGTCGGTGGTCCCGCTGGCACGCAGGGAGAGGATGTCGTCGACCAACTGCTCCGGCACCCGACGCTGGCCCTGGGCCTGGAGGATGACGGCGTCGCGGTTGAAAGCGATCAGGCTGCAGTCGGCCTGCTCCCCGGTGGCCAGGGCCAGGCTGGCCGCAGCCAGCGCGGCCAGGGCCAGGCCCGAGCCCCGCATCGAGCCGCTGCGATCGATGAGGAGGCAGGCGGCGACACGGCTGGCCTGCCAACCCCGGAGGACCAGCTCCTCGACGTGGTGGGGACGGCCCTCGGCTCGCTCCAGCGTCTGCTCCAGGTCGAGGTCGCCCTCAGGGGCTCCTGGCCGTGCCACCAGCCGCCGGTAACCGCGCCGCACCGGCCGACCCTCGCGGGCCATGCGGACGAAGACCCGGGCCGCGAGCCGGCGGGCGCGCCGGCGCAGCTCTCGATCGGTAGCGGCGGCCAGCTCGCAGAGCACCGCCAGCGCCCGCTCCGGGTCCTGGCGGCGCAGCTCCTCGAGCGCCGATTCCTCCAGCCGTCCCAGCCCGGGTGAGAGGGCCTGGAACTCGGGGTGGGCGACCGCGAGCTCATCGCGCCCCCGGGTCCGCCGGCTGTCCTCGCGCACCACGCGTTCGGCCTCGGGCCCGGCCAGAACGCGGCCGCCGCCTTGTGACGGGCTTGGATCTGACGCCGGCCCGGTGTCCACAGGTCCCTTCTCCGGAGGGACTGGTGGGGCCTCCAGCAACCGGTCGAGGATCTCCGTCACCACCTCCTCGGGGCGGCGACCGCAGCTCTCGTCGAGCCGGATGCGGCCGGAGAAGGCGGCCAGGGCGGCGTCGAGCAGCGTCTGCCGCGAGGCCGCCGCCTCGCCACGCATGTGGGTCAGCCCCTCGGTCAGGTGGACCATGTCGATCGCCCCTCGGACCGAGGACCCCATCCGCACGTCTGGGTGGCCCCTGGTCGCCCGGGCCACGGCCACGGCCAGGGGGATGTGGGCCGAGGCCGTCCCGGTGGCCCGGGCCACGATCTCCCGCTCGGCAACCTCGTCCTGGTAGGGGATGGCGATCCGGCACACCCGGTCGTAGATCGCCTGGCCGATGCGGGCCGTGCCCACTGCGTCGAAGGGGTTCATCGCCGCCACCAGGCGGAAGCCCGGCCCTGCCCGCACCATGCCCAGGCGGGGCACGTGGACCTCGCCCTCCGAGAGGGCGGTGATGAGCACGTTCAGGGTCTCTTCGGGGACCCGGTTCAGCTCCTCCACGTACAGCAGCAGGCCCTCGCGCAGGGCGCGCAGCAGCGGTCCCTCCACGAACGCCTCGGGACGGTACCCGCCCTGGAGCACAAGGGCGGGATCGTGGTGGCCGAGCAGGCGGGCCGGGGTCAGCTCGGCGTTGCCCTCGACGAAGACCAGGCCGATCCCGGCCGCCCCGGCCAGGGTCCGCAGCAGCGTCGACTTGCCGGTTCCGGGAGGCCCTTCGAGCACGACGTGCCGGCCCGCGCCGAGGGCGACGCAGAGCACCTCCGCCTCCCGGCGCAGGCCAACCACGTCGTGCTTCACCCGCTCCAGGGCGCCGATCAGGCGGGTGTGGAGGTCAGTGCTCGTGGATGATCACGCCCCTGATGTTCTTCCCCTCGAGCAGGTCCTGGTAGCCCTGGTTGATCTCCTCCAGACGGTAGGTGCGCGTGATGAGCTCGTCGAGCTTCAGCGAGCCGGCTCGGTACAGGTCGAGCATCTTGGTGATGTCGTAGATGGGATTGGCAGATCCAAAGAGGGTGCCACGCACCGTCTTCTGGAATAGGGTCAGGATACCCCCGGAGAGGTGGATGGTCTTCTTCATGGGGTCGGCGAGGCCGGTCACGGTCACGTCTCCACCCTTGCGGACGACGTTGAAGGCTGCCTCCACCACCTCCTCGTCGACCACCCCCACGGTGACGATGGCGTGGTCGGCGCCGACCCCCTTGGTGAGCTGGAGCACGAGGTTCTGGGCCTCGGTGGCATCGGCCGCGCTGTGGGTGGCGCCCAGCTCCTCGGCCTTCTCGCGCTTGTTGGCGAGCGGATCCACGGCCACGATGTTCGTGGCCCCGGCATGCCTGGCTCCCTGAACGGCGTTGATGCCGATGCCACCGATCCCATAGATGACGACCGTGTCCCCTGGTCGTACCCCAGCCGCGTAGACGGACGAGCCCCAACCGGTGGGAACCCCGCAGCCCACCAGCACGGCCTTTTCCAAAGGCAGGTCTGGGGCCACCGGGACGCAGGAGTACTCGGAGATGACCGACCACTGGGAGAAGGTGCCCAGCATGCACATGGCACCGTAGTCCTCCCCGTCGTGGTGGAAGCGGAAGGTCCCGTCGGTGAGGCATCCCTCCAGGATGGTGGCGCCGAGGTCGCATAGGTTCTGCTGGCCGGTCGAGCAGAAGCGGCAGCGGCCGCAGGAGGGGATGAAGGAGCAGACCACGTGGTCGCCCTCCTTGACCCGTGTCACCCCCGGGCCCACCGCCTCCACGATCCCTGCCCCCTCGTGGCCTCCCACGATGGGGAACCTGGGCACGATGTCGCCATGGCGCAGGTGTTCATCTGAGTGACAGAGCCCGGCGGCAACGAACCGGATCAGGACCTCGTTGGCCTTGGGCGGGTCGAGCTCCAGGTCGGTCACCTCCCAGTCCTGGCCCACCCCACGGAGAACCGCTGCCTTCGTCCTCATGCCACCAACCTCACGTTGCCTTCGCCGTCCGTGCCTGCTCCCGGTCGCGGCGGACCGATCCGGGACCTCTCGAACGTACTCTCCTGCCCCGCGACGCTCAAGGTCCCTGCGCTCCCACGCCCGGCGCTCTTCCCGCCGGGGCTGGCCTGGGGATGGGGATGCGCCTCATCCCTCGCCCGGGGGGAAGTGGTGGGCGATGGCGAGGTGAGGATCGGAGCCGTCGTGCGAGCAGGGGCTGACGTGGACGATGGCCTCGGCGAGGCGGGGGATCCGGTGCAGCAGCCGATGGTGGGCCTCCACCGCGACGGCGTGACCCTCAACCAGGCTCCGGGTGCGATCGCAGATCACCCCGACCTCGGCCCGCAGCTGGTGGCCGATCCAGCGCACGCGCACCTGCTCGATCCCCTCGACGCCGGGGACCTCGGTCAGCACCTGCTCGATCTCCTCGACCAGCTCGGGATCGACGCTGTCCATCAGGCGCCGGTAGATGTCGCGAGCCGCCCCCCTCAGGATCCACAGGATGGCGGCGGAGATCGCGATGCCGACCACTGGGTCGGCCAGCCGCCAGCCGACGGCCACACCCAGCGCCCCGACCACCACCGCCAGCGACGTCAGCCCGTCGCTGCGTGCGTGCAGCCCGTCCGCCACCAACGCCGCCGAGCCGATGCGACGACCGATTCGGACCCGGTAGAGCGCCACCAGCTCGTTGCCGGCGAAGCCGACCAGGCCGGCGAGCGCGACCCAGGGGAGGTGCGGCACCGTCTGGGGATGGAGCAGGCGCGAGACCGATTCCCACAGGGCGATGCCCGACGAGAGCGCGATCGCGGCCACGACGATGATGCCGGCTAGGTCCTCGGCACGACCGTAGCCGTACGTGTACCGACGGGTGGGACGTCGCCAGCCGAGCGCGAAGGCGACCCAGAGCGGGGCCGCGGTCAGAGCGTCGGCGCCGTTGTGGATGGTGTCGGCGAGGAGGGCGACCGACCCGCTGAGAAGGTAGATGGCGGCCTGCAGGGCTGCGGTCAGCAGCAGCCCGACGAGGGAGATCTTCACCGCCCGGATGCCCTCGGCGCTGGTCTCGAGGGCCGAGTCGGCGGCCGAGGTGTGGCTGTGGGGGCGGAAGAGCAGGCGCGACAGCCGGTGCAGGTCACGGCGATGCCCGTATCCGGGCTTCCGGTGATGATCGTGATCGGACTCGTGACCGCAACGATGCCCCACTACTCAACAGTAGTTGCATCGCGCAGCGACGGTCGTGCCCCTCTGACCAGTTCTCGCCGCGCCCGACCGGCCCGTGAGCTGGTTGACCCTCCAAGCGGGTTGCCCGGAATCTCTGCGGAGGGCTCCGTGGCTGCCGCCGGTTGGTCTCGCCCCGTCTGCTCCCTCGGTGCCCGGGTTCCGGCCACCGTCTCGGCGGGGAGGGTCAACAACAGCTAGGGTGATGCGGCTACGACGATCGGGGCTGCTACCGAGGGCGCCGAGGCGGTTGCGCCGATCCCTGGGACAGGTGGGGTGAGGGGTTGGAGACTGCTGGCAATCGAGCGATTATGAGCGGGACCTGGTGATTTGTGACGACAACTCATCAGCTTGGGGCGGGGGCCGGGCAACCGGGCGTGTCGGATCCCACCGCCCGTCACTGGCCCAAGACCGGTCAGTTGCCGCTCCCGGCACGGAGGGTCGGCCGGCTGACCTTGGGAGCGGCGCAACGTGACCGCGAGGACGGTGGCAGGAGGGCGGCCGTGGACCCTCCAACTCCCAAGACGGCATCGAGGGCCTGCACCGTCACCTGCGGGACGGCACCGGTCCCGGCCCAGGGCGATCCCTGGCCGGGCGTCGGGTGCTGCTGTGGGACGATGTTGAGCTCGCGCTCTGCATGCCTGATCAGGAGGTGGAGGACCGCTACCGCCACAAGGGAAGCGGTGCCGTGGAGACGATCCTCGATGGCCTGCCCCTCCGCCCTGGCGGCCACGTCGTCATCCCGCATGGCATGTCACCTACCGGCTCCGGGCCACCGGCACCCAACGCTGCTTGGTGCTCACCTCTCCCGAGCTGGTCGAGATCCCTCGCCGCTACCGCGACGAGTACGGGCAGCCGCTTGAACACATTCCCTGTTTCCAACCGGACATCCCTCCGGTCGGTGAGCTGACCACGCACCTGGAGCGAGGTGAGCACCGGCTCAAGGTCCGGGTCGGGCGCGGCATCCGGACCCACGTGCTCGACTCCCATCCTTCGACGTGGTGGGTTGGGACGGGCACGTGTGTCCCCGGACCTCTGGCGTCGAGGATTCGAGCCCATCACCAAGCGGGTCCCCTGCCCCCGCCAGTCCACCGGACCTTCGAGCGAGGACCAAGGCTTCGTGATCTGGCTGGTTGTGCCCTCGCGAGCTGGCTTGGAACCCGCTGACGGTGCCCGGTCCCCTACGCGCACTCCGACCTGAGCCCGGAGGAGGTGAAGGTGCTGCACGGCCGGCACCTGTGCCGCCCGCAAGGGGGCCGAGGTCGGCTCCGTCACCCTGCATCCCTCCGACCTTGCCCACGGGCCGCGGCCGGCCATGCCGAGCAGCGGCCCGGCGCCACCGAGACCGACGAGTTGGCGGTGATGTGCGACATCTTTTCCTGGACCCCGGAGCAGGGGCCAGCCCGAGATGGCCCCAGAGGGGACCGTTGACCTCCCCGGCCACTCCTGGCTGGGGCTTTCCCTCTGTCACTGGAGGTCGTCCCGCGTTAGGGCCAAATCCCCCTGCCGGCGGCCTTCAGTCGTAGAACCTCTCACGCCTCAGCTCCGCCAGCACGCCCGCGTCGTGGCCGAAGACGAGACGGGCACCGGTCTGCTCCGCCACCTGTCGCACGAAGTGGTAGCTGCGCCACCAGGCGGCATGGTCGCGCAGCAACCAGCCCAGCGGCTGCCCCTGCTCGTAGTTCTCCCGGAGGTGGAACTGGTCGCTGGTGAGGAAGAACGTCCCTGCATGGGGCAGCTCCAGCTGCAGGCCAAGCAGGGCTGGCGTGTGGCCGGGCAGCCGGTGGAGCGTGAAGCGGTCGAAGAGGTCGATGCGCTCGCCGTGGAGGGGCCGCCAATTGAAGGAGAAGTCCAGGTAGTGGGAGACGTAGGCCCCGAGGTCCTCTTTGGTGGCGACCGCGTAGAAAGCGTTGCGCAGCTCGTCGGCATGGACGTAGATGGGCACGTCCCGGCCGCGCAGCCACTCCAGTCCTCCCGCATGGTCAAGATGGAGGTGGGAGAGCACCACCGCCCGGACGTCGCCGAGGCCCAGCCCAGCCGCGGCCAGGGCCTGGTCAAGCCGGTTCTCGTCGCCGTAGTGGGTGATGGCGAAGAGCTCGGACACGAGCGGTGGCCATAGCTCCTTGGCGTTGGGGGCGGCACCGGTGTCGAAGAGGATCACGCCCACCTTCGGGTGCTCGATCGCCGCTGCGATGATGGCGACCTTGCGCCTGGGTGAGGCAGGGTTGGGGTTGGAGAGGGTGCTGACGCCGGCGCCGGCTAGGGCGAAGCCCTCGTCGTATTCGATGGTGCCAAGGTCCAACAGGTGCAGTCTCATATGTCGTTCTCTCCCTCTGTGGCCGCGGTCGAGTGAGCCCTGGCTCGGCCATGTTGCCTCAAGAACGCCGGCGGGGTGGCCGCCGGACCCTGGCCATTGTCCGCCTCGGCCTGGGCCGACGCAACCGCTTTGGACGGTCGGGGGAACGAGGGACCAGAGGGCTCGCGGCCCGCTGGCCGTCGCTGGTTATAGTGAGCGGTGTCCGGATGGACAGCGTCAGGTACCGCCAGCTTGGCGGCAGACGATGGAGGATGGAGGCGTCCGTGTGGTGGAGGGGATCGCCCCGCTGCTCGATCGGTGAGCGACGCGGGACCGACGTGATGGCTCGGCGGCACGGGGAGGGGGCTCGCCTTCGGCGTGGAGATGGCGGCCCGGTGGCCCCGGGCGCTTGAGCGTTCGGCCAGGGGTGGACGTCCGCGCTCTTCTGGCCCCCCTGCGGCTGGGTCGGTACGAGGTCCGCAACCGCATCGTGTTCGGTGCCCACGTCACCAACCTGGCCCGGCATGGCCTCCTCGGCGATGCCTCGCTCGCCTATTACGAGCGACGTGCCCGGGGCGGAGTCGGTCTCATCGTCCTGGAGGAGGCGCAGGTCCATCCCTCCAGCCATCCCTACGAGCGGGCAGTGCGTGGCGACGATCCTGCCATCGTCGGTGCCTACCGCCGCCTCGCCGCCTCCCTTCACGACGCCGGTGCTCTGGTCCTGGCCCAGATCTCCCACGCCGGCATGCAAGGCACGGGCCAGATCCTGAAGCAGGCCCTGTGGGCACCCTCGGCCGTCTCCAACCCCGCCACCCTGGAGATGCCGAAGGTGATGGAGCCCGAGGACATCGCCGCGGTCATCCGGGGGTTCGCCCTGGCCGCGCGCCATGCGGTGGAGGGCGGCCTGGACGGCGTGGAGGTCAACGCCGGCCAGCACTCGCTCGTCCGCCAGTTCCTCTCTGGCCTGACCAACCGGCGCGAGGATGAGTACGGCGGCGATCCCGAGCGTCGCCTCCGCCTCGCTCGTGAGGTTCTGGCCGCCGTTCGGGAGGCGGTGGGGAAGGAAGGTGTGGTCGGCCTCCGCCTCTGCTGTGATGAACGCGCACCTTGGGCCGGGATCACGCCCGAGCAGGCCCCCGAGCTGGCGGCAGCGCTGGCCCCGGGCGTTGACTATGTGGCCGTGACCGCTGGCTCCATCTACAGCGTTGAGTTCACCGAAGCCGGTCTCCATGAGCCGCCTGGCTACCTGCTCGACCTGGCCGCTGCCGTCCGCGCCCGGTTGGAGGGGGTGCCGGTGTTCGCCAGCGGCTCGCTGGTTGACCCCGAGCTGGCCGCGGCCGCGATCGCCCGCGGCCGGGCTGATGCCTGCGAGATGACCAGGGCTCTGATCGCCGACCCCGATCTCCCCCGCAAGCTCGCGGAGGGCAGGGCGGAGCAGGTGCGGCCCTGCATCCGCTGCAACCAAGACTGCGTCGTCCGCTCGGCCAGCAACGTTCCCGTTGGCTGCATCCACAACCCCGAGGCGGGACGGGAGCGAGAGTTCCCACCCCTGGTCCGGGCTGAGCGGCGGCGGCGCGTAGTGGTGATCGGTGGTGGCCCCGCGGGCATGGAAGCGGCCCGGGTAGCGGCTCTGCGTGGCCATCGGGTGACGTTGCTGGAGCGGACGATGGCGCTGGGCGGGACCCCCCGCACGGTTGCCGCCCTGGGGCAGCGGTCCCCTTTGGGGCTGGTGTCGAGCTGGCTTGCCGGCCGGCTTGCCGAGCTTGAGGTGGAGGTCAGGCTGGGGACGCCGGCGGACCGAGCCGTGATCGCGTGCTCGGATGCCGACCTGGTGGTGCTGGCCACCGGTGCCCGCCCGCGTCCCCCCGATCGGCTCCCAGGTGGGTCGCTCCCTCACGTGATCACCGTGCGCGACGTGCTGGCCGGGCACCTGCCGGGGAAGGGTCGTGTCCTGGTGATCGACCGCACCGGCTCCTATCCGGCCATCGATGTCGCCCGCTACGCCGCCGAGCGCGACCGGCCGGTCACGATCGTGAGCGAGGATCCGTTCGTCTCGGCGCAGCTGGGGGCGATCGGGGAGCTTGCCCCCTGGTATCGGACCGCGGCCGCCTTGGGGGTCGAACTCCGCCCGTTGACCGTGGTCTGCGGGATCGGGCCGGAGTCGGTCCGGATCCGGCAACGGTTCGGGCCGGTGGAGGAGGAGCTGGAGGCTGATTGTGTGGTGGTCGCCGACCACGAGCTGCCCGACGATGCCCTCTACCATGAGCTCGTCGGGGCCCTTCCTGGGGTCGAGGTGAGACGGGCGGGCGATTGCGTGGCCCCCCGCCGGGTGCTGCACGCCCTGGTCGAGGGGGGGAGGGTCGGCCGGGAGGCCTGATGCGGCACCCACGGTTCCCCTACCTCTTCTCCCCGATCCGGGTGGGCTCGATCATCGTGCCCAACCGGATCGTGTTCTCTGCCCACCTCACCAACCTGGCCGAGGACAACCGGCCGGGTCCGGACCTGATCGCCTACTACGAGGAGCGAGCCCGGGGTGGCGCTGGCCTCATCATCACCGAGGAGCAATCCGTCCACCCCACCGACCACGCCTACGAGCGCCTGATCAAAGCCTTCGATGAGTCCGTGGTCCCCCGCTACCGAGAGCTGACCGCGCGCGTCCACGCCCACGGCACGCCCATCCTGGCCCAGATCAACCACAACGGCGGCCAGGCCTCCTCGGTGTACAGCCGCCTGCCGGTGTGGGCCCCAAGCCCGATTCCTGACCCTCTCTTCCGGGAGGTCCCGAAGGAGATGGAGCGCTCGGAGATCGCGGAGGTCGTCGCCGCCTATGCCCGCGTGGCCAGGTATGCTCGTGACGGCGGCTTCGACGGGGTCGAGCTCCAGGCCTCGCACAGCTCGCTGCTGCGTCAGTTCCTCTCCCCGTGTGCCAACCGGCGCACCGATGCCTACGGAGGATCGGTCGAGCGCCGGGCACGGATGCTGCGGGAGGTGATCGAGGCCATCCGGGCCGAGGTGGGGCGGGAGTTCGTGATCGGGGTCAGGGTCCCGGGAGACGAGTTCTTGGAGGACGGGCTGACCCTGGAGGACACGGTTGCCACCGTTCGCCTCCTCGATCGGGATGGGGCCATCGACTACCTCAACACCTCGATTGGCACGGCCACCCACACGCTCTTCATGGTCGAGGGCTCGATGCACCTCCCCCCCGGCTACCAGCTCTACGTGGCTGCGGCCCTGCGGGAGGTCACCGATCTTCCCGTGGTCGGGGTGGGGCGGATCAAGGACCCGCTGCAGGCGGAGCAGGCCCTGGTCCGAGGGCTCTGCGACCTGGTGGGCATGGTCAGGCAGCAGATCTGCGACCCGGAGACGGCGCGCAAGGCGCGCGAGGACCGGGTCGAGGAGATCCGGCTCTGCATCTCTTGCAACCAACAGTGCATCGGCCGCGAGGGGTTGAACCTTGAGATCGGGTGCGTCGAGAACCCGGCCGCTGGGCACGAGCGAAGGCTCGGCCCACGCGCGCTGCGACCGGCGGACCGGCCGCGTCGAGTCCTGGTCGTGGGCGGGGGGCCGGCGGGGATGCAGTGTGCAGCCGTGGCCGCCCTGCGCGGCCACCGGGTGACGCTCTGGGAAGCCGACCACGAACTCGGCGGCCAGGTGCGGCTGGCGGCGCGGGTGCCGAACCGGGCTGAGTTCGGGGATCTGGTCCGAAACTTGGAGGGCGAGCTCCGACGTCGGGACGTGGAGGTCCGGCTCGGGGTCCGGGCCACGCCCGACCTGGTCCTGGGCGGGGACTGGGAGGTGGTCGTGGTCTGCACCGGGGCCCGGCCCAGGCCTCCGGCCGAGCACGTCATGAGCGTGTGGGACGTCCTCCAGGGGCGGCCGGTCGGGAGCCGGGTGGCGGTCGTCGACCTGGTCGGTTTCCACCAGGCCACCAGCGTCGCCGAGTGGCTGGCGCAACGGGGCCATGCCGTGACCTACCTGACGCCGACCCTGGTCGCTGGCCAGGACCTGGGCCTGACCCTTGACCTGGAGAACTGGCACCGGCGGGTGCTCGCGCTCGGCGTGCGCCTGATCACCAGCGTTGCCCCCCTGGCCTACGATGGGGACCGGGTACGCGTGGTCGAGGCCTACGCAAATCGGGAGGTGGACCTGGGGCCCTTCGACAGCGTGGTGGTGGCCGACCACGGCCAGCCGGAGGACCAGCTCTACCTGGCCCTGAAAGGGCGGATCGAGGTGCACCGGGCGGGTGACGCCGTCGCCCCCCGCCGGGCCGAGAACGCCGTGGTCGAGGGCTATCGAGTGGCGATGGCGCTGTGAGCGGGGACGCAGTCGTGGTGGCGTGGGTCGAGGACGACCCCGAGGTGGTTGGCGCCGCTGCCGACCTGGCCGAACGACTCCAGGGGACGGTGTGGGCGGCCACGGCTGGGGCTGACCCGGCCGCGCTGGCGGCGGCAGGGGCGGAACGGGTCCTGGTCCTGGACCCTGCCGGGGGGGTGGAGGCCCAGGCCGCCGCCCTGGCGGAGCTCCCGACCCCACGCCTTTTCCTGGTGGCGGGCACCGTTGCCGGCAACGACCTGGCGCCTCGCCTGGCGGCCCGGCTGGGCGCTGCTTGCTTCCTCGACGGGGCCCGGGTCCTGGTCGTCGAGGGATCGGCGGGGGAACTGGTGGTGGAACGGTGGGCATATGATGATCGGGCCCAGGAGCGCTGGCTGGTTCCGGAGGGGTCGCCGGCGGTTGTTGCTCTGCGGCCTGGGTCGCGCGGTGCTCCCCGGCCTCGACCGCTGAGGGCCGAGGTCGCACGGCTGGGGCCTCTGACGGCGAGCGCTCATCCCCGTCGTCGGCGCCGCCTCCCCGCCGACCCAGGCTCGGTGCGGCTAGCGGAGGCGGAGCGGATCGTCGCCGTCGGGCTCGGCATCGGCTCTCGCGACCTGCTGCCCGTGGTCGAGGAACTGGCCCGGCGACTGAGCGCCGCGGTGGGCGCCAGCCGGCCGCTGGCCGATCGAGGCTGGGTTCCCTTCGAGCGCCAGATCGGCACCACCGGGCAGCAGGTGTCCCCGCGGCTCTATCTGGCGATCGGGATCTCCGGCGCTCCCCAGCACCTGGGCGGTGTCCGAGCGGAGACCGTCGTGGCCGTGAACGTCGATCCGGCCTGCCCGATGATGACCCAGGCCACCCTGGCGGCGGTGGGCGATGCAAGCCAGGTGGTGCCGGCCCTGGTCCGACGCCTGCGCGAGCGACAGGGGGAGCGGTGAGTCGCCTTCGCTTCGACGTCGTGGTGGTTGGGGCCGGACCGGCTGGGAGCACCGCGGCCCTGGTGGCGGCGCGGGCAGGCCGGAAGGTCCTCTTGGTGGAGCGTGGGGAGTACCCGGGGGCCAAGAACGTCTCCGGTGCGGCCTTCTACGCCCCGCAGGTGCTGGAGCCCCTCCTTCCTGGATTCTGGCGCGACGCCCCCGTGGAGCGACGTCTGGTCCGGCGCGTGATCGGCTTCACCTCGCCTACCTCCTCGCTCTCGATCGACTTCCGCACCGCCCGCTGGGCCGAGCCGTCCCTGAACGGCTTCACGCTCCTGAGACCTCGCTTCGACCGCTGGCTGGCCGAGCGGGCCGTCGAGGCAGGGGCGAGCCTGCTCTGCTCGACGGTCGTGGACGGGCTCTTGCGGGAGGGGGGACGGGTGACCGGGGTGCGGACACGACGACCGGAGGGGGAGATCGAGGCCCAGGTGGTCGTCGCCGCCGATGGGGTGAACTCTTTCCTGGCCAGAGAGGCGGGCCTGGGTGGCAGGTTGCAGGGGCATCAAGTCGCCCTCGGCGTCAAGGAGGTGCTGGCCCTCGATCGGCGCCTGATCGAGGAGCGCTTCGGGGTGAGCGGCGACGAGGGGGTGACCTACGAGTTCCTGGGTGACGTCACCGCCGAGGTCAAGGGGGGCGCGTTCCTCTACACCAACCGGGAGTCCTTGTCTCTGGGCGTCATCGTCCAGGTTGCCTCCTTGGCCGAGCGTCGCCTCCCTGCCTACGAGCTGCTGGATCGGTTCCGTGCCCATCCGAGCGTGGCCCCGCTGGTTCGTGGGGCCCGCCTGGTCGAGTACTCGGCGCACATGGTGCCCGAGGCGGGGCTGGCCATGATGCCCCGGCTTTTCGACGACGGGATCCTGGTGGCCGGTGACGCAGCCGGGCTCTGCTTCGCCGCAGGCCTGTACCTTGAGGGCATCAACTTCGCCATCGCCTCCGGCCGGGCTGCGGGCGAGGTCGCCGCCGAAGCGGTGGCCGCCGGTCGCTGCGATCGTCGGGCGCTGGCCGCCTACGAACGGCGCCTGCGGAAGAGCTTTGTGCTCCAGGACCTGTGGCGCTATCGCCGAGCGCCCCGCTTCGTGATGTCGGAGCGGATGCAGAACGTGTACCCAGGGATGATGACGCGGCTGGCCGAACGAGCCCTGGCCTCACGGGGCCAGCCGCGGCGCAAGCTGCTGGGGTTGGTCCGCGAGGAGCTACGGCAGGCGGGCGTGCCGCTGCGACGGGCCCTCCGCGATCTCTACGCGGCCGGACGAGCGTTCGGATGGTGAGGAGGATCAGGAGGTCATGGCCACGCTTCAGGAGCGGTTGAGCACGGTGCGCTTTCGGCCCGATCCCGAGCCCCACATCGTGGTGGACGGGGAGATCTGCCGTGAGTGCTCGCTGCACGCCTGCGTTACCGCCTGTCCAGCCGGCCTGTTCACGCTGCTCTCGGACGGCACCATCGTCTTCAGCTACGAGGAGTGCTTCGAGTGCGGCACCTGCTACGTGGCGTGCAACCGCGAGGGGGCGATCCGATGGCGCTACCCGGGCGGGGGTTACGGTGTGGCCTTCCGGGACGCTTGAGGCGGCGACGTGCGGGTGGCGGTGATCGTAGAGCAGGCCTGGGACCCGGCCTCGATCGAGGTGAGCCCGGTCTCGGGCGAGATCGATTGGTCGCGGGCCGCACCCGTGCCGGCTGCGGGCAGCCTGGAGGCGTTGGAGCTGGGGCTGCGGCTAGGGACCGTGGATGCCCTCTTCGGCTTGGGATCGGGCGTGGAGTCGCTGCTGCGCTCCTGCCTGGCCCTGGCCCCTGAGGCGCGGGTGGCCCGCGCTCCCGACCTCGCCTCCCTCGCCGCCGCGCTCTCCAAGCAGCCGTTCGACCTGGCCTTGGCGCCCCAGCGCTCCGGCGACCACGGTCCCGGCCTGGTTGCTCCTTACTTGGCCGGCGCCCTTGACCTCGCCCAGGCGACAGCGGTGGAGCACCTGGAGCCGGGTCCGGAGGTGGGGGAGGTCACGGTCCGCCGGCGGCTCGAGCGAGGGGCTCGAGAGGAGTTGGTCCTGCCCCTGCCAGCGGTGATCGGCGTGGAGCCAGGGATCGTGACGCCGCGCACGGCCAGCCCGGCGGCCCTGCTCGCTGCCTCCTCGGTCGAGATCCCAGCCCTGCCCATGGCCGGGGGTGGGCGGCCCCGGCCGCGTCTGCTCGGCCACCGACCGCCGCGGCCAGTGCCGCCCCGGGCCGACGCCATGGCGCCGGATCCGAAGCTCTCAGCGGAGGCCAGGATCGCGGCCGTGGTCGGGCTGGAGGCGGGTGCGGAGGACCGGTCCGGCCACCAGCTGGTCACCGGGGCGGCCGAGGAGGTGGCGGCTCGGATCGTGGAGCTGCTGGAGCGGCGCGGCTACCTCTGATCGCCGGCCACCAGCACGTAGCACCCGTCGCGCCGATCAGGGACGTTCGACATCTCGGCCGGCGGGCCCGGGTGGTGGCCGTGATGCTCGCGGCCCCGGGCCTGGCCCGGCCGACGTCCGCGTCCAGGCGTGGCCGCGCTCGGGCGGGGATGGAAGCGATCGGTGCCGATTCCGTGCCTTCCGAGCTCGCGGGCAAGCGCCGATGCCGCGCGGGGCGGATGCGTTACCGGCCTCGCCCCGGGATGAGGCGAAGCTCGGTCAGGAGGGGAGCGATGGTGCGCTCGCGCAGGCAGCCGAGCCATAGCCCTGACTGGTAGGCCAGGTCGTCGAGCAGGCTCGCGGCCGCGAAGGCCGGGGGTGAGAGCGAGGGACGGAGGCGATACCAGTCGGCCAGGGCGGGGACAAGGGCGGCCGCACCGAGGCCGAGGAGCAACCGACGGCGGCGAGCCCGACCGGCCAGCAAGGCCAAGCTCAGGGCCGGGAGACCGTAGTAGCGGCAGAGCTGCCGACAGAGGTGATAGAGGCCGGCGGCCTGCCCGGCGGCCAGCGCGCCCAGGCCACGTCGGGGGGAGATCCCCAGGTCCTCCAACTGTCGGACGGCGACCGCGGTCTCGGCGGCCAGGGCCAGGCCGCCGAGGGCGGCCGGCCGGGGTCGCCCAAGCAGCGCGGCGAGCATCCCCACCACCGCGGCGGCGGCCCCGGGGCTGAGGCTCAGCCAGCGGTGGCCCCCCGGGTGCCGGCGCAGGAGCGCCGCCTCCGAGGCCGCATAGCGGGCACGGGTGAGGACGAAGTCACGCAACCTCCCCCGGTGATCGTGGCGAACCACGGCCAGCGGCTGGTAGACGATGCGTCGCCCACGGCTGGCCAGACGCCAGCAAAGGTCCACGTCCTCTCCGTGGCGCAGCCGCTCGTCGAATCCGCCCACGGTCTCGAAGTCGGCCCGGCGTACCGCCAGGCAGGCCGCCACCAGGTAGGGAACCCGGCCTCGGGGCAGAACCGAGGCCGGCTGCGCCCCCAGGTCGAGCGGGGACCGCACCGCCTCGTAGCGCTCCAGCCAGCCCCGCTCTCGGGAGGCGGCGACGCGACCGCCGGCCGCGGCCACGCCCGATCTGGCCAGCTCGGTGATCAGCTCCTCAAGCCAGCCCTCCTCCGCCTGACAGTCGCTGTCAACGAAAGCCAACACCTCGCCTCGAGCCTCACGGGCCCCGGCGTTTCGCGCGGCGGCCGGGCCTCGTGGGACCGGCAACCGTACCAGCCGGGCCTGCCCGAGAGGAGGCAGGGGACTTCGGGAGCCGTCGTCCACCACCACCACCTCAAGACGGTCGGGCGGATAGCGCAGGCGGCGGAGCGAGGCCAGGCAGGCGGCGAGCTGCGCCGGGCGGTCGCGTACCGGTACCACCACCGTGACCCTGGGCCACGACCTCGGCACCGGCCGCAACTCGGCCAGACCGAGGGCTTCGAGGCGGTGCAGCAGCGCCCGCTCCGCCTGGGAGGGGACCAGGGTCCGTCCTTGGCGCACGGCCTCGAGGAGCCGTGCTCCGGCCTCGCGTAGCTCCACCACGGCCAGTGGGCGCTCTCGGACCACCAGGCATCGACCGTCGCGCCACTCCACGCGCGTCCCCGGCGAGAGCCGGCAGCGAAAGGTGGTGGGGGGAGAGGGCGTCTTCGGCCCCGGGGAATCCCCTCGATCCATCTCCGGCCTCGCTCGCCGTCCTCCCTCGCCCGGGTTTTGGCCGGAGTCCTGCTCAGCGCAGCGACGCCGGGCGCAGCGGCCGCGGGCTGAGCGCGAGCGGGATGACCGTGCTCGTGGGGCCGGTCTCGGGCGCGAACACGCACTCCGGGTCAGGTTCGTCGAGCGACCCGCCGGTGAAGTGCTTGGCGGCCATGCAGCCGCCGTGACATCGGCCGTAGGCGCCGCAGCTCTGACAACGGCCTCCGACCTCCTGGCCCCGGAGGCGTTGGAACAGCGGGGACTCCCTCCAGATGGTGGCGAAGGGCCGTTCCCGGACGTTCCCGGCCCGGAACTCCGGTGCCAGCACGAAAGGGCAGGCGTAGACGTCGCCGCGGGGGTCCACGCAGCAGACGATGCGTCCCGCGCCGCACATGTTGAGGCCCTCCAGAGGCGTTCCGAGAGCCGACAGGTGGAAGAACGAGTCCCCGGTGAGGACGTCGGGATGAGCACGCAGCCACTGGTAGAGCCGCCGGTTCTGCTCCTGGGTCAGCTTGAGGGCATGCCAGACCACCGCACCGCGTCCGGAGGGACGCAGCCTGGTCACGCGCAGCTGCCCACCCATACCGGTCACCAGCTCGTAGAGGGCATCGAGCTGATCGAAGCTGCGACGGGTCACGACGTGGTTGACCTTGAACCGGAACCCCTCGGCGGCGAGTAACTCCATCGCCCGTCGCGCGTGCGCGAAGGTCCCCTCGCCCCTGATGGCGTCGTTCACTTCCGGTGAGGCGCCGTCGAGCGAGATCTGCACGTCCACATAGTCAGTGGAGGCGATCCACCGCGCCGCGGCGCGGTTGAGCAAGGTGCCATTGGTGCTGAACTTGATCCCGATGCGACGTTGGAGGGCGTGCTCCATCAGCTCGAAGAAGTCGGGCCGAGCAAGTGGCTCTCCGCCGCCCACGTTGATGTAGAAGACCTTCATGCTGGCCCACTCGTCGATGAGGGCCTTGGCCTCGGCCGTGGTCAGCTCGTCAGGGGCCCGTTTCCCGGACGAGGAGAGGCAGTGCACACAGGCGAGGTTGCAGGCATAGGTGATCTCCCAGGTGAGGCATACCGGTGCCGACAGGCCCTGATGGAGCGTCTCATACCACGACATGGACGATCCCCTTTCGACGGAGGCCCTCTAAGACGGTCATGAGGTGGGGCACGGTGTCCTCCTGCAGGTCTCCACGGTCGATCAGCTCGTCCGCGATCTCCCCCACCGGCCGACTGCCGCCCGAGCTAACGAAGGGCAGAAGCTGCCGATCGATGAACAACAGCTGGCGATCGCGGTAGCTGTAGGCCAGCGCTCCGAAGCGCTCCGGCCTAAGCGCTACCGCGTCGTCCAGACGGATGCGGTCGTTTCGTCTCACGAGCTCCTCAGGCTCAATAGACGCCGCACATCCCGTCGATGGTGACCTCGCGCACCAGCAGCCGGCTGAGCTCCTGGTCGCTCATATCGGCGCCGTAGTCCGGCTCGTCCCCCGTGTCGTGGACGATGATCGTCGCCTCCGGGCGGGGCTGCGGCGCCCGGGCCGGTGAGCTGCCCATCCTCAGGTGTTCCTTCTCCATGGGGGTCAGTCTAAATCGCCTATGGTCTTGGCTGGGATGTCGCCTGATCCGGTGCTGACGGGCCGTGCGGCTCTGGTCACGGGGGCTGCTCGGGGGCAGGGGCGGGCCCATGCCCTGGCTCTGGCCCGGGCTGGCGCCGAGGTCCTGGCCTGCGACCTCTGTCGCTCGGTCCCCACGGTTCCCTACTCGCTCGCCCTGCCCGAGGACCTGGAGGAGACTGCCCGCCTGGTCCGTGCCGAGGGCCGGCGCTGCCTGAGCCGGATGGTCGATGCGGCCGACCCGGAGGCGATGTGGCGGGTGGTGCGCGAGGCAGAGGCCGAACTGGGGGGCATCGACGTGGTTTGCGCCAACGCTGGCGTGATCAGCTTCGGTCGGGCCTGGGAGCTGAGCGAGGAGCAATGGGATGACGTCGTACGGACCAACCTCAAAGGGGCGTGGGCCACCTGCAAGGCCGTCGTCCCGGGCATGATCGAGCGGGGACGCGGGGGCAGCATCGTGCTCGTCTCCTCGGCGGCTGGCCTGCGTGGCTACCCCGGGATCGCTCACTATGTCGCCTCGAAGCATGGGGTGGTGGGACTCATGCGCTCCTTGGCGATCGAGCTCGCGCCTTACGGCATTCGGGTCAACTGCGTGCTCCCGGGCGGAGTCCGCACCCCCATGGGGACCGCGGAGGCCATGGGTCGGTGGCTGGAAGCGGAGCCGGAGGCGGCCCGGGCCCTCGCTGCGCTGCTGACCGTGGATCTGGTCGAGCCAGAGGACGTGAGCGCAGCCGTGGTCTGGTTGGCCTCGGAGGCCGCCCGCTTCGTGACCGGCGTGGCGCTGCCGATCGACGCTGGCGTGCAGCTGCGCTGAGCCCGGGAAAGGGGGCGACGCCTCCTGCCGGCGGCGGCTCGGGCCCGACGCCCCGAACTCGTCGAAGGCCGTCGCAGGGTCGGGGTGGTCCCACGCATGATGTGTGATGTCGTGCCGCGCAGCGCCTGGCCCTTCCTCGATCACCCTGGCCCGCTGGCCTTCGCCCACCGGGGCGCCGGTGGCTGGCCCGAGAACACCATGGCCGCCTTCGAGGCCGCGGTCCGCCTTGGCTACCGCTACATCGAGACCGACGTTCAGGTCACCGCCGATGGTGTCCTGGTCACTTTCCACGATGACCGGCTCGATCGCCTCACCGATCGCTCAGGCCGGCTGGCCGAGCTTCCCTATGCCGAGGTGCGCCGAGCGCGGGTGGCGGGCCAGGAACCGATCCCGACGTTGGAGGAAGTGCTCGGGACCTGGCCCGAGCTGCGGGTCAACGTCGAGCCGAAGCACGACGCCTGCGTCGAGCCCCTAGCTGAGGCCATCCGGCGGACCAGCAGCCTGCATCGCGTGTGTGTGGGCTCGTTCTCCGATCGCCGGACGGCGCGGGTCCGCCGGCTCCTCGGCCCCGATCTCTGCACCGCCCTGGGGCCGTGGGGTGTGGCCTGGCTCCGTGCCGCTTCCTGGGCCCCGCTTCCTGGGCGATCGCCAGCGGCCTGCGCGCAGGTCCCTCTCGACTTCCGGGGGCTCTCCCTGGTCGACGCCCGCTTCCTTCGCGCGGCCCACTGGCGCGGGCTTCAGGTCCACGTATGGACGGTCGACGACGCGGCCCAGATGGAGGCGTTGCTGGACCTCGGGGTCGACGGCGTCATGACCGACCGTCCCGAGGTCCTCAAGGCTGTGCTCGAGGGCCGGGGCCTGTGGGTGTGATCCCCTCCTGAGCCTCCGCCTGGTGATGGCCTCACGATGCCAGGGATGTCCCGCCGGCCTTCGAGGCCGGGTCAGACGACCTTGGCGGGCTCGACCCCCTGCTCCACCTGCCGTCCGAAGCGGGCGGTCCCCAGCTGCTCGCCGAGCAAGTGATGGTAGGGCACCCCGGTGAACAGGTGATGGCTGCGCGTGGGGACCTCCTCCGACCACTCTGCCCGTTGCAGCTCGATGTAGCCGTCTTGCGCTCGAGCCTTGAGAGCCTCGGCCAGCCGGTGGAACCCGTACCCCATGGCATGCTGCGCCGCCAGCGTGATGAAGATGAAACGCACCCCTTGCTCCGCTAGCTCGTCCCAGGTCATGGGGTCGGGCTCGTTGAACCACTTGAAGGAGGAGGAGTAGTTGAAGGCGAAGCGGGCTTCGGGGAAGCGTTTGCGGATCTCCTCGTGAAAGCGCTCGGTGGGGCCCCGGTCGGCGGTCGGGAACTCGCACCACAGGAGGTCGGGGATGCCGCTATCCAGGTAGCGCAACCCGCGCTCGATGGCCAGCTCCAGCCCCCGCTTCGACTCGGGGGCCTCGGTGGCAGAGACGCCGTCGGTCCGGGCGATGATCACGAAGTCGCGGTTGCCCAGGTCGTCTGCCACCGCCCGCATCATGCGGAGCTTGGCGACGAACTCGTCGGCCGGGATCAGGGCCTTGCCGGCGATGTGGCCGCAGCGCTTGGGCATGACCTGATCCTCAAGATGGGCACCGGCCACGCCTGCGCCGACGTACAACTCGGTGGTGCGCTGGACGTTGAACACGTTGCCGTAGCCGACGTCCATGTCGGCCACCACGGGCGGGATCTCCAGGTGGCGTGGTGGCACCCCGCGCTCGGGATCACCGACCGCCATCGTGAGCTGGAACTTGCGCAGGGCGCTGACGATGCGACGGGCCCCATCGGCGATCTCGACGCTCGCATAGAGGTCCATGTCGGTGGTGCCCAAGTGGCCGATGGCGAACGAGTAGCCGCTGAAGTACACGGCGTCGAAACGGTGGTACATCACCAGCTCCGCCCCATGGGGGTCGTAGACGCCTGGGGCGAACACGTAGGGGCGCGCCTCAAGCCTCTCCCGCAAGGCTCGGCTGGACGGGGTCCAGCGCGAGGCAGGCACCTGGAAGCCCTCGGGCAACAGGGGCGTGGCGGCCAGCTCCATGACGTCCCTCCTTTCCTGGCCGGACTTCGCTGAAGCGCTCAGTCCGTGTCGTGGTCGCGCGGGCAATCGTCGAGGCAGTTGCACTCGGTGGTCTCGGCGGTCGCGATGGCCGTGGTCGCCGAGGATGATCGATCTGTCCTATCCATGTCCTTGAATCTATCAAAGATATGAATAAATGAGGGGGGATGTCCGATCGTCTTTTCCGATCGCGGGATCGTCATCCTTGATGGGTCCCGTCGGGCCCCATCCTCCGCTGGCCGCTCGACCGCTCGCCTCAGGGGTCGAAGCGGGTCTTCTCGAGGAGGTCCAGGAAGGCTGCCACCGGGCCGGTGGGCGGGCCCGCGTCCCGTCGTCGCATGGCGACGATGCTCCGTCGCATCGGCACCGCGTCGCGCAGCTCCACCCGGCGGAGCGAGCCGGAGTCGACCTCGCGGGTGACCGCGGTCCTGGGGAGAAGGGCCACCCCGAGACCTCGTTCGACCATCTTTTTGGCCGCCTCGATGTTGTCCAGCTCCATGACCCCGTGCATGGTGACCCCGGCGGTGAGGAACGCCACCTGGGTCACCTCGTAGTAGCTAGAGGTGCGATCGAAGAGGATGAGCTTCTGCGTGCCGAGGTCCGTCATGGAGACGGTCCCGCGCCGGGCGAAGGGATGGTCGGGGGCGACCACCAGCACGAGCTCCTCCTCGTGGAACGGCCGCAGCTCGACCTCCGGATGTCGGAGCGCTCGGCCGAGGCCGATCTGAGCCTCGTCGCGCAGCACCATCTCCAGCACGTCCTCGGAATGGCCGGTGCGCACGGCGACCTCGATCCGGGGGTGGTGGGCCACGAAGCGCTCCAGGACCGCAGGGAGGAGGTACGTGCTCACGGCCGACGCTGCGGCGATCGCGAGCTGGCCAGCGGTGGCGTGCTCCAGCTCGTCGAGGGCGCGCCGACCGTCACGCAGCGCGCGCAGGGCACGCTCGGCGTAGGGGAGGAAGGCTCGCCCGGCGTCGGTCAGCCGCATGCCCTGCCGGCCCCTGACAAAGAGGCGTTGTCCGAGCTCGCGCTCCAGGGCGTGCAGCCGGGCGGTGAGCGTCGGCTGCGTGACGTAGAGCGCCTCGGCCGCGCGGCTGACGCTGCCGAGTCGAGCCACCTCCAGGAACCCTTCGATGTGGACAAGCAGCATAGAAGTTATCGATAGGTTAACCAGAGAATGAGGAAGGTTTTCTATCGAATGGCGGCGGAACCACGGTCGGTGGCTCCCCGGCCCGGGGCAGGGGAAGGCGCGGCATGGCTTCGCCCCCGCGGAGGCGGTCCGTTCGAGGAGGCGACCTGAGCCTCTGCCCTACGGCTTCGGCTCTCGATCCGCGTTCCCGCTGCCCTGGCGATCTGCCAGCGGGGGAGCGGCCGTGGTGGGGATCTCGTTCCTCCATGATGGCCGTCTTCGCCGGATACCGAACCGGCCGGGGCGATCTGTCGCCCTCGTTGGGGGCTCTCTTGGGTCTCCTGGACCCCGCGATCGCATGGGCTGAGGAGGCCGGGGGCCGGGCCCCGAGCGTGGCGCCGGCCTGCTGGGGCCGGTGGACGCGGCTGAATCTCTTTCCCTGCCCTGGAGGGCTGGTCCGCTCTCTCCATCGGCGGGGCGTCCTGGACCCGGCTGAGGATCCGTTGGGCTCGTCTCGGCGTCGTGCCAGCGTGCGACGGGAGGGGGCCGGCTGCTGGCTCACCCACATCGAACCTCTACCGTCTTCTTCGGGTTGCTGGCCAGGTTGCCCCGCTGGAGGTGGCAGCTGGCCGGGTGGGTCTGCGGCCCTGGGGGCTGGCTGGATCGGGCCCGTGGCGGCTGGGGTCAGGTGCTCTTCGTCGTCCCGCGCCGGCGTCCTGACCTTCGATGCTGTGATCCTGATCCCGATCCGGTCGCCGGTGGTGGGCCCATCGGTCGGGCACCTCTTCTTGGCGCTGGGCTCGGTCGGCGACGTCGGGATCCGAGCGACGGGCTTGGTGACGCTCTCATGTTGCCGTCCCTTGTCGCCTTCCTGGCCCTGCAGGGAGCCGGTGCTCTATCTCGAGGAACGGACGTGGATGGCCCTGCCGGCGGGTCTCCTGGGCTGGGCTGGCACCTGCTCCCGTTCTCCACCCCTCGCCCCAGCCTGCCCCTGGCGCCGGCGGTCGTGGTTCGGGGGCTGAGGTGGCGCTGACCGTGGGGGCACGCGATCGCCATGTGGCTTGCCCGCCCGTGGCGGGTGGGCATCTCGAGCCCGCGCAGAGCGTGCCCCTCCGCTGGCGCCCGATCCTGGTGCTGACGGTCCTCTACGCGATGGCCAACCCTTGGACCCTGGCCCGATCCATCGCGCGCTTCCCATGGGGGACGAGGACAGGGGTACGGCGGCCGGGTGGCGACCCTGGCAAGGCAATTCGGACAAACGATTGGGCTTGCCTGCCCTGATCAATTGCTGTACGTTATCGTACTCGCTTGCGGCGGCCTGATAATGGGGAAAAACCAACCGATTCTGGCCCTTTCTGGGCATTTTCTGGCCCAAGGGGCTTGCAATCCCGCGAAGAAACGAGGCACAATACAGGTGTCGCCCGTGAGCGGGCGGCGAGCCCGAGGAAGCCGGCTCAGCGAGCAGGGAAGCCTGGAAGCGGTTCCGACGGAAGCCTCGGGTGCTGAGCATGACCTCACCCCCGCAGCCATGCTCGGTGGAGGTGCGAGGAGGGCAACCTCCTCGCCCGCCCCGAGCGGGACCTCCTCACTCTACCTTGATCGGCGTGACGCTGCTACGATCGCCTCGTGATTTCGCCAGAGCTGCTTGAGATCCTTGCTTGCCCGAAGTGCAAGCAGAAGGTGGAACTGAGCGAGGACGGGGCCACCTTGATCTGCACGGTCGACCGGCTGCGTTACCCCATCGTCGATGGCATCCCGGTGATGCTGATCGACGAGGCGGAGAGCTTCTGACCGGCAGCCGGCCGGGGCGTCGCCCGAGGGCTCGAGCCCTCGGGCGTCGGCCATGTCAGACGGCGCACGGATAGGCTGCGGTGTCCACCCCACCGGTCCGCCCGATGGCCTGCTGCACGTCCCCCTGAATCTCTGCGTCGGTCAAGGCGTAGGCCTGGGTCGGGTTGGTGCTGGAGGCGGCGAAGACCAAACCCAGCACGTGACCCTGAAGGTCGACCAACGGCCCCCCCGAGTTGCCAGGCCGAACCACCCCGCTCAGGATCCAGATCTGGCGGCTGACCAGCTGATCGTTGTAGATGTCGCGGCCCTGGGCCTCTACGCTCGACTCGATCACTGCCGGGCTGATGGTCTCCTCCCCGCCGCCGGGATAGCCGATCACGGCTCCCTCCGTGCCCCGACCACCGTTGGCCGGGACCAGGGGGGATGCCGTCACCTGAGGCGCATAGAGGACTGCCACGTCGCGCTCGGGGTCGAACAGCACCACCCTCGCCCGCACCCCGAACGGGGAGTCCCCGCTTGAGACGGTGGTCCCAGTGGTCCCCGAGACGACGTGGGCGTTGGTCACCAGGTACCCGGGCGCGATCGGGTAGGCGCTTCCGCTGACCAGCCCACCGCACCCTCGTCCCTCGACGCGGAAGACCGAGCCGGCGGCCGTCTCCACCCCGGGCGTCGAGGCCGAGGCCGGCGGTTGGAGAGGGGAGGACAGGATGGGGGGCAGGTTGGCGAAGGTCTGGAAGGGCACGTCGGCGAGGACGCGCTCCACCCCAGCCAGGAAGGCTGGGGGACGGGGGAAGAACTCGTCCAGCTTCCGCAAGATGGCCGAGCCTTGGATGAGCCTGGCCGCCAACGGGCTTGGTCCTTGGGAGAAGGTGAGCCCGAGGAACCATCCCACGGCCAGTACGGCGGCGCCGGAGAACGCCGCCCCGGTCACTGCCTCCAGCGGATGGAGCCGCACTGCCCGCCCATCGGTACGCAGCGCCGTGCCAGTCAAGAAGCCGAAGGTCGAGCCCAGCGAGCCGCAGACGATCAAGATCAGGATCGCGCCCAGGGAGCGTAGGCCGTCGCCGACGGAGAGCGCGGCGAGGATGGGCGGCGCCAGGGCGGCACCCGCCACCACGCCGGCGAGCAGCCCAGCGTATTGCAGCACCGAGAGCCACAAACCCCGGCGGTACCCGTTGCTGAGCCCGACCAGGGTGGCAAGGATCAGGATGAGGTCGACGAGGTTGATGGCCAACACCATACCGTCCGATGCCTTCCTCTCGGGGCCGCGCGGCCCCATCTCGGCGTCCCGGAATGCCGATAATTGTCGACGTGCTCTACCTCTACGGCGAGTGGATCACGGCTGCGTCCTTCATGGCCCTGGCCTTCTTGGTGGCCGTCGCGGGCGTCTTCGGCCTCGGCTGGTGGGTCATGCGCGGCGATGCGCTGAACCGTCGCCACGAGATCTCCGACGAGGAGCGCGTCGAGCAGCACTGAACCCTCCGCGCCGGCCCTTGCCCTTCGGCGGTGGCCTCGGCCCAGCCGCGATGATGATGCGATGACCGCTGCATTTGCCCCCGCGCGCAGGATGCTGGAGCTGGCTCGACGTTCCCTGCGCCCCGTCACCGTGTCCAGCCCCGGGCCCGGTGTGATCTCGCTGATCGCCGGCGATCCATGCTTCCCCACGCCCGATCCCATCCGAGAGGCCCTGGCCAAGGCGGTCTCCGCCGGGTTCACCCGCTACGCTCACTCCCAAGGGGATCCTGAGCTGCGCGAGGTCCTGGCCCAGCTCCTGAGCCAGCGCAGTGGGCGCGTCTACACGCCCGAGCAGGTGCTCATCACGCACGGAGCCAGCGCCGCCCTGACGGCCGTGATGCTGGCCCTCCTCGACCCCGGGCACCGGGTGATCGTCCCCGAGCCCACCTACTCGCTCTACACCGACCTGGCCACCGTGGCCGGGGCGGAGGTCACCTTCGTCCGCCATCGGCCCGATTTCCACCTCGACGTGGACGGTATCGCGGCCGTGGCCCCGGGGGCACGGATGGTGGTCATCTGCAACCCCTGCAATCCCACCGGTGCCGTCTACCCGCGCGCCGAGCTGGAAGCGTTGGCCAGCATCGCTGCCGAGCACGACCTCTTGGTGGTCTGTGATGAGGCTTACGACCACGTCGTGTATGACGGGGTTGCGTTCACGTCGGCGCTGGAGGTCGAGGCCCTGGCCGAGCGCCTGATCTACGTTCAGAGCTTCTCCAAGACCTACGCCATGACCGGCTGGCGGGTGGGGTACCTGGCTGCCCCCCATGAGGTGGTCGCCGCTGCCGCCAGCTTGCACCGGACCTTCAACGGCCCGGTCAACAGCGCCGTGCAGCGGGCGGCGCTGGCGGCGGCCGTGCTCCCCGAGACGTGGGCGGAAAGCATGCGGCGCGAGTACCAGGCCCGCCGCGACGTCGTCCTACGGGCGGCCCGCGGGTACCCCGACCTGCGGCTTCGGCCGCCGGAAGGGACCTTCTACGCCTTCCTCGGGTATCGTCTCCCGCTTGCCTCCACCGAGGTGGCGAAGCTCGCCCTGGAGCGCGGGGTGGCGGTGCGAGCCGGGGCCGAGTACGGCCCTGGCGGCGAGGGGTTCATCCGCATCGCCTTCTCGACCGATCTCTCGCTCTTGGCTGAGGGGTTGGGGCGGTTGCTCCCGCTCCTCGCTGGCGAGCGCCCAAGCTGATTGGCCTGAACGGCCAGGCCGGGGGTCGGTCCGTGGTGACACGGGGCATCCCCCACCGCGGGGGCGGCTCTGGGGGGCGGTGGCCGGGAGCGGTCAGCGGAGGCGGCGGTACAGGGCGATCGCTCCCACCACCGCTGCTGAGCCGACGCCGAGTCCCAGCGTGCGCCAGCCGTCGGTGGTGTTCACGGCCTCGTCCACGAACCCAACGGTGATCACCAGCACGAGCATGGAGAGCACCGGGTCCTTGAGCTCATCCAGGCTGCCGATCACAAGCCAGCCCGGGAGCCAGGTCGGGCGGCGGCCCGAGGGGTTCGGCCAGAACAGCTCGAGCAGGCCGGCGGCGACGATGACCAGGACCACGCCGACCAAGACCAGGTCCGTCATCTTGGCCAGCTCGACCGTGACGCCGCTCAGGCCGGAGCCCTGGCTCAAGAGCAGCTGCACGATCCCGGCGATCACGGTCTCGGTGGCCAGCGTGAAGGCCACCAACGCCCCTAGCAGGAGGGGCACCACCGGGAGCACGACCCCATACATGGCCAGCCGGGCCAAGCGGGTCAGCCTTCGTGGCGCCGGGCGGCGCCCGGGGCCGGGGCCCTCGGTTGGAGGGGCATCCTTCACGACTGATCGAGTATCGTCGTTGTCCCTCGGCGCGGAGGATCCTGGATCTGAGGCGGGGTCGTCGCCGAGGGTGGAGGTGTCATCCTGACCGGCCGTCATTGATCCTTGCCTCGGCCAGGAGGGCTCCGTGCCGGCCTGGCCGTGATGAACGGCTCTCGCCGGCGGTCAGCTCCGCCTTCAGACCTCGGGGTGGGCCGAGGGGTGGCCTCTGGGCTTCCCGCCGGGGTCTCGCGCTAGGGTCGCGGCAGCCGGGCCTGGAGGACGGCGCACACCCCGTCGCGGGTGCTGGCCAGCAGGCGCTCCACCGCCGCCGCCACCTGGGCTGGGCTCTCGATGGCCATCCCTTCGGCCCCGCTGGCGCGTGCCACCGCCAGCGGATCCGCCTCGGCCTCGACCACGGGGTCGCTGACATCCTGCAGGCCGCCCCCGGGCAGGGGGCCTGGCGAGCGATGGCCACCCCGGCTCAGCACGATGGTCAGGAACGCAGCGCCGGAGCGGTGCGCCGAGCGGAAGGCAGCGGTTGGCAGCCCGAAGTCAAAGGCCGGGTCGTCACAGAGGGCGACGACCGGGCGGGTGGGGTCGGCCAGGCGCGCCCCCAGCGCGGCACCGATCGACCATCCTGGGCTGGGGGTGGCCCGGCGGAAGAGGCGCCCGGGCGGACGCTCCAGCTGGCGGATGGCTGCATCCGCGTTGGCCGTGGCCTCCTCCAGGACCAGGGCATCCTCGGGGAGGGCCCGGTTGAGCTCGGCCAGGAGCGCGTCGGGGAAGTCATCAGGGGCGCCGGAGGTGGCGCGACCGTGCCAGGCCTGACGTGACGCGGCCAGGAACTCCATGACCCGCTGCCGGCGCTCCTCCACCTCCTGACGGCGGCTGCCGAGGCGATCGGAGAGCATCTCGACGAGATGCGGTAGGGCCTGGGCCGTGTCCGCCGTCACCCCGATCTCGACCGGATAGCACCAGCCAGGCAGGTCTGGCTTCAGGCAATCGCTGTCGATCTGAAGGAGCCAGGCCTGGGTGGGAAACGGACCCAGACCTGGCACGCACGCGGCCTCGACGTCCAGGAGCAGGATGGCATCCGCTCGCAGGAGCAGGTCTCGCCCTTCCAGCCCGGCGTTCAGCGCGTGCTGTGGAGGCAGGTTCACGCAGTTCCGGAAGTCGATCACGGGCGCGCCTAGGGTCTCGGCGAGGCGGGCGAGGCTGGGGACCGCGGAGAGGTTGCGTCCCACCCGACCGGCCACGATCAGCGGCGACCGGGCCGCGGCCAGCAGCTCGGCCATCTCCTCGAGGGCGCCCAGGTCGGGCACCGGGGGACGGGGTGGCGGGAGCCGCCGCGAAGGGTAGGGGACGGGTGCCTCGAGCAACGCCGGGGGAAGCACGAGCTGGGTTGGGCCGGTGGGCTCGGTGCGCGCGATCTGAAGCCCCCGGCGCAGCAAGGGCCCGAGCTGTCCCGGGCCTCGAACTTCCTCCCGCCACTTCCCCACCGGCTCGGCCGACGAAGGGAGGGAGGGCTCCGACGCCTTCGTGGGGATCGCCTCTCCGGCGAGCACCGCGACCGGAATTCGGTCCCGTTGCGCGTTCTCCAGCGCCCCCGCCAACTGCAGGCGCCCGCCTGCGACGTGGACCATCACCACCTGGGGGCCACCTCCGACCAGATGGTGGCCGTGGGCGGCCGAGAGGGCCAGGTGCTCGTGACCGCAGAGCACCGGCTGGGGGGGCGCCATGCCGGCCGCCCGGGTCTCGGCGAGCGCTTCTCGGAGCGGCGCCACGAACATGCCGGGGTTGAGGAACAAGTGGCTGACCCCCTCGTCGTAGAGGATCGTGACCAGCTCGACGGCAGCCGTCCGCTGCTGGCTCATGGACGGCGACGACAGAGCATGCACGACCTCCCCCATGACCTCGCCTCACGATCGCGGCATGCCAAGGCGCCGCGGTCAGGGCCGGGATCCCGAGCCCATGGCCCTGGGCGCGGTCGAGCTTGACGGATCGTTCGGGATGATGCTGAACGAGGGCAGGACGACATCCACCGGCGCAGTTGCTCAGGCTACCCGTCCCGTCGAGGACGGACTATGCGTGATACCCTGCGTTAACCATAGGTTTTTCCTCTGGGTTCGTGGAGCTCCATCAACTCCGCTACTTCGTAGCCGTGGTCAGCGCGGGCACCTTCACCCGGGCGGCTGAGCGTCTCTACATCACCCAGCCATCGCTCAGCGAGCAGATCCGCAAGCTCGAGAGCGAGCTGGGAACGCCCCTCTTCGAGCGGCTTGGTCGCAGCCTCAGGCTGACCAGCGCTGGAGAGGCGTTCCTCCCCCACGCGGAACGGGTCCTGCTCGAGGCTGAGGAGGCGCGAAGGCGGGTTCAGGAGGTCCAGGGGCTGCGCCGTGGACGCCTCGGGCTGGGAAGCCTGCCGGGTCCGGCGATGCGTCTGGTGCCGCGGTTCCTGGCCGAGTTCCACCGCCGCTATCCCGGCGTCGATGTGACCCTGCGGGAGGAGGACAACGGTTCCCAGCTGGAGGACGCGGTCCACCGTGGCGAACTCGACCTGGCGATCATCCGCCTGCCCGGTCGCCGCTCTGACCTGGAAGGCCGCCCGCTGGTGCGGGAGCCGATGGTGGCGGTGGTCCCGGCCGAGCATGCCTTGAGCGGGCAGCACGTGGTGAGGCTGGCCGAGCTGGCCCACGAGCCTTTCGTCGCCCTCCGGCGTGGCCACGAGTTACGCGAGCTGCTCGAGGAGGTCTGTCGGGGCGCCGGATTCCGTCCCAGCGTGGTCCTGGAGACCGATCACGCCGGGACCGCTGTCGCGCTCGCCTCCTGCGGGTTCGGGGTGACCGTGCTCCCGCGCACGGCGGCGGGTAGGGAGGGGCGCCGGATGCCGGTGCAGGACCTCCACGCCGTCCGCGAGCTGGGGGTGGTGTGGCCTCATGGCCGCTCGCCCGCAGCCGCGGCGGCGGCCTTCCTCGAGATCCTCGGCTGCCTGTCCGGCGAGCTGGGGGGCGGCCCCAGGCCGGGCCCGAGGGGACGGCCTCGGGGCGGCCGGGCGTAGGGGATCAGAAGGGGCTCGTCGACCTCGCCTCTCCCGGCGTCCTCGACCGTGCCGACCGGGCAGTCCCGCGGGCACCGGGGCGGGGAGGCGGTCCCCGGACGGCCCGGGCTGCGGCCGCCGGCCTCAGCCCGTTCGCCGTGCCGGCGAGAAGATCGGGTTGGAGAGCAGGTAGCGGATGGCGTCGGCCCGCTCGACGTCGACCGCCTCGTCGGGGAAGGCGTCGAGCATGGCCTGAAAGCGCTCCGCCGCTCCCTCCTTGAACTCGCGGTGGGTGAAGATGTAAAGGTCGTTGCGCCGGATGCCCTCGAGGACCCGGCGGCCGCACTCCTCGGGGGTCATCCAGAGCGGGGAGTTGGGCCGCTGCTCCAGGCGGCGCTCGCGTTCCAGGTAGCCGCTGTCCCGCCGGTACCGCTCCGGCCGCGTGCGGCCGCTCTCCCTGATATTGGTCTGTACCGGTCCGGGGCAGAAAGCGGAGACGCCGATGCCCTCGGTCTCGAGCTCGCTCCGCAGGCACTCGGAGAGGCCGATCAGGGCCGACTTGGCGGTGAGGTAGATGGTGCTGCCGGGGATGGGCACCAGGGCGCTGGCCGAGGAGGTGTTGACGATGTGGCCGCCCTCCCCGTGGGACAGCATGCGGGGGAGGAAGGTCTGGATGCCGTTGACCACCCCGCCGATCATGACCGCCAGGGCCCAGTCCCAGTCGTCGTAACCGGCCTCGCGGATGGGGCCGCCGATGCCGATGCCGGCGTTGTTGCAGAGAACGTGGACCTTCCCGAATACGCGCTCGGCCTCCTCAGCGGCGCGGACGAAGCCGGCGCGGTCGGTCACGTCGAGCTGCAGGCCGTGGACGCTGGCCTCCCACCCCAGCCGGTGGAAGAGAGCCGCCGCCTCCTCCAGGTGGTCGCGGCGGAGGTCGGCGATCACGACCTTCATGCCCGCTTCCACGAAGGCCCTGGCCATGCCCAGCCCGATGCCACTGGCCCCCCCGGTGATGAAGGCGACCTTGCCCTCCACGTCCCGCATACGCGTCTCCCTCCCAGAATCCGGCCCGGCCGGACCGTCGGCCGATCTCGGTGGCATCGTACCGCTGCCCGGGCCGGGATCGGGATATGGTTCCGTGGGCACACCCATACGGTTCTGGAGGTCGAGGATTCGTATGCGAGCGATCCGCGTGCAGCGATACGGCGGTCCCGAGGTGATGGAGCTGGCGGAGGTCGATCCTCCCCGGCCCGGCCCCGGCCAGATCCTGGTCCGGGTGGCGGCGAGCGGCGTCAACTACGTCGACACCTACCAGCGCTCGGGCATCTACCAGGTGCCGCTGCCCCTGATGCTGGGAGTCGAGGGCGCGGGCACGGTGGTGGAGGTGGGCGAGGGCGTGACCGATCTCCGGGCCGGTGACCACGTGGGCTGGGTGGCCGCCCCGGGCAGCTACGCCGAGCAGGTGGTCGTGGACGCCGACCGGGCCATCCCGCTCCCGGCCGGCATCTCCGACGAGCTGGCGGCCGCGGTCCTGCTCCAGGGGCTCACCGCCCACTACCTCTGCACCTCCACCTACGCCGTGCGGGAGGGCGACCCGGTGCTGGTCCACGCCGCCGCGGGCGGGGTCGGCCTGCTCCTGACCCAGATGGTGAAGCTCCGCGGGGGCCGGGTCATCGCCACCGTCTCCACGGACGAGAAGGCGGCGCTGGCCCGGGAGGCCGGCGCGGACGAGGTCATCCGCTACGACCAGGTGGACTTCGCCGCCGAGGTACGGCGGCTCACCGGCGGCGAGGGCCTGCCCGTGGTCTACGACGGCGTGGGCAGGACCACCTTCGACGGCAGCCTGGCCTGCCTGCGACCCCGGGGCATGCTGGTGCTGTACGGGGCCTCAAGCGGCCCGGTGCCGCCCTTCGACCCGCAGCGGCTGAACCAGGGCGGATCGCTCTTCCTCACCCGACCCAGCCTGGGCCACTACACCCTGACCCGGGAGGAGCTGCTGGGGCGGGCCGGCGACGTCCTGGGATGGGTGACCTCCGGCCGGCTGCGGGTGCGGATCAGCGGGCGCTATCCGCTCGCCGAGGCACGTCGGGCCCACGAGGACCTCCAGGCCAGGCGGACCACCGGCAAGCTGTTGCTCCTGCCCTGAGCCCGGCAGGTGGCGCAGGTTCACGCCGCTCCGGTCCAGACGGTGAACCGGTCCGCGTGACGTGGGTCGGGGGCGGGCGCGCCCGGACTCCGCGTCCCACCCGCCGGCGCCCCGGGCCCGCCCCTGGCCTCAGCCTCGAATGGCCGCCCGGCGTCCGGGGTTGACGGTGGGCAGGGCGAAGGTCGAGCGTCGCGTCAGGCGGCGTCTCCGACCGGGGTCGTGGCCGTGAGACCGGCACGGTGACGGTGGGCGGTCACCGCCAGGTGACATCCGATCCCGGCACCGGCATGCTCCGGTGGCGTGAGCCCCTCAGTTCGGCTCCAGACCGGACCCGGAACGGTGCCCGCTCGGTGGTCCGACGGTTCGCGTTCGGGCACCGCGCAGAACAATACGTCTAGGTCCCACCCGAACTACCCGGCCGCCCAGGCTCTCGGATGGGAACGTCTACCGCATGAGCACGACCGCAGGCGAGCGGGCGGCGGTGCGTCCCGTCCAGCTGCTGGTGATCGGCCGATTCGACGACGAGGTGCGCGCCCAGCAGGCCATCGAGGCGTTCCAGGTATGGCGCCGGGCGAACCGGTACCTCGGCGTGAGTCCGGTCGCCGTCGCCGGGCGACGCGCCTCCGGCGCCACCAGCTGTCAAACCCGTGGAGTGCTGCGCCCCCGTCAGGGCACGCTTATCGGCCTGGTGGTCGGAGTGATCCTGCTGGCCCTGCCGGCGGCCGGAGCGGCGGCGCTGGTCGGATGGACGCTCGGAACCCTCGTCTTCGGTCTGGCGGGGCTGGTCGGCGCCATCCCGAGCGGGCAGGTAGGCGTGATGGTCCTCGGCCTGA